>CANBWK010000112.1 GCA_947373105.1 Comamonadaceae bacterium | reverse complement strand
GGCATGGATACAGCGCCAGAAACAGCGTAAATATCACGCCATGCAGGCAGTCCAGAGGTGTGGGTGAGCAAGTGACGAAAGGTCACGCCCAAGGGGTCTACGGTTTGGCCCTGCAAAGAAGCGTCCAACGTCAACCTTTGCAAGCTATGGGGATCCTGTCCTCCTTCAATGGCCCGAGAACCACTGAGACCAAACTCCGGCAAAACAGACACCAAGGGATCGTCCAGCCCAAGCTTGCCGCGACTGACATAGGACAAAAAGGCTGTGGTGGTGAACAATTTGGATATTGACGCAATATCAAACAAGGTATCCGTCGAAGCAATCAGGTTTTCGCACTGACCCCAAGCCTGATTGACGACGACCCGACCTTGATGCAAAACCGCCAAGGCACACATTGGAAATGTCACACCCGCATGCGCTTGAAAAAGTGCAGAAAGATCTTTGGCGAGTTCAGGCGACGTCTTCATTTCAGAATTTCAACAGGACAGGTTTTTCAGACGATGGCGTCCACTGCTGCGAAGGCTTGTAACTGACGACCATCAGGGGTTTCCAGCTCGTGGGCATTTGTAAACGTGCTGATTGCAAAATCGAATTTGAGACCACCTCACCAGCGATGACCGTCAACTCCGCATGCGCGTGGGCAGTTCCCGTCACGTTGGCCATCATTTGCAATTTGATTTGATTTTGCAACGCAGCCCCATCGGGCCATCGCCAATCGGGAGAAGAAATAGCAGCGCCTGCAGAATTTTTGAGCTGCCATTGTTCGCGCCACACGCTGATGCACTGCCCCCAGGCTTTTTCAAACAATGGCAAGGGCATCGCCGAATACTTCATTTCAAAAGCCGCACTGCTCAAGCTTGGCTCCAAAGTTTTGCGCATGGCGTTGGGTATGTCCAACCACAGGCTCATAATCAAATGACGGTCATCGCGCAGCACCATTTGCAATTTATGCTCTTGCAATTCATGCGCCTGAACACATGCGCAAACCAACACCCAAAGCAGACAGACCCGCCCAAAGAAACGTTTCATCGGCAGTAAACCTGCGCGGTCTGTGAGGTCGCACCCGCAGCCGTGAGAAATTCAAAACGCCAACAACTTGATTTGCCTTTGTTGGCATTCAAGGCCAAGGAGGCCAGTAAATCAGCGCCACTCAAAGGCGCGTAACGAATTTGATATGAACCGGCTTTATTGACCACACTGTCCGATCCGGTGGCGGTGGTTGTGAAACTTTGGCTGGAGCTGAACAGCAAAGTTTGCAGGCCGTCCACGGCACCACTCAGGGACATATTGGACACGGCAAATGGCGTAACAGGTGGCTGCCGAATGGGCGAGTATTTGGCCCCCTGCCCTGCCAAATCAGGGCTGGGGCTACCCCTGAAGCATGAAAGCACATAAGGGGACTGGTCAGTCACATGGTAGGTGTAGCCCGCAGGCGCATTGGGTGTTGCAACTGTATTACCGCCACAAGTCGCGTCGCGTGTGGCCACTGAACCGTCGGGGTTGTTGTAGCCCATGATGGCAAACCCATCCAGCGCCCAGCCCACGGGATGGGTGTCCCAATAATTGGGAGGCTTACCGACCATCATGCAACTGGGCGCGGCATGGTAGTGGTAATCATCGGCTCTTCCCGCATGACCATTGCAAGAGTCCAACTCACCCAATGCTTTGGTATCTCCATTTTGGCAACCACCTTGTTTGCAAGGATTGAAAATAGGCACCCCATTGATGGCCACACCAATGGGCCCGTCCACAGCCGATGTGGTCGTACTTGCGATGGCTGGATTCAAAGGAATACGCCAGGCATTGCTTCCCCAGAAATTTTGGGCAATCGGTACCTGCAAATTGGTCGCTGCGATAGCGCTCATCATCGTGTGCGAAGGCAAAGCGCTTGAGGCGATGTAGGCATAACTTGCATCGCAACTGATGACCGGCGTACCCGTCGTAGACCCGGTGACAGAATTTTTGACATAGGTGCAATTGCTAGCCGCAGTAGTGGGTGTGGTGCGGGTATAAGTCACATTCAAAGAAGCTTGTGACAGAGTTGACGCACTGATCGCGCTCAACACTTCAGTACCACCGATACTGCTACCTGATAGCGAGACTGGCTTGGACAAGGCATACACCGTGAAGGTATAAGTTTTGGCTCCTGGACCTTGAGAGCATGGGGCTTGATAACCCAGCAATGGGCCATCACTGCCCACACCCGCAGTACCTGCGGTGTAATTGTCTTTTGCCAAATCAGTGACAGAAGATGCAATCTTGTAAAGCACCCAGTTGTACTTGATGGTTCCAGGGGTAGGTATGGTGCTCATGACCAACGCAAACTCTTGCGTACCCACGGGTGCATTGCGCCACGTTAGTGCAGGTGATGCACTGAAGCCGTCACAGGTGTAATCGATCGGGAGCGTTCCACCCTCTACAGCCGCCTGACTTGATAAAGTGAATGCGCCCACGGGCGAAGTAGGCGCTACCGGCGTCACAGTCACCGTAGTCGATGCATTGCCCGTGCCTTGTGCATTGGTGGCAGCAACGCTGCACGAATAGGCCAAACCATTTGTCAAAGCAGAGACAAGCAAAGGGGCCGCAGTGCCTTGCTTGATAACTTTGGCTGAACCGTTTAGACATGTTGCGGTGTAAGACGTGATGGCCGAGCCTCCATCCGAGCTTGGGGCAGAAAAATGGATGGTCGCCAAGCCATCGCCTGCTGTGAACGTTAGGTTCAAGGGCGCACCAGGAACCGTCAAATTAGCAGCCGGTGTACCCGATCCACCACCACATGCTGTTAACAAAACCACTAAAGCGCAAAAGATCCATTGCAATTTGTTCAACATCATCTTCCCTATTGAATTGAATCTGTTTTCAGATTATCAAGCCAGTTGAATGCCATCACGCTGAAAAAAATGCATTTCATCGCCAGGCCATTGCGTCAGCGTTAACCCTAATCAAGTGATCCCGAAAGATGCAACATAATGCATATACAAACAGGAGTCTTCACATGAACCGAATCCCATCTTCACGCCGTTCAATTCTCAAAGGTGCCGCCTTGGCGGGAGTCACATCCACAGGGCTGATCCTGCCCGAATGGGCTTTGGCGCAAACCGGAAAGATTCGCGTGGGTTTGATGCTTCCCTACTCTGGCGCCTTTGCGCCCTTGGGTGTGGCCATTGAAAACGGCGTGCGCATGGCCATCAATGAGCAAGGTGGAAAATTGGGTGGACGTGAAATTGAATGGTTCAAAGTCGACGACGAATCCGACCCTTCTAAAGGCATTGAAAATGCCAACAAACTGGTGCAGCGCGACAAAGTCGACGTGCTGATCGGCACAGTGCACTCGGGTGTTCAAATGGGTATCCAAAAAGTCGCCCGTGATTCCGGTGTGCTCACCCTCATTCCCAATGCCGGCGTGCACGCTGCCACTCGCGCCTTGTGCGCACCGAACGTGTTCCGCACCAGCTTCTCCAACAGCCAGCCCACATTGGCTCTGGGTGAGGCCATGGTCAAACGTGGTCACAAAAAAGCAGTCTGGATTACCTGGAAGTACGCCGCAGGCGACGAAGCCTTTGAAGGCTTCAAAGAAAGCTACACCAAGGCCGGCGGCACCATCGTTAAAGAGCTGGGCTTGCCTTTCCCTAACGTCGAGTTTCAGGCTTTACTGACCGAGATTGCCGCCCTCAAACCAGATGCGGTCGCCTGCTTTTTTGCCGGCCCATCGGGTGCCAAGTTCATGAAAGATTTTGCAGCTGCAGGTCTGAAAGGCAAGATCGCCTTGTACGGCTCCGGTTTCCTGACCGAAGGTGTGCTTGAGGCTGCTGGTCCCGCCGCAGACGGCGTGATGACCACATTGCATTACAGCGACTCGCTGGACACACCCCGCAACAAGACCTTCCGTTTGGCCTACGCAAAAACCTTCCGCGCACAACCTGACGTGTATGCCGTTCAAGGCTATGACACCGGTCTGTTGTTAGCGCAAGGCATGAAAGCCGTTAACGGTGATGTGAATTCGAAACCCGCACTCTATAAAGCCATGGAAACTGCAGTGATCGACAGTCCACGCGGGAAATGGACAATGAGCAAATCCCATAACCCCGTGCAAGACATTTATTTGCGTGTTGCCGAAAATGGCGAAAACAAGGTCATCGGCGTGGCCGCTAAAGCCTTGGCCGATCCGGGCACAGGATGCCGCATGGGCTGATGCTCGGCATTTTGAGGATTTTGAAAGGCGGACAGGCTCCGCCTTTTTTTCATTCCATCGTTTTCGGGTAATTGAAATTTCGGTATGGATATCGTTAATTTTCTGATTCAACTGCTCAACAGCGTGCAATATGGACTGCTGCTGTTCATGCTGGCCGCGGGTCTCACACTGATCTTCGGCATCATGGGTGTGGTTAATTTGGCCCACGGCAGTTTTTACATGTTGGGCGCTTACTTGGCTTGGTCGCTTGCAAGTTTGACCGGCAGTTTTACGCTGGCCATCATCGTGGGTACGGCACTGTCCGTGCTGTTCGGGCTGCTGTTGGAGTGGCTTCTGTTCAGGCACTTTTACCAGCGCGACCATCTGGACCAAGTACTGCTCACCTTTGGCCTGATTTATGTCTTTGAAGAAATGCGCTCCATTCTTTGGGGTGACGATGTGCATGGGGTCACCATTCCTGATGTGCTGAGTACGTCCATACCGCTCACAGACACGCTGTCTTACCCCGTCTACCGTCTCTTCATGTCCGGGGTTTGTCTGGTGTTGGCGCTTGCACTTTACTTGCTGATCTCCAAAACCAGGTTGGGGATGAAAATCCGTGCCGGTGCGTTTAACCACGAAATGACAGAAGCCTTGGGCGTTAACATCAAACTGATTCATGCTGTTGTATTCGCGCTGGGTGTCGGCTTGGCCACTGTTGCTGGCATGGTGGCAGCGCCCGTTTCGAGTGTGTACCCGAACATGGGCTCACAAGTGCTCATCATGTGTTTTGTGGTGGTGGTGATCGGTGGCATCGGCTCTGTCAGGGGCGCCCTGATTGCGGCCTTACTGGTCGGTCTGGTCGATACGTTTGGCAAAGTATTGCTCCCCCAAGTGGCGGGCATGTTGGTCTATGTCTTGATGGCAGCGGTCCTGCTGTGGAAGCCAGAAGGCTTGTTTAAACATTAACGAATGACCTGAATTATTGCCCTCATGAGTTCACCTCAATCCCATCTCGAAACCCTGCCGCGCAGCCTCAATGTGCTACTTGCCTTGTGCCTTTTAGCCCTGCTGTTATTCCCTTTTGTGGGCACTGATTTTTATGTCCAAATGGTCTCGCGCATGATGATTCTGGCCATCTTTGCGATGAGCCTCGATTTGCTGCAAGGCGTCACGGGCTTGGTCTCTCTGGGGCATGCCGCTTATTTTGGTGTGGCCGGCTATGCGCTGGCCTTTCTGACGCCTGCAGGCCAGCCCGTCAGTTTATATACATCATTACCTCTTGCCGTCGCAGCCTCTGCGCTGCTGGCCCTGTTGATCGGTTTTCTGGTGGTACGCACCCATGGCATTTACTTCATCATGGTCACCATGGCTTTTGCGCAAATGGTCTTCTATCTCTTTTTTGACAACAAAGCCTTGGGTGGTTCGGATGGCATTTACATCAACTTCAAACCCGATGCAAAACTGTTTGACCTGGAAAACAAGCAAGTCTTTTATTACTTCACCCTCGCTTGTCTTCTGGCTGTTTACGGCTTCTTGCGCCGTCTACTTTGGAGCCCCTTTGGGCGCGCGTTGGCTGGCATTCGGGTGAATGAACATCGCATGCGGGCACTGGGCTTTGGCACCTTCGCACACAAGCTCTCCGCATTCACTCTGGCCGGGGCATTGGCCGGCCTGGCCGGGTATTTGTGGGGCGCTCAAACAGGCTACATCAACCCGGAGCTCATGGGTTTTCACATGAGCGCACACGCCATCATGATGGTGATCCTTGGCGGCATGGGTAATTTTGCAGGCGCCATCATCGGTGCGTTTTCATTCGAATATTTGCTGCACGTTTTCAAAGATCTGCCCGAAATTGCAGGCTTTAACTTAGGCAAACACTGGCAATTGTGGATGGGCTTGTTCATTGTTGGCCTGGTCGTCTTTGCACCGCGTGGCATTCTGGGCTTGCTGGCACGGCTGCTCAAGCGCCATGGAGATGCCCCATGAGCAACACCACCTTGCCTAAGAGCGAAGTACCGTTGCTCAGTGCTCGCGATCTGACCAAACGTTTTGGTGGCTTGGCGGCAGTCAACCAGGTCTCTGTGGATTTATGGCTTGGCCAGATTCACGCGGTCATCGGCCCCAATGGCGCTGGAAAATCCACTCTTACCAATTTATTGTCAGGCGATTTACCGGCCACCTCTGGTACGGTCAGCTTGCGAGAACAAAACATCTCAGGCTGGTCACCCGAAAAAATTTCCAGCAATGGCCTGGGCCGAAGCTACCAAAAAACCAATATTTTTCGGTCTTTCAGCGTTTGGGAAAACGTGCGATTGGCAGCACAATCGCGCAGCCAACCCAGCGCTTTCAATCCCCTGCACTGGTGGCGATCGGCTTTCAATATGCACGAAGTGAATGAACGTGCAGAACGCGCCATGGAACTGGCCGGCCTGCAAAACCGTCGGCACCATGTCGCTGGCGAAGCCAGCCACGGCGAACAACGGCAGCTTGAAATTGCCATGACCTTGGCCACCGAGCCATCGGTTTTACTGCTTGATGAACCTTTGGCTGGCATGGGCGTGGCCGAAGCCGAAAGCATGGTGCAACTTTTGCTGCGACTCAAAAAAGACCATGCCATCATGCTGGTCGAGCACGACATTGACGCGATCTTCACCTTATCGGATCGACTCACGGTGATGGTCAATGGACAAGTCATAGCCAGCGGCTTGCCGGCCGTCGTTCGTGCCGACAACACCGTGCAAGCGGCCTATTTGGGCGAAGATCTGAGCGAGGAACACTGATGTCAGATTTGCTCATCCAAAGCCAAGGCCTCCATACCTTCTACGGTGCCAGTCACATTTTGCGCGGTATCGATTTTTCTGTCGCACGAGGCGAAACCATCGGCCTGATGGGCCGCAACGGCATGGGCAAAAGCACCCTGCTCAAAACCCTCATGGGCATCGTGCCACCAAGGTCGGGTGAAGTTCGCATCAAAGGCCGCGTGATGAACAACCGCCCTACCTTTGAAGTCGCTCAATTGGGCATTGCATACGTCCCTGAGGGTCGGGGTATTTTCGGCAATCTGAGCGTGATAGAAAACTTGAAAATGGCGGCTCGCGCCGGCACCCAAGGCCAGTGCGACTGGACGTACGAACGCGTTCTGGATACTTTCCCTCGCCTGAAAGAGCGCCTGAACCATGGTGGCCAACAACTCTCCGGCGGAGAGCAACAAATGCTCACCATCGGCCGTGCGCTCATGACCAATCCCGATGTGCTTATTTTGGACGAAGCCACCGAAGGTTTAGCGCCTCTCATCGCCCGCGAAATCTGGCGTATTTGCAGCCTGATCAAGGACAGCGGCATCAGCGCGATCATCGTGGACAAAAACTGGAAACACGTGACCCAAATCACTGACCGGAATCTCATTTTGGTCAAAGGTGAAGTGGCCTATGAAGGCAGCTCCGATCATTTGCGCAAAAACCCCGGCGTGCTAGAACAACACTTGGGCGTCTGACACAAGGGTCTTTACCAAAAGACATGAGCACCTTGGCATGCCAAAATCTACAGTAACAAATTCACTGGTACTCAACACGGCATGTATCGCAATGCAATCATCACAGGCGCTTGCGGCGGCTTAGGCCAGGCTTTGGCGCGCCGTCTATTGGAATCCGGAAGCCATGTCGCCCTGGTGGGTTTGAACTCCGACATTCTGAAAACTCTTTCAAACCTCGCACCGCAGCGGTGTCGCATTTACCAACCCGATGTCTCTGATGCCGCAGCCATGCAGGCTATGGCTGCCGACTGGATGCAACACCATGGCGTGCCCGATCTCGTCATCGCTAATGCAGGTGTGGCGGGCGGCTTTGAAACGACCGAGCCCACCGACTTGGCCGTGATGCGCCGCATGCTCGAGATCAATTTGCTCGGTGTGGCTACAAGCTTTCAGCCATTTTTAAACGCGATGCAAAGCAGTGGCCAAGTGGGTGCATTGGTGGGTGTGGCGAGTGTGGCGGGTTGGCGTGGTATGCCGGGCAATGGTGCTTATTGCGCCAGCAAAGCCGGGTTGATTGCCTACTTGCAGAGTCTGCGTGCAGAATTACGCCCAACCCGAATCACAGTACACACCATCAGCCCCGGTTATTTGCGAACAGCACTGACCGCTGGTAACACTTTTGCCATGCCCGGTTTGTTGGGCCCTGATGAAGCAGCACAGGCTTTGCTGCATGGCGTAGCAAGGGGTCGCGAACATATCGTATTGCCCCGACGCATCGGCTGGTTGTCGCAGGCCTTGTCTTTGCTGCCTGCACGCTGGCATGACCGGATCTTGCTCGGTCAGCCCCGCAAACCGCGTGCGGGGCAATCGGGCGCAACGCCAATACCGGGTCTGAACACATCGGCAAAGAAACCATGAACGTAGCCCCTCTCTTAACACAAGAAAAAATCGCCCTGATCGGCGCAGGCCCCGCTGGACTGGCTGGCGCACGAGCGCTCAGCCTGCAGGGTGTCGCTTTTCAGGGCTTTGAGGCGCACAGCGACGTAGGCGGCCTGTGGAACGTGGGCAACCCCCGTTCCACTGTGTACGAATCGGCGCACCTGATCTCCAGCAAACGCATGACCGAGTTCACCGAATTCCCGATGAATGAGGACGCAGCCGATTACCCCAGCCACCGCCAACTGCTGCCCTACTTCCAGGCCTATGCCAAGCACTTCGACCTGCTTCGGCATTACCGCTTTGGGGTGCGCGTGGTGCAGGTACAGCCTGCGAGTGATGCCCCCGACACCCTGTGGCGCGTCACCATCGACCCCGGCAACGGCCTGCTCGAGAGCGCTGACTACAAAGGCGTGGTGATCGCCAACGGAACCCTGGCCGAACCCAACATGCCGATCTTTGAAGGTCAATTCAGCGGCGAACTGCTGCACACCTCGGCCTATAAAAGCGCCCAGCAATTCGATGGCAAACGCGTGCTCATCGTGGGCGCAGGAAATTCAGGTTGCGACATCGCGGTCGACGCCGTTCACCGCGCCCAAAGCATCGACATTTCGGTGCGCCGAGGCTATTACTTCGTGCCCAAATACGTCTTTGGTAAACCGGCCGACACCGTGGGGGGCAAGATCACCCTGCCCATGCGCCTCAAGCAAGCCGTTGACAGCACCATCCTCAAATGGTTCACCGGTGACCCGGTGCGCTTTGGTTTTCCCAAGCCCACCTACAAAATGTACGAGTCCCACCCCGTGGTCAACTCGCTCATCCTGTACCACATTGGCCATGGTGATGTGAAGGTGCAGCCCGACATTGCAAGGCTCAATGGCCACACCGTGCACTTCAAGGATGGCAGTCGCAAAGACTACGACATGGTCATGGCCGCTACCGGCTACAAGTTGCATTACCCCTTCATCGACCACGCCCTGCTCAACTGGCAAGGCATGGCCCCACGGCTTTACCTGAACATGCTCTCGCCACAGTTCAGTCGCCTGGCGGTGCTGGGCATGGTCGAGGCCAGCGGCCTGGGCTGGCAAGGCCGCTACGAACAGGCCGAGTTGTTGGCCCGTTACTTCAAAGGCCTGGACACCGACCACCCCGCGGCTCAGGCCCTCGACCAGGCCCGGCAAGGCCCATCGCCTGACGTTTCAGGTGGCTACAAATACCTGCAACTTGAGCGCATGGCCTACTACGTCAACAAAGACGCCTACCGCGCCGCCGTGCGCCAAGCCTCGGCCGCGCTGGCCTGAACCTCAAATCCTCACAAGGAACGCCCCATGTTGCCTGTTGACGAAATACGCTTGAACTTCAACCCCGCGTCCTTGGTGGTGCTCAACGCGGTGTTGGGTTTTTTGATGTTCGGAATCGCCTTGGATACGCGAACAGAAGACTTTCGCCGTCTGCTGCGCATGCCCATGGCCTTTGCGGTAGGTATTGGCGCGCAATTTGTGGTCCTGCCGGCCATCACCTACGTGCTCACACTGATCCTACAACCCGCCCCCAGCATAGCGCTGGGCATGATCCTGGTGGCCTGCTGCCCACCAGGCAACGTGAGCAATATCTTGACGCACCGCGCCAACGGCAACGTGGCCCTCAGCGTCTCCATGACGGCCGTCTCCAATGCCATTTCGGTGTTCGCCATGCCGCTGAACTTTGCTTTCTGGGGCAGTATCCACCCCACAGCGTCCACACTGTTGACCAGCATCGCCCTGGACCCGATGCAAATGTTTGTGCACATTGTGATGATCATTGGTCTGCCCTTTGCGCTGGGTTTAGCCTGTGTGCAACGTTTTCCAGTTTGGACTGAGCGCTTCAAAAAACCACTGCGCATCATCAGCTTTCTGGCCCTGATCGGTTTCATCATCGGTGCCATCGCAGGCAACTGGCGTTACTTCATGGACTATGTAGGGCTGGTGCTGTTGGCCGTGGTGCTGCACGATGCGTTGGCCTTTGCCACCGGCTGGAGCATTGCACGCATGGCTGGCCTGTCTGACTATGACTGCCGGGCCATGTCGATTGAAGTGGGCATCCGCAACGCGGGTCTGGGCTTGGTGCTGATCTTCAGCTTCTTCAACGGTCTGGGCGGTATGGCCGTGGTGGCAGGCGTCTGGGGGTTTTGGGACATCATCGCCGGATTGATTCTGGCAAGTTGGTGGTCCCGCAAACCCTTGCGCAGCGGTGGGCCTGCGGCAGTCTCTGCACCATGACCGCACAACACAGCCCTCAAGCGTCACGGGTTCTGGTCACGGGTGCAACTGGCTTTTTAGGTCAGCGTCTTATTGAAACCTTAGCCCAAGGTGCCTATGCGAGCGTGATTGCAGTCGATGTCCGCGAAGTTCCCGTTGCGCAGCGCCTGGCAGGCGTCACCTACGTCACACAAGACGTGCGCGACCCGGCGCTGGCAGACAGCATTGCCCACCACCAGATCGACACCGTGGTGCACTTGGCCTCCATCGTCACACCGGGTAAAGACTCCAGCCGCGCCTTTGAATATTCGGT
>CANBWK010000111.1 GCA_947373105.1 Comamonadaceae bacterium | reverse complement strand
GCCGTGCGGATGTTCTTAGGCACGGCCCCCGGGTGACTGCTGCGCCAGGGGTTGATGTCCAGCCCACCCCGCCGCGTGTAGCGGGCATAGACCGTGAGCTGTAGGGGTTTGCAACGTGTCCAGATGTCCATGAAGATGCGCTCCACGCATTGCTCATGGAACTCGTTGTGGTTGCGAAAACTCACGATGTATTGAAGCAAACCGGCTTGGTCAATTTGCGGCCCGGTGTAGCTGATCTGCACGCTGCCCCAATCGGGTTGACCGGTGACCAAACAATTGCTTTTGAGCAAGTGACTGACCAAGGTTTCTGTCACAGGCGCTTCATCTTGTGTGGCCGTCAGCAAATCGGGTGCCGGTTCGTAGCGGGTGCATTCCAGGTCCATGCGGTCAAGGCTCAGCCCGTCAAGTTCATGCACCGCTTGTTTGTCAAATTCTTCAGCCAACACCATTTTCACACCCACACTGGATTGCACAGGCCCAGCATGCCAGACGGCTTGGCTGATGTCTTTACGAAGGCGTTGACGCACTTCGTCCACGTCCTCGATGCGCGTGTTATTCAAGCTGTTGAGGTAGAGTTTGAAAGACTTGCTCTCCACAATGTGCGTGCTCTCGGCAGGCACCGTGATGTGCGCCAGCGCCACTTGCGGTTTGCCTTTGGTATTGAGCCACGACAACTCGAACGCCGTCCACAAGTCGGCACCCAAAAATATCGGCTGACCCACAACACCGATCTCAGCCCGCTTGGTGGCCCGGGGGATCGGAAACAGCAAAGAAGGATCGTACTGGTCCACATACGCGCTGGATTTTCCGAGCTGAGAGTGTTCTGGTGTGTTCATGCTCATGCGCGGCTTCAGTCTGAAATTCTGCGGCGAAACACCAGACGGTCTGGCATGGACGGTTCAGGCGCAAACGCATAACCGTCCAGATTGAAAGCGCGCAAACCGTCGGGGTGGTTCACCTGGTTCAGCGAGGCGTAACGGGCCATCAAGCCCCGTGCCCGCTTGGCAAAGAAGCTGATGATTTTGTATTTGCCGGCTTTGTAGTCTTCAAAAACACATTCGATCACGCGGGCTTTGAGTGTCTTCAGATCCACCGCTTTGAAATACTCTTGTGAGGCCAAATTCACAATCACCGGCGTCGTGTCTTTGGCTAATTTGAGGTTCAAGTGATCGGCAATCTGCGAACCCCAAAACGCGTAAAGGTTTTTGCCCTTGGGGTTGGCCAAGGCGGTGCCCATTTCCAGTCGGTAGGGCTGCATGCGGTCCAGCGGCCGAAGCACGCCATACAAGCCGCTCAAAATGCAAACATGCTGCTGGGCCCAGCCTAAAGACTCGGGGCTCAGAGTCTTGGCATCCAATCCGTCATACACATCGCCATTGAAAGCCAGGATAGCTTGCTTGGAATTTTTGGCAGTAAATTGGGGAGACCAAGCCTCGTAGCGCGCCACATTGAGCGCAGACAATGCATCGCTCAAGTCCATCAACTCGGCAATTTGCTGCGGTGATTGGGGGCGCAGAACCTCAATCAGTTCTGCCGACTGCGGCAAGAACTGGGGCAAGGTGTGCGGGACATCGCCCGCAGGGGTTTCGTAATCCAGTGATTTGGCGGGAGACAATAGGTACAGCATGCTCGAAATCCTTTACATCGACGATTATCTCGCCATCGTGCACAAGCCTGCAGGATGGCTTGTGCATCGCACCCTATTGGACAAGGGTGAAACCCGTTTTGTTTTGCAAACACTGCGCGATCAGATCGGTCAACGGGTGTGGCCGGTTCACCGTCTTGACAAAGGCACCAGCGGTGTCTTGGTATTCGCACTGAACGCTGAGGTGGCCCGCACCTTGGGCCAAGCCTTTGAATCCGGCGAGGGTCTGCACAAAACTTACTGTGCCATGGTTCGCGGCTGGCCAGTTGAAGAGGGATGGATCGATCACCCCTTGCGTCGCATGCCGGACGACATGCGCAGTCAACGCGAAGAAGTACAAGCCGCCCAAACCCGCTTTTGCACATTGCGCCGTGGTGAACTGCCCTTGGCGCAGGGTGATTTCCCGAGTACACGGTTTGCTGAGGTACAACTGCAACCGCTGACCGGACGACGCCACCAACTGCGACGCCACATGAAACACATTGCCCATCCCATCATCGGCGACGCCACCCACGGCAAAGGGCCTTTGAACCGCGCCATTGCCGAACACCTGAGCGCTCAGCGCTTGTGGCTCCATGCCATGCGACTCGAAATGAACCATCCTGTAAACGGTGCGCAGTTGGTGATCACATCGCCGCCAGAGCCAGAATGGGACCTTTGGCATGCATATACAAGCTGATGACGCCGGCTTGTCACCCAACGGATAGTCAGCCCCAAGCATCGGCCTAAGATAGAGGCATGAGCTTACTTTTCACACCCTTCACCTTTGACACCCCCAATGGCCCCCTGACCCTGCCCAACCGCATTGTGGTGGCCCCCATATGCCAGTATTCTGCGAATGCTGGACAAGCCACCGATTGGCATTTGGCGCATTGGACGCAGTTGCTCAACAGTGGCGCAGGCATGGTCACCCTCGAAGCCACGGCGGTTTCAAAGGTGGGTCGCATCACACCGGGTTGTCTGGGGTTGTGGGATGACGCCACCGCCGCGGCTTTGAGTGACAACTTGCAAAGGGCCCGCCGTCTGGCGCCCGCTGTGCCGGTGTGCATTCAGATTGCCCATGCGGGCCGCAAAGCGTCCAGCGCAGAGCCTTGGAACGGCGGCATGTTGATCTCACTGGCCGACGGGGGTTGGCAACCCGTTGCTCCGAGTGCCCTGCCTCAACTGCCCCAAGAAGCCCCACCCACTGAAATGACTGTGGCCGACTTGGCGCAAATCAAGGCTGAGTTCGTGAACACGGCCCGCCTCAGTCAAGCCATGGGCATTGAAGCGATGGAATTGCATGCAGCGCACGGTTATCTGCTGCACCAGTTTTTGTCACCCATCTCCAACCACCGAACCGACGCCTATGGCGGTTCGTTCGAAAACCGGATCCGTTTCCCACTGGAAGTCTTCAAGGCGGTTCGAGATGTTTTCCTGGGTGCTTTGGGCGTTCGAATCTCCGGCACAGACTGGATCGATGGGGGCTGGACTGTGGACGAAACGGCCGACCTGGCGATTGCGCTCAAACACGCGGGTGCGCAGTTTGTGCACATCTCTTCAGGCGGTGTCTCGTCATTGCAAAAAATACCGCTTGGCCCTGAATACCAGGTGCCATTGGCCAAGGCCGTTCGTGAACGTTCGGGTCTGACCACCTTTGCAGTGGGCTTGATCACTGAACCTGCACAAGCCGAAGGCGTGTTGCAGCGCGGTGATGCCGATCTGGTTGCACTGGCGCGCAGCTTTTTGTACAAGCCCCGTTGGGGTTGGGAGGCCGCCGTGGCCTTGGGGGGTGAGGTCCATGCGCAACACCAGTACTGGCGCAGCCTGCCTCGCGAAGCGAAAAATATTTTCACCGACGCCAAAATTGGCATGCGTTGATTCCGCATCCACGAAAGATACTCCATGAAATTAAGACACAGCCGCTTCATTTGCACGCTGGCCTTGGCTGTTTTGAGTGCGCCCACGGGCTTATGGGCTCAGGCATTTCCGACCAAGCCGATTACCTTGATGGTGCCCAACCCACCGGGCGGTTTAGTGGACACCTCGGCTCGCTTGGTGGCCGAGCCTTTGGCACGCTTGATCGGTCAGTCGGTGGTGGTCGACAACAAGCCCGGTGCCAGCGGCAACCTGGCTTACCAAAACGTGGCCAAGGCGGCCAAAGACGGGCACACCCTGTTGGTGTCTTATTCGGGTTACCACATTGCCAATCCGATCCTGATGGACAAACTGCCTTGGGATCTCAAAGACCTCACACCCGTGGGCCTGATCACCGTCGCCACCAACGTGATCGCGGTGCATCCATCGGTACCAGCCAACAATCTCAAGGACTTCATTGCCTATGCCAAGCAGAACCCGGGCAAGCTCAATTACGCCTCGCAGGGCAATGGCTCGGTATCGCACATTGGCACCGAAATTTTCAAATTACAAACCGGCGTCAACATGGTGCATGTGCCTTACAAAGGCTCGGGCCAGGCCATCGCTGATGTGTTGGCAGGTCAAGTTGAAGTGTTCATCACCACGCCGCCTTCGGTCATGCAGCATGTGCAGTCGGGCAAGCTCAAAGCACTGGCCGTGACCGGTAAAATCCGCCACCCCGGCATGCCGCAAGTGCCCACCGCGGCGGAAGCTGGATTGGCCAACTTTGAACTGGAGTCTTGGGTGGCTTTGTACGCGCCCGCGGGGACTCCCCCAGCCGTGATTCAAAAATTGTCTGCCGATGTCAAACGCAGCATAGAACTGCCGGAAACCAAACAACGCGCCGATGCCGCTGGCATTGAGGTGCGTTATTTGTCGCCCGCAGAAACCACCAAGGTACTGGAGCGTGAAACGGCCGACTGGACCAAAGCCATCAAGGCGGCCAACATCAAGATGGATTGATCTTCAAATCACCGGCCAGACTTGCCAGGGTTTCTGCCGCAATGGTTTGGTGAGCGGGGTAGTGCGTATGGTCGCAGCCCGCTTTGACTGAAGCGCCCGCCAAAACGGCCGCACGCATGGTGTCGGTCAATTCGAAACGGACAAAGTGAACCGCCGAGGTCTTCTCGTCATTTTCACGGTCCAAGTCTTCGTCGGCAATGGCATACACACGGCTTTGGCCTTCGACCTCGATGTACATCCGGTCTTCAATGCCAATCAAACGGGCCAGTTCGCGCTTGCGTTCATTGATGTCGGTGTATTCGAGCATCATGGTGGCTTTCCAGTTGGAGCCTGTTGGCAATAAAGGCGCATAGGCCTCGATTTCCTGCAGGATGCCTTCTTCCTCGAAGACTTTTTCGATGCGCAACATCTCCTGAATTTGGTAACGAATGGTGGTTTCGCTTTCAAATTGCAGATTCAAATTTTCGCCCAGTTGCACACTGCGCAGTTTGCGGTGCGCAATGACTTCAGGCTTGTGAAGTTTGCGCCATTTGGTATAGGCCTCCAGCGACATGAGGCTCTCAGGGGTGATGTGTCCGGTCAATTGCATGGTGGGTCTTTCGTTACTTCAATCCGTAGGCTTTGCGCACCAGTGTCAGGGGGTGATTCAACTCGGGCACGCCCAATCCATTGACCTCAAAACCTTGCGCAATGTGGTGTCCCCCCAGCGGGCAATCAGAGCTGATGAAATCAGGCTTGCTGCCATCCTTCATAGTGGCCATGGCTTTGAAGACGGGTTTACCAATCTTCATCGCGTATTCGTGGGAGGCTTTTTTAACACCATAGGTACCCGCATGACCCGAACAACGCTCGATGGTATTGATCTCGGTGTCCGGGATCATTTTGAGCATTTCTTCAGTCTTCTTGCCAATGTTTTGCACCCGGCCATGGCATGGGATTTGGTAACTCACATTGCCCAGGGCTTGCGGAAACTCTGTTTTCAACAAGCCGTCGCGTTTGCGTGCCATGAAATATTCAAACGGGTCCCACATGTGGGACTTGACCAATTGCGTGTCTGCACAGTCGGGGAACATCAACGGAATCTCTTGCTTGAACATCAGTGCACAACTGGGGACGGCTGCCATGATGGCATAGCCCTCTTTGGCGTAAGCTGCTAGCACTGGGATATTGGCTTCTTTGGAGGCCTTGACGCTGTCCAGATCGCCCAACTCCAGCTTGGGCATGCCACAGCATTTTTCTTTCTCGACCAAGACATAAGGGATGTCATTGTGGTCCAAAATTTTCAGCAGATCATGTCCAATGCCAGGCTCGTTGTAGTTGATGTAGCAGGTGGAATAAATAGCCACTTTGCCCGGAGTTTTGGCGCCATCCACAACCTTGATGGCTTTGGCCTCGGTGGCACTGGAGCGGAATTTGCGTGTAGCCAAGGCAGGCAACCAAGCGTTTTTATCAACCCCGGCAACAGACTCCAACACCTCTCGACCCACCTTGCTGTTGTTCACCGCATTCACGGCTTGCACCACGATGGGAATACCCGCCAAAGAGCCATGCACATCGGTCGATGCCAAGAACTGTTCGGCCTGTCCTACTTCGCCTTTTTTGAACTTGATAGCTTTGGCACGGAGCATGGTGTGCGGGAAATCCAGATTCCATTCGTGCGGAGGTGTGTAAGGGCACTTGGTCATGTAGCACAGGTCGCACATGAAGCACTGGTCAACAACCTTCCAATAGTCTTTTTTATCGACGCCATCGACTTCCAAAGTCGGACTCTCATCGACCAGGTCAAACAAGGTCGGGAATGAGCCACACAAGCTCACACATCGGCGGCAACCATGGCAGATATCGAAAATACGTTCCAACTCATCGAAGCATTTTTCTTCGGAATAAAAGTCGGGGTTTTGCCAATCCAGCGCGTGACGCGTGGGCGCTTGAAGATTGCCTTCTGTGGCCATGAATGAGAGTCCTTGATTGCGGTTGTGTTCGGTTGCAAAAGCGGCTTGATGAACAAGCCGCTTTTGCAACCGCTGCGCCTTGTGGGCGCAACGGCGTCTCAGCAAATCAGGTAAAGATCAATCTACCAATTCAGCCAATGCTTTGGCATAACGGTTAGCGTGTGAACGTTCCGCTTTGGCCAATGTTTCAAACCAATCAGCAACTTCGTCAAAACCCTCTTCGCGAGCGGTCTTGGCCATGCCAGGGTACATGTCGGTGTACTCATGGGTTTCGCCAGCCACTGCAGAGGCCAGGTTTTGGCGGCTTGTGCCAATCGGCAGGCCAGTTGCTGGATCACCGGATTGCTCCAGAAATTCCAGGTGACCGTGCGCGTGGCCTGTTTCACCTTCTGCGGTGGAACGGAACAACGCAGCGACGTCGTTTTGGCCTTCAATGTCGGCCTTGTTCGCGAAATACAAATAGCGACGGTTGGCTTGGGATTCGCCTGCGAAGGCGTCTTTCAAGCATTGTTCCGTGCGCGAGCCTTTGAGTGCTGCCATGGAGATCTCCTTGGGGTTGATAAAAAAAGCCTGTACCGAATGTCCAGGACGAGATGAGCGTATCTGCTTTATGTGACACCGTCCAATTGGCAGTCTCAATAACCTGCATAAAATTAGACTATCAAGATTGACAAGTCATTAGACCATCTGAATTAATGGCAAATTGTTGAACAGGGCGGCAGATTACGGTACAGTAAATAGATTACGCATTAGTAAACAATCTGGAGACGCCATGTCCGTAAGCACACTTGCCCCCGCTCTTTTTTCCTCGCTGCCTGATGCTGCTCCGATTCAGCAGTTACACCATTACGCCTACCGGGCCAAGGATGCAGAAGAAACAAGGCACTTTTACGAAGACATTTTGGGCCTGCCGCTGTACCACATCATCCAGAGCGATGTGGTGCCCAGCACCGGCGAATACTGCCCGTATACGCACTTCTTTTTCCGTTTACGTGATGGCTCGTTCATCGCCTTTTTTGACCTCGGTGACGATCAAGCCGCCCTGCCTTCGCCCAATACACCGATGTGGGTCAACCATATTTCTTTCAGGGTCGACAGCAAAGCCGATCTACAAGCCATGAAAGAGCGCTTACAAGCTCATGGTGTTGAGGTACTGGGCATCACCGACCATCACATTTTTGAGAGCATTTATTTCTTTGACCCCAACGGCGTTCGGCTGGAACTTTCAGCGCAACGGGCCGATGAGTTCCAAATGTTGCAAGAGAGTAAAACGGTGCACGCCCGCTTGAACGAATGGACAGCGCGCAAGCAACAATGGCGTCAAGAGCGCGCAGAGGGCAAAGCCGCACAGCCGCTCAAGCCCCAGCAAAACGACCGTCCAGAATTCAAATCCATCTAAGCACATTCTCAACATGAGACCAGAGACCCCCAGCTTCGCCAAAGTTCAGTACACCAACGGCTACGAGTTCACTCAAGGGACAGGTTACACCTTGCCAGAGTACCCGTTTGTGGCTCCACCCGATTTGCATTCAGACCAAGTTTTGCGGCACGCCATTGTGATCGTTGGCGGCGGCATCACCGGTTTGACCTTGGCGTGTTCACTCGCCAATCAAGGTGTCAAAGCCATCTTGCTAGACGAAGACAATACCGTCGGTGTGAAAGGCGCGTCATCGCGGGGGATTTGCTACACGCAAAAGTCCCTCGAAATATTTCAACGTCTAGGCATTT
The DNA here is from genome assembly GCA_947373105.1 of Comamonadaceae bacterium. GTDB lineage: Bacteria > Pseudomonadota > Gammaproteobacteria > Burkholderiales > Burkholderiaceae_C > Limnohabitans_A. Next base: position 3,141 of record CANBWK010000111.1, on the reverse strand, counting down.
ACAAACGCATCGCGGCCAAAGGGGTTCAGTGGAGCGTTGGCCGCACCTTTGCTGGCAAGGACGAGGTCTATTCGTTTGATTTGAGTGCGCAAAGAAACTTCAATTTATCAGCCCAACCACCATTCATCAACATCCAGCAGTTCTACATTGAAGGCTTTTTGGTTGAACGCATAGCCGAGTTGGGCGGGGTGGATTTGCGGTGGAATTCCCGCGTCACGAGCTTTGAGCAAAACAATGACTTTGCCACCTTGACAGTGCAAACGCCCGAGGGAAGTTACCAAATTCAAGCCGATCATGTGATTGACGCCACCGGCTCACACACCCCGTTCCACGCATGGACAGGCGTGAGCATGCAAAGCACCCAAGGCGATGACCGCTGGTGCATTGCGGATGTGCGCTTTAACACCCATCCTCCGGTGGAGCGGCACACTTGGATTGAAGCGCCCTTCAATGAAAACCGCGCCGTCTGGCAACACCTGATGGCCGACAATGTCTGGCGCATCGACTACCAAATGGCCCCCAACGCTGACCCGGCCTATGTGAGTCGCGAGGACGTGGTGCGCGAACGTTTGGAGCGCCAGTTTGGCAAAGACGTGAAAGTAGACATTGTGTGGGTGGGCCCTTACGCCTACAAGAGCCAATGCGTGGACACGCTCCAAATGGGCCGGGTCTTCTTCATGGGCGACACGGCCAAAGTGGTCAGCCCCTTTGGTGCACGCGGCGGCAACACCGGCGTATCCGATGCAGACAACCTGGCTTGGAAATTGGGTGCTGTATTCAAGGGCTGGGCCAGCCCCGCACTGTTAGACAGCTACAACGCCGAACGTCTGGAAGCTGCGCAGGAAAACGTGCGCGTGACCAATCGCACCGCCCGCTTTCTGCGTGCGCCCGAAGGCATGGAAAGAAGCTTTCGCCATGCGGCGATCAGCTTGGCCAAGCAATACCCCTTTGCACGCTCACTGATCAACACCGGCCGCATGGCTGTGGCCAACACCTATACCCGCTCTTCGATTTGCGCGGACAACGGTGGTGCCTCTTTGCAAAACGTCTCGTTTTCTTGGCGAAAAGGCCACAACGGCGTGGTGAACGATTTACTCAATTGGGCCGAAGGCCGTTTGGTTCTATTGACGTTTGGCACGCAAACCCAAGCCAGCTTGCGCCGGCTCCGAACCTTGACCGAAGGCACCCCCTTGCGATGCGTGCAGGTGGTTAACAAACTCACTCCACCTCAAGCGCGGGAACATGTGATGGATACCCAAGACCGACTTCGCAGCGCCTGCCAAGTGCAAAGCCAAGGTTGGGCCTTGGTCAGACCTGATGGGTATCTGGCCTCCACCGGCCATCGTGTCGATGGCAGTTTGATCGAAGCCATTGCCAACACTTTGGCCCTGTGAATTGGAAAAGAACATGAAAACCATCGCGAATTTTCAAGATGCTGACGGCTTTTACGAATTGCTGATCGATGCCCATGCCGATATGAGCCCCGAACAATCTGAGCTGCTCAATACCCGCTTGATCCTGATTCTGGCGAATCAAATCGGCGATTCAGCCATCCTGCGCGAGTGCGTAGAGGCGGCCAAGGACTTGTCCATTTAAAAGACCCCCCAAAAGGCAGGGCACGGGGCTGGGTAAAATCGAAGGCGTTCCCCTTTTTAAAGCCCCCATGAGCAACGCTTCCACGCCCATCGACCAACCCGGTCTGCAGTCCCTGTCCAAATCGTTCGAGCCCGCCGCCCTGGAAGCCCATTGGGGCCCCGAGTGGGAAAAGCGCGGCTACGGGGTGGCCGGTTTTCGTGGCACGGGTGCACCAACGGCCGACGCGCCAGCCTTCGCCATCCAGTTGCCTCCGCCCAACGTGACGGGCACGCTGCACATGGGCCACGCTTTCAACCAGACCATCATGGACTCGTTGACCCGCTACCACCGCATGCTGGGCCACAACACCGCCTGGATTCCGGGCACCGACCACGCGGGCATTGCCACGCAAATCGTGGTGGAGCGCCAGCTACAGGCCCAAGGCATCAGCCGCCACGACATGGGCCCGACGCCTGCCGAAGCCCGCAAAAACTTTGTGCGCAAAGTTTGGGAATGGAAAGAGGAATCGGGCAACACCATCACCAACCAGATGCGCCGCATGGGCGACAGCGTGGACTGGAGCCGGGAATACTTCACGATGGACCCCAAGCTGTCCAAGACCGTGACCGAAACCTTTGTGCAACTCTACGAGCAAGGCCTGATCTACCGTGGCAAGCGCCTGGTGAACTGGGACCCGGTGCTGATGAGCGCGGTGTCTGATCTCGAAGTGGAGAGCGAGGAAGAAGACGGCTCAATGTGGCACATCCGCTATGACCTGGCCGATGGCAGTGGTTCATTGACCGTGGCCACCACCCGCCCCGAAACCCTGCTGGGCGACGTGGCCGTGATGGTCCACCCGGAAGACGAGCGCTATAAGCACCTCATCGGCAAACAGGTCAACCTGCCTTTGTGCAACCGCACCATTCCCGTGATTGCCGACGATTACGTGGACAAAGCATTCGGCACAGGCGTGGTCAAGGTCACGCCAGCACACGACACCAACGACTATGCCGTGGGCCAGCGCCACAAGCTGGAGATGATTTGCGTGCTGAATCTTGACGCAACGATCAACCACAATGCGCCCAAAAAATACCGGGGCTTGGACCGCTTCGTGGCCCGCAAGGCCGTGGTGGCTGACCTCGAAGCCGCAGGCGCTTTGGTCGAAGTCAAGAAACACAAACTGATGGTGCCCCGCTGCGCCCGCACCGGCCAAGTGATTGAGCCCATGCTCACCGACCAATGGTTTGTGGCCATGAACCAAGTTGGCAAAGGCGACGCCACCGGCAAAAGCATCGCGCAAAAAGCCATTGACGCTGTGCAGTCCGGCGAAGTGCGCTTTGTGCCCGAGAACTGGGTCAACACCTACAACCAGTGGATGAACAACATCCAGGACTGGTGCATCTCACGCCAGCTCTGGTGGGGCCACCAAATTCCGGCTTGGTATGACGAAGACGGCAAGGTCTATGTGGCCCGCAACGAAGCCGAGGCCCAAGCCCAAGCCCCGGGCAAGACGCTCAAGCGCGATGAAGACGTGCTGGACACTTGGTACTCCAGCGCCTTGGTGCC
>CANBWK010000110.1 GCA_947373105.1 Comamonadaceae bacterium | reverse complement strand
CATTGCCCATCAGATTGCCGGGTTTTGTCCACTCGCGTCCCAACTTTTCGATCGATGTTGCATGCAAAGGACTCAGATTGGGGTTGCTGACCAGTTCGGGTAAAAACTTCACGGGGAGTGATGTTCTGATCTCTAGCGTGGCCTTGTCGATGGCGCGCACGCCCAGCTCTTGCGGTGGCTTTTGCCCAGTGGAGACTTCTTTGCCATTGAAAAAGAAATCTCCAAAAGTACGTGCGTATTTGGAGCCTGTTTTGGGGTCTACCAAACGGCGGAATGAATAAACAAAGTCCTGTGCCGAGACGGGGTCACCGTTTTGCCATTTGGCTTGAGATCGCAACTGGAACGTCCAGGTCAAGGGGTCGACTTGCCGCCACTTTTCGGCCACCCCTGGCACAATTTTCCCTTGCGCGTCAATGGCGGTGAGTCCTTCGAACATGTCACGTATGAGGTTGGCCGCACCCACCGACTCGATCAAAGACGGGTCGAGCGTTTCGGGCTCAGCGCCGTTGTTTCGGGTCAAGGTTTGCTCGACTTGCAACTGAACCCCTGCGGGCACAGAGACACCCCAAGTGGGTGACGCTGAGAGCGCGAGCAGACCCCAAAGTGAGGCGGCGAAAAAGTTGTGTGGGATTTTATGCATCAGGGTTTAGGTGCTTTTTGCTCGTCGATGTCGATGTATTTCCAGAAGTCCCGTACGATCGGGTTGCGAACATAACCCTGCACCCAGGGATGGTTCAGATCAGTGCCAATCCGATGGGTAATGAATTTGTAGGGCATGTAGGCCACAAGGATTTTGACGGCTTGATCAATCAGTTGTTTACGTTCTGGTCCATCAGGCAAACGGTTGATTTTGGTGTACAGCGCATCATATTCGGGCAGGCTGAACCGGGCATGGTTTTGCTGACCTTTGGACTGGCTGTAGCCCAGAGCTAAAACCCCTGCGCCATCAGGTGAGCCGCCGCTCAAACCCAAACCCCACATCATCAGCTTGCCGTTTCGCGAAGCCTTAAGCAACTCTGGCCATTGACCATATTTGAACTCCACGCGGATACCGATGGCATCCATATTTTTCTTCCAGATTTCATTGAGTTCCCGGTAATCCGCTGAAGAAGTGGTGGAATATTCAAGGGTCAGAGGCTTGCCGTCGGGTAAGTCGCGCCAACCGTCACCATCCTTGTCTTTGTAACCAAAAATGTCGAGCAAGGCCATGGCTTTGGCGCGATCGAAAACCCCCATTTCCGAACGCATGTTGCCGTCATAAGCGGAAGTCAAGGGCATGATCGGCCCTTGAGCGACGATGGCTTGGCCTCGTCGAGGCAATCGCACTTCTTCGGCGGAGTTTTGTCCCATGGCAATTGCACGTCGCAAGGCGATTTTTTCAGGCGAGTATCCACCCACGATGGGGTTTTCCATGCCGAAGTAACTGAAGGTGACATCCCCCAACAGATTGCGTTGCATTTGGATCCCGCGTTTTTGCAGGTTGGGCGCTAGCTTGTTCTGGGGAATGGCCACGTTCACATAAGCGGCTGGCAGGCGTTCCATTAAGTCATGCTCATTACCCAAAAACGCCAGCCATCGCGGTTGTGCTTCTTCAATGATGGAGACTTCCACCTTGTCGATTTGTGGCAACTTACGGCCTTTCATTTGCGCGTAGACCTGCTGTGCCAAGGGAGAGTCAGTTGGCGGCGTGGCCTCGAAATAGTCATCGCGGTAATTCGGGTTGCGCACCAAGGTGATCTTGGACGATCTGCGCCATTCACTCAGTTTGAAGGGACCTGTGCCCACCGGGTGTTCCATGATGCGGTCGCCATAAGCTTCAACCACCTCGCGCGCCACGATGCCGAAGATGCCCGGATCAGTTAGACCTTCTAGAAATCGGGGGCGAACCTCGCCCAATTTGAATTGCACCGTGTACTTGTCCAGCGCTCGCAAGCCCTCAATGTCGCGGTCGTAATCGAACTTGCCCGATTTGCTGGCCTGCTCTCGCAGATCCTCCATGCCTAGGATTTTTTCTTCCCGCAAACCGCTCACGCTGGGGCTTTTGTTTTTGGGATCAAAGATGCGCTTGTAGGTGTAGACCACATCGCTGGCGACCAGTTCACGCTTGATGCCCTTGAAGGCTGGATCGTCAGAGAAATAAATCCCCGGTTTGATTTTGACGGTGTAAGTTTTGAAATCAGCCGAAACATCGGGCATGCCTGCAGCCAAGTTAGGTCGGATGACCAAAGGTCTGGCAAGATAGTCATACGTATAAAGCGCATCGAACATGTTGGCGGTAATGATCCGCGAATACAAGTCAGAAAGTTGGGCCGGATCAAACCCTGTTTCTGCTGCAGTAAAGGCGTATTTGAAGACTTTTTCAGTCGGCTTGGCCGTCTGTGCAGTAGCTGACAGGATTGAAAGACCACACAAAAGTGTGATGACATTGGGAATGAGGCGATGGAAGATCAAGGCAAATACTTAGAAAGATGAACAACATTAGCGCCAATAATAGTGCCTTACCGATTTAAATCGGTCAATCGAGCACTTTCCCGATCATGTTGAATTTTTTAGTCAGACGCATCTTGCAAATGATTCCTACTTTGTTGGGTGTCATGCTGCTCGTTTTCCTGCTTTTTCATTACTTTGGGGGTGATCCATCCGAAATCCTGGCGGGCATGAACGCCTCGCAAGAACAGATTGACTCGATCCGTCAGCAGTTAGGCCTTGACTTGCCACTGTGGCAGCAGGTCTGGCAGTTCATGCTCAAAGTTGCCACGTTTGACTGGGGCAACAGCTGGGCCACCAATGAGTCGGTGGCCAAAATCTTTCAAACCCGCTTGCCCGCCACCTTGACAGTGATGACGCCGATTCTGGTAATCGAGGTGTTGCTGGGCACCTTGGCAGGCCTGGCGGTGGCTTATGTACGCGGCACTTTGACCGACAAAGTCGTCATGGTCATTTGCACCATGGCCATGTCCATCAGCTTTTTGGTGTACATCATTTTTGGCCAATACCTGTTCGCTTTTGTGTTGGGCTGGTTCCCAGTGCAGGGCTGGAGCAACAGCGCGTGGACCAACCTGACAGTCTTTACGCCTTTGCCCGTGTTGCTGGCCGTCATCGTGAGCCTGGGTCCGCACACCCGGCTCTACCGCAGCTTTTTTCTCGATGAGATCAACCAAGACTATGTTCGCACTGCACGCTCTAAAGGCCTTTCAGAAGAAGCTGTGCTGTTTCGGCATGTGCTGCCCAATGCCTTGATTCCTATCTTGACCAATGTCGCGACGCATTTGCCCAGCATTTTCATTGGCTCTTTCCTCATCGAGGTGTTTTTCTCCATCCCCGGATTGGGACGAGAGGTTTATACCGCGGTCAACCGCAGTGACTATCCAGTCATTCAAGCCGCCACCATTTACCTGGCGGCACTCACCATGGTCATCAACCTGCTGACCGATGTCCTTTACCAGTGGGTTGACCCCCGCGTGAAACTCAAATGAGCGCAGTCATGGCTTCATCACGTCATTCCAATTCGCTTTGGGCACAGGTACATGAACGCTTTAGCAGCGACAAGACCGGCAAGGGTGCTTTGTTTGTAGTGGGTTTGTTTTTCGCTTTGGTGATGTCCGCCCAATTCGGTTGGCTTCGAAGTTCCTGGCAGGCAGAAGTGGGACAGCCTTTTGCGCCGCCGCACCTGGTAGGCGCCAAAGCCGATGTCAAGGCCGCGCAAGAAGCGCAAGCCCCCGTGCGACTGCTGGATATTTCGGACATGGATCCTTTGGCGCCTTACTATGACAAATGGCAGCAAAAAACCTCGAGGGTGGCGGTGACCAACCAGATCAAACAAGACACACTGCCTTGGGGCGGCGACCGCATTGGCCGGGATGTCTTGCAAAAAGCGATTAAAGGCGCACAAATTTCCATTATGGTCGGCTTGACCGCTGCTTTGATGGCCACACTCATTGGTACGGTCTTGGGGGCTGTGGGCGGTTATTTTGGCGGTGCGGTGGATGATGCGCTGGAGTGGTTGTACAACGTGTTCAACGCCATTCCTTATGTGCTGTTGATCTTTGCACTCGCGGCGGTGTTCAAGTCCGGGCCACTGGCCAAGGTGTTTTCTAACGGCATCATGAATGTGGTCGTGATTTTGAGTCTTGTGGGCTGGACAGGCATTTACAGGCTGGTGCGTGCCGAATACATCAAGCACCGATCGCGCGACTATGTGCGTGCAGCCGAGGCCATTGGCGCGAGTCATTTCTCGCGTTTGTTTGTGCACATCTTGCCTAACGTGAGCCATGTGGTTTTGGTTCAACTGAGTTTGCATGTGGTGGGCTTCATCAAGGCCGAGGTGATTTTGTCCTTCCTGGGTTTGGGCGTGTCAATTGACATGGTCAGCTGGGGAACGATGCTCTCGGAGTCTCAGACCGAGTTGATTTTGGGCATCTGGTGGCAGTTTTTGGCAGCCACCTGCATGATGGCCATCTTTGTCACCGCATTCGCCTTGTTCACCGATGCCTTGCGCGATGCGCTGGACCCCAAGATCCGCTGAAGGCTTTTGAAATGACCTCCACCCTCCAAGTCAAAAACCTCAAAGTCTCTTTCGACATGGGCCGTGCCGGCATACAGCACGCCTTGCATGGCGTCAGTTTTGATGTGCCCAATCAGCGCACGCTGGCCCTGGTCGGTGAATCGGGGAGCGGCAAGAGCGTTAGCGCTCTAAGCATTTCACGCTTGCTACCCGATAACGCTTTGATCGATCCGGCCAGCCAAATCATCAGTGGCGGTGTCGATTTGCTCAAGCTCTCGGAGCCTGCGTTGCGCAAGTTGCGGGGCAAAGAGATCACCACGGTCTTCCAAGACCCAATGAGCTCGCTCAACCCTGTGAAAACCATTGGCCATCAAATTGCCGAGGTACTGATACTGCATTTGGGACTGAGCCCCAAACAGGCTTGGGAGCAGACCAAGGCGGTGCTCGACGAAGTGGGCATACCGGATGCGGCCAACCGCATCAACGCGTATCCGCATGAGCTGTCGGGCGGGCAACAACAGCGCGTGATGATCGCCATTGCCATCGCTTGCCAGCCCCGCTTGCTGATCGCTGATGAGCCGACCACTGCGCTCGATGTGACCGTGCAGCGGCAAATCATTGAGTTGTTGGTTCGCTTGCAGGACAAACACAAGATGAGCATGCTTTTCATCAGCCATGATTTGGGGCTTGTGGCTGAGCTGGCCCACGAAGTGGTGGTTATGCGGCACGGTGAAGTGCGCGAAGCGGGGTCGGTAGAGACCATCTTTACCCGCCCTCAGGACGCCTACACCCAAGCACTGTTGGCATGTCGCCCGCGCCTGAACCAAGCTTATGAGAGGTTGCCCGTCATTGAAGACTTCATGAATCCGGCAGGTCGAATCTTGACCCCCAGGGCCCCGCCAGTGAGCGGTGGCGAAGTACTTATAACTGTGGACAGTTTGGCCAAAGACTATGTGATCAAGACAGGCTTGTTTTCGCGCAAGACAGTGCATGCAGTGAAAGATGCGAGTTTTTCTTTGCGCCGAGGCGAGACCTTGGGGGTGGTGGGCGAGTCAGGTTCGGGTAAATCCACCCTGGGCTTGATGCTCGCCCAATTGCTGCAAGTGACTCGTGGTGAAGTCACCCTGGCAGGGCACCCCCTGACGAGGCAAAGCGCGGCGCAAATCCGTGCCATGCGCAAGAGGGTGCAGATCATCTTCCAAAACCCCTATGCAAGTTTGAATCCAAGGTTCACTGTGGGGCGGATTCTGGAAGAGCCCTTGAAGATTCATGGGCTGGGCATAGATGAAGCAGGCAGACAAGCCCTGGTCATGGAGTGGCTTGAGCGAGTGGGGCTGGGGGCCAATGCCTTGCAGAAATACCCGCATGAATTTTCGGGTGGTCAGCGCCAGCGCATATCTATTGCGCGCAGTTTGATTCTCCAACCCGAAATCGTGGTCTGTGATGAATCCGTCAGTGCACTGGACGTGAGCGTTCAGGCCACCATTTTGAATCTGCTCAAGGACCTGCAAAAAGAATTTTCTTTGGCCTACCTGTTCATCTCGCACGATCTGGATGTGGTTCGTTTCATGTCCGATCATATGATCGTGATGAAGGAGGGCGATATTGTGGAGAGAGGCGCAGCTGCAGACATTTACGCCAACCCGCAGCACCCTTATACCCAGGAGTTGTTAGGCGCTATCCCCAAAGGTTGGACACCCGAACGCGCTGCTAAGATGGCTTGAGCTTTGACCTTGAGGCCTCAGGCCTCAGGCGTTTGGGGAAGCACACGCAAGTGCCTCAAGCTACCCATGGCCAATCCCACGCTAGCCGTTAGAACTGAACCGATTCCTGCTAGAAGTATGGGGGTCGACATCAAGGCGTGCTCACCTAGCCAGCCGCCGAGCAAAGCGCCTGGGCCTGCAGGAATCATGATCAGCCAACGCATGGTGGTTGTCATGCGGCCCAACATAGCAGCAGGCGTGACCGATTGCCTTATGGACAGAAAATTGATGAACAGCAGTGTGGCGCCAGCAGCAAAGCACATCAGCATGAGGGCAAATCCGATGACTGCCGGGATCTGGTCTTTGAATAGCGCCAATTGAATCCATCCTAGACCAGTCAGACCGACGCCGAACAGCAAGGTCGGACCAGGTCCGATTGCCTTAGACAGTCGGGGTCCAGTCAACCCCGACGCAATTGAGCCTATACCTAAAGCCATAAAGCTCAAGGAAAGGTTTTCTTCGCTCATTTCAAGTTCCCGAATAGCGTAGATCACTTGAGTCGACAAAGCCATTTGAGAGAAAAATTGCCAAGTTCCAACCACCATAGCGCTCTGAATCAGCAAAGACTGGCTACTCACGAAGGCCAGTCCAGCCTGAAGTTGACGCCCAAAATGGCTGTGTTTTGGGGGCGCTACTCTCTCCTTCAAATTAAGGCCCTTGAGCATGATTGCGGAACAAAGCACCAAAAGGCAGTCGACCAACAAGGTCAGGGGTCCACCCAGCAACTTGATCAAGATGCCTGCAATGCCGGGGCCAATCACTTCGGCAGTTGATCCGGCAATGGCATTTTGAGCATGCGCCTTGACCAATTGATCTCGGCCGACCAGTTGGGTCAGTACGATTTGTGAAGCCGAGCCTGCAACGGTGTAGACCATGCCAGCACCAAAACCGACCACATAAAGCCAAGTCATGTTCAGCAGATCGAATTGCCAGGCCAACGGGACAGACGCAAGCAGCGCTACCATCAATAATTCGCCCGCAATGTAGACCGGTAATTTGCGGATGCGGTCCAGGTAAACGCCTGCGGGTAGCGAAAACAAGACGAAGGGCAACAACTCCATCGCACCCAGCAGGCCCATCTGGGTAGGGCTGGCGTTCAGTAAAACCACCGCCGTCAGCGGCAGCACGATCATGGTAATTTGTCCCCCAAGATTGCTCAGCAGGATTGAGCTCCACAGCCTTGCATAACCCGGAATACGGAACAGGCTATCGTGATGCATGTCTGAGGGTTTTAAAATTTGTTAATGAAGTTTTGAACGAAAAAAGCCCCAAACCAATTGGCTTGGGGCTGTGTTTTGGCGGAACAGGCGGGATTCGAACCCGCGGTGGGCTATGAACCCACACACGCTTTCCAGGCGTGCGACTTAAACCACTCATCCACCGTTCCTAAGCCTCTGATTATAGCAGTCGCAAAGTGCAAATCAGGCTTCATTCCTTGGTGATAGCGACCATCTTCATGGCCGATGCAATCAATCCGGAGACTTCGGTCAAATTGCCAGGGATGATGAGTGTGGTCTTGGCGTCGGCGGCGACTTTGCCATAGGCCAGAACTGCTTGCTCAGCTACTTTGAGTTGAACGGCCTGCTCACCCCCTGGTTGCCTGATGGCGGCCGCGATGCGCTCGATGGCATGGGCAGTGGCATCGGCCATCGCGGTGATGGCGGCGGCATCGCCTTGCGCCTTGTTGATTGCGGCTTGCTTTTCGCCTTCTGATCTTGCAATAAAGGCTTCACGTTCGCCAGTGGCAATATTGATTTGCTCTTGACGTCGGCCTTCGGAGGCTGCGATCAAGGCGCGTTTTTCACGCTCAGCAGTGATTTGCGACTGCATGGCGTGCAAAATTTCTTTGGGTGGTGTCAAGTCCTTGATCTCATAGCGTAAGACTTTGACGCCCCAATTCAACGCGGCTTCATCAATGGCCGCCACCACTTGCGCGTTGATGATGTCACGCTCTTCAAAAGTTTTGTCGAGCTCTAATTTGCCGATCACACTGCGCAAACTGGTTTGTGCAAGCTGGGTGACGGCGACGATGTAGTTGGACGAACCGTAGCTTGCCAGTTTGGGGTCGGTCACCTGGAAATACAAAATGCCATCAACCTGCAACTGCGTGTTGTCACGAGTGATGCAAATTTGGCTGGGCACATCCAGTGGAATTTCTTTCAGGCTGTGTTTTTGAATCACGTTGTCCACAAAGGGCACCACGAAATTCAAACCCGGCGTCAGACTGGCGTGGTACTTGCCCAAACGCTCGACCACCCAGGCATTTTGCTGGGGCACCACTTTGACTGTTTTGATGATGAACAGTGTGATGATGACCAAAAAGAGAAGGGCGATTTCCATGGTTTTCCTAATGATTAAATTTTTTCGAGAATCAGACGGCTGCCTGTTATCTCTGTGATGCGATAAGCCCCAGGAGCAGGCAATTGACCAGGGGCGAGCTGAGCGGTCCATTGAGCGCCACGGTGTTTAACTTGCGCAAGCCCTTGTTCATCCCATTCAAGCACCTGAACGAGTTCGCCCAAATCAAGATGTACGTTTTGATTGCGCGAAGCTTCTGTAGGTTGGTGTGTGTGGGCGTTTTTTAAATGCCACAGGGTGACCGAAAGTCCACCCACAATGGCGCCGATCACAATTTGCCAAGTCAACGGCAGATCGGCGTGCGCGGCCAAGGCTGAGGCGGCGGCACCCAGAGACAACATCAATAAATAGAAGGTGCCGGTGATCAATTCAACGGCAATCAACCCACCGGTCACAAGCCACCAAGCCGTTGATAAAGCCATTTGGAATCCTTCAAAAATGAATTCTTTGATACGCAAGCGCCATTGTGCCCATTTTTAGACACAAATAGTCCTTACACTTCGCCCCTGTTTCCTTTTTTTTGCCCCTTGTTTGGAGCCATGCATGAAATTCAGATTTCCCATTGTCATCATCGATGAAGACTACCGTTCCGAAAACACTTCGGGTTTGGGTATTCGTGCATTGGCCGAAGCCATCGTGTCCGAAGGCTTCGAAGTTTTAGGGGTGACCAGTTACGGTGATTTGTCGCAATTTGCACAGCAGCAAAGCCGCGCCAGCGCATTCATCTTGTCCATCGATGATGAAGAATTCACCCCCGGACCTGACCTTGACCCTGTCGTTTTAAGTTTGCGTGCATTTATTCAAGAAGTGCGACGAAAAAACGCTGATGTGCCTATTTATGTGTACGGCGAGACCAAGACTTCGCGCCATTTGCCCAATGACATCTTGCGTGAGTTGCACGGCTTTATTCACATGTTTGAGGACACGCCTGAGTTTGTGGCCCGTCACATCATTCGTGAAGCCAAAAGTTACCTTGAAGGCGTGCAACCCCCGTTTTTCAAGGCTTTGCTGGACTATGCGGAGGACGGCTCGTATTCGTGGCACTGCCCAGGGCACTCGGGCGGCGTTGCGTTTTTAAAGAGCCCTGTGGGCCAGATGTACCACCAGTTTTATGGCGAAAACATGCTCCGTGCAGACGTGTGCAACGCGGTGGAAGAACTGGGTCAATTGCTTGACCACAATGGCGCCATTGGCGAGAGTGAACGCAATGCGGCGCGTATTTTCAATGCCGACCATTGCTTCTTTGTGACCAACGGCACAAGCACCTCCAACAAAATGGTGTGGCACCACACCGTTGCGCCCAATGACGTGGTTGTGGTGGACCGCAATTGCCACAAATCCATTTTGCATTCCATCATCATGACGGGTGCAATTCCGGTATTTTTGAAGCCCACACGCAATCACTTTGGCATCATTGGCCCGATACCTCAAAGCGAGTTTGAAATAACCACCATTCAGGCCAAGATCAAGGCGAACCCTTTGCTCAAAGGTGTGGACCCCAAAAAAGTCAAACCCCGCGTTATGACATTGACGCAGTCCACCTACGACGGGGTCTTGTACAACACGGAGACCATCAAGGGCATGCTGGACGGTTATGTGGAAAACCTGCACTTTGACGAGGCTTGGTTGCCCCATGCGGCATTTCACCCCTTTTATGGCCCCTACCATGCGATGGGCAAAAAACGGGCGCGTCCCAAAACTTCTGTGGTGTACGCCACGCAGTCGATTCACAAATTGCTGGCTGGTATCAGCCAAGCCAGCCACGTATTGGTGCAGGACTCGCAAACTATCAAGTTGGATCGTCACTTGTTCAACGAGGCTTACCTGATGCACACCAGCACCAGCCCGCAGTACAGCATCATTGCCAGCTGCGATGTGGCGGCGGCCATGATGGAGCCGCCCGGCGGTACCGCTTTGGTGGAAGAAAGCATTGCCGAAGCATTGGACTTCAGACGCGCCATGCGCAAGGTGGACGCCGAATACGGCAAAGACTGGTGGTTCAAGGTCTGGGGGCCAGAAAAACTCGTTGACGAGGGTATAGGACGTGCTGAAGACTGGATTATCCGCAGCGATGCCCGCAAGAAAGTCAGCAAGTGGCATGGCTTTGGCCAATTGGCGGACGGCTTCAATATGCTTGACCCCATCAAGTCGACCATCGTCACCCCAGGCTTGAACCTGGACGGCAAATTTGATAAGACAGGTATCCCAGCGTCCATCGTGACCAAGTTTTTAACGGCCAATGGCGTGGTGGTCGAGAAGACCGGTTTGTACAGCTTCTTCATCATGTTCACCATTGGCATTACCAAAGGCCGATGGAACTCATTGCTGACCGCCTTGCAGCAGTTTAAAGATGATTACGACCGCAATCAGCCGATGTCGCGCATCATGCCGGAGTTCTGCCAAAAGCATCGGAAATATGAGCGCATGGGACTTCGGGACCTGTGCCAGCACATCCACACCTTGTATGCCAAGTACGACATTGCACGGCTGACGACCGAGATGTATTTGTCCGACCTGACGCCCGCCATGAAGCCTGCTGATGCTTATGCCCACATTGCCCACCGCAAAACTGAGCGAGTCGAAATCGATGCGTTGGAAGGGCGTATCACGGTGGGACTGGTCACGCCTTATCCGCCTGGTATTCCGCTGTTGATTCCGGGTGAAGTCTTCAACAAAAAGATTGTGGATTACCTTAAATTCTCACGCGAGTTCAATGCGCAGTGCCCAGGTTTCGAGACCGATATTCATGGTTTGGTGGAGGAGGTTGGAGAAGATGGCGTGAAGCGGTATTTTGCGGATTGCGTGAAA
>CANBWK010000109.1 GCA_947373105.1 Comamonadaceae bacterium | reverse complement strand
AAGCCGATGAGGGCAACGAGCATGAAGCCATTGCGGTAGTGGGTGCTGGGGGATTTGTTGTCTGGTACATGCTGTGCAGCTTGGGTGGGTACGTGTGCATGCGCCGTCACTTTGATGCTGTATTTAGCCACGATGGCGTCCCACTGGGTCCCGAGCAGAAGGGAAACTTTTTTGGCAGCTTGCAGGCGCAGCGAGGGGGAGTAAAAGAGTGTGTCACCACCCGTTTCGAGTTCATACAACTGGGCCAATGACAAGCAAGCCCGCGTCGCCAGAGCGCTGGGATCCCACTGTTGAGAAATGCGCATGTTGCGCAAGACTTGCCCGCAAGGGTCTTGCGAAGGGGACGATGCATCACCTAAAGCGATAAGCCGCAGTTGGTTGATTTGACCCAGCGCGTCGTTGTGTCGATGTGTCAACACGGGTTTGACAAAATTTGGCCGTGTGAACAGCAGTTGGTTCATTTCCGACATGTTGTGGACACCCCGGTCAAGTAGGCATGAAACCAGGTGGGCGTCAAGGGACCTGGGACCAGTTGAACCATGGCGTCTGTGATCCGCGATGTGCTGGTGGGCATGTCTTTTTCTTGTGTGACCAGCACCATCGACATGCCCGTTTTTTCGCGGGCATTGAAATTGAGCAGGGCTTGAATGGTTTTTTCTTGCTGTGGGCGAGGCATATTGAGCTCAGCGACCAACAGGTCCGGGACTTGTGCCGAGAAGCACAGCAAGGCTTCGGTGACAGAGTCGAGGAAGGTGACCTCCACAGGAAAGCTCCATTGCCGGTAATTTTTTTGCAAAGAGGCCATCAAGTCTGGATTTTCTACCACCACCATGATGCGCGGCGTTCCCATAGCGCGATGGCCGTGTGTGGTTTTGCGGCCAGATTGGGTTTGGTAGTCCAAGATCGATTGAATGGCAATTCGGCGATGGCCGCCACGGGTTTTCCAACCTTTGAGCTCGTCGTTGTCAACCAAGGTTTGAATCAAGGTGGTGGATAAGCCGAGCATTCGAGCCGCTTCTGCGGTGCTCAAAAATTGCGGTGCGATGTCCGAAGCCGTGGGCACATGGACCCGACTTATTGGAAACAAAGGAGCGTGACCTGAAGTTTGGGTGGACGCAACTGAAACTGTTTTCATCGGGATACCTTTTTTTAAATCAACGCTCACGCAACGCTTGAGATACGTTTTGCAGCGGACGGAACAAATATTCAAGAACGGTTTTATGCCCGGTCCGAATTTCGACGGTGGCAGTCATGCCAGGAGAGGGTTGAATCAAGCGGCCGTGGCGTTCGCGATTGGAATCTTTGATGCGAACCAAAATGCGGTACAGCCCTTCTTCGAGTTCAACGGGGTTGCCAGGTTTGCGTTGTTTTTCATCACGCATGGTGTCGGGGCTCAAGTGTTCAAGTACGCCATCCAGACCACCGTATTTATTAAAGTCATAAGAAGACAATTTGACGACTGCTTTTTGGCCTATTTTCAAAAAGGCCACTTCAGACGGTTTGATATAGGCTTCGACCAGCATCTCGTCTTCGGTGGGGACGATTTCCAAAATGGGTTGCCCGGCCTGAATCACGCCACCGACGGTCGTAACTTGCACGTTTTTCACAATGCCTTTGACCGGCGAGCGCACGGTGGCTTTCTTGAAGGCGTCTTCGCGCGCCGAGGCGTTTTCTTTGGTTTGGGACAGCTCGGATGAGACGCGAACCAGTTCGTTGTTAGCGTCGGTGATGTATCTGTTTTGTTTCTCGGCTTTTTGGCCCATCAAGTCGGCTTGCTGACGGCGCAGGCGCAAGACTTCAACCTCGGACATGACCCCCCCTTTGACCAGGGGTTCGGTCAAAGCCAGTTCACGCGTGACGGCAGAAAGAGAAGCATCTATTGCACGAATGGATTCAAACAAGGCTTTGCGCCGTGCGTTGTAGCCTTGGGTTTCTTGCTGAATCAGGGCTGGTTCTGCTTGAAGCTCGGGCGGAAAGACCAAAGCCGTGCCATACGCTTCGGCCCGCAGTCGTGCGTTCAGCGCCGTCAAGGACAGAAATTTTTCTTGCGCTTCTCGGAATACGGCGCCGGATCGCGCTGAGTCGATTTCCAGCAGAATCTGGTCTTTTTCGACCAATGAGCCCTCGCGCACGAGTAACTCGCTCAGGACGCCGGAGTCGAGGCTTTGAATCACCTGCTCGCGGCTGGAAGGAATCACTTTGCCTTGGCCGCGTGTGATTTCGTCGAGTTCAAAGACCGATGCCCATACCAATGAAACCAACAATGTCAGCGCAGTAGCCCATACCAGTACGGTGCTGGCGCGGCGCTCGTCGTCTTCGACGGTGCGCATGCCAAAACTATCGCTGCGCGATTTTTTCCTAAACCAACTCATACTGGCGCTCCCGTGACCGCGCCGCGCTGTGCATTGACATCAATGCCGCGAGACAATTTTTCAATCATTTCTTGTTTCGGTCCTTCGGCCAGGCATTGGCCTCCTTCGATGACCGCAATCCGGTCTGCCCATTCCAGCAATTGCGGGCGGTGTGTGGACATCAGCAGGGTGCGGCCGACCAGCCATTCTTTGAGGACTTCGATCACACGTGCTTCGGTGTTCTGGTCCATGTTGGCGGTGGGCTCGTCCATGAAGACCATTTGCGGGTCACGCAGCATCATGCGGGCGATGGACAGCAGTTGGCGCTGGCCGCCCGACAAGCCACCACCTGCTTCGGTGATGGGCATGTCCAGTCCCCGTGGGTGGGAGGCAACCAGTTCGTAAATGTTGAGGGCTTTGAGGACTTCGATGATTTTGGCGTCGCTGATCCAGCTGTCGGACAACACCAGGTTCTCACGCAGTGTGCCCATGAACAGTTGGGGGTCTTGCCCGACGTAGCCAATGCGGCTGCGCAATTCGGCAGGTTCGAGCTGTTGGATGTCCACGCCATCGACGCGGATGCTGCCCGCCAGCGGGGTGTACAAGCCCGCCATCAATCGCAGGAGGGTGCTTTTGCCACTGCCCACGCGGCCCAGCATGGCCATCTTTTGGCCTGCGCCGATTTTCATCGATAAGCGTTTGATGACCGGAATTTTGTGTTCGCCGGGGTAGGCAAACTCGAGTTGTTGTGCGTCCAGTTCGCCATGGATGACTTCAGGCACCACGTAGTTGCGGCCGAACACGCGGTCGCGAGGGCGTTTCATCAGACCATCGAGCGTTTCAAGCGAGGACACGGCTTGTTGGTAGCGCGTCGCCAAGGACATGACGCTGCCCAGCGGCCCCAGAGCGCGGCCGGCCAGAATCACTGAGGCGATCAGGCCGCCTTGCGTCAATGCGTTGGCATGTATCAAGTACACGCCATAGACCACCATGATCACGGTCACCAGTTGTGTCAAGGCAGTGGTAAAGCCCATGATCCAGTTGGTCAGGGAGCGCATTTGTTTGTAGGAGTCTGAGCCTGCCATGTTGGCTGCTTCCCAGCGGCGTTGCAGGTAACTTTCGGCGTTATGGGCTTTGAGCAGTTCCAAGTTGAGCACCGACTCGACCAGCACGCTTTGCTTGTCGCCGGACTCTTTCATGTTGGAGCGCATGGCGGTCATCAAGGGTTTTTGCGCGGCCAAGCCGATGCCGATCAGGATCGGAACCGCCAGTGCGGGCACCCAGGCCAAAGGACCGGCCACGATGGCGATCAGCGCCAAAAACATCAGCACAAAGGGCATGTCTGCCAGCACCACCAGGGAGGCGGAGGAGAAGAAGTCACGCAGAGACTCAAAGTCTCGCATGGAGCTGGAGAAAATTCCGATCGATTGCGGACGGTGTTCCAGCTTGATGGACATGATTTCGCGCAGCAAGGTGGCGTTGATCGCCAGGTCGGCTTTTTTGCCGCCCAGGTCCACAAGCCGGGCTTTGAGCCAGCGCATGATGAACTCCATCACAATAGCGGCGGCGGTACCGACCGCCAAGGTCCACAGCGATGCGTAGGCTTGAGTCGGGACCACACGGTCGTACACGTTCATGGTGAAGAACACGCTGGCCAGTGTCAGCACGTTGGCTACAACGGTGGCCAACATGGATTCAACATAAAAGTGCCTGAACCGCCACAAGGTGCCCCAGAACCAGCTGAAAGCAGCACCCTGCATGGGTGCCAGAGTTTGGTCGCTGCGCACGGGAGGCAGTTTGATGATCAGCACTTCGTCGCGGGCTAAGGCTTGCAATTGGTCGCCAGGCACGGTGTGCTCTTGCATGCCCGTTTCGGCCCACAAAACCACCACGCTTTCGCCTTGAATGGCCTTGAGGACGCAGGCACGCCCGTCGTTGAGCGGCACCAAAACCGGCAGGACATAGCTCGGAATGGCTTTGAGTTTGGTGCGTGACCAAGCGGCCAGTAAGCCATGCTGGTGGGCCAGATCGGGGTAGGTGCCTAAGGGAATGCGACCTTCATCGTCCAGGGCAAAACCAGCACGCAGAACCGGCACATGGACAGGTTTGCCCAGTAATTTGGCAGCCAGCGCCAAGCAAATCAACAAAGGATCTGCTTTGGCAGTGGGTGCTGCCTTTTCCGGCGAAACAGGGGGAGCGAAACTCATTAAAAATTACCTGGAAATTGGGGAGCGTGCGCCATTGGACACATCGGGAAATTCAAACCGTTCTGGCGCTGGGCGCGAGCGGGCTGGCGAGGTGCGTTCGGGCACTGCAACGGGCGGGGCACCCAGAGAAAAACGGTTTGCCAACTCGCCAGTCGCCGCCAGCAATCGGGCGCGGGCAGTGCGCTCATCATGAAAAGCGGCGCGTGCAGAGCTTTGGTAGGTAAAGGCTTCGTTCTGGATGTTCAGCAAATCCAGCAAAGAGCGTCGCGCTAAGCGAAACTGAGCGCGGTAGCCCTCGACCACTTTGTCGCCCATGAAAGACTGTGAAGAGCCTAGGGCTGTGCGCGATCGGGCAGAGCTCCATTCTTGCCACGACAGTCCCGCTTTTTCGCGGGCCAGCATGCGCGCTTCTTCAAGGGCAAATTGGGCGGCTTTGAGCTGGCTGTTGGCGGCATCCACTTGGGCGGAAGCGGCACCACCGTTGTAGACCGGCATGGTGGCAGACAACTGGGTAAAGGTTTCTTGCCGCAGGGTATTGGCGTTGAACTGGCGGTTCATGGACAAGTCCACCGTGGGCCAATAATTGCCTTTGGCATATTTGACAGCGGCCTCTGCGGCCTTCACGTTGGCACGTTGCTGCGCAATGGCGGGTAAATCATCACTCACCATGTTGATGGTTTGCATGACGGAGTTGGGTACTTTGCCCAAAGGGCCATCGTCACCGGCCATTTCATCGAGTTTTTCTGGTCGGGCAGCCAGGTTCTCAGGCCAAAAACGAGCTACTTTTTGCATGGCTTGCGCCAGATCTGCTTTGCGTTGTGCCAGCGTGATGGACGCGTTCTCCATGCGCACCAGTGCTTGTTCGTAATCGATGCGACGACCGGTATCGACCGCGACGATTTTGCGAATATCTTCGAGCGTCACCCGGTGTGATTCCAGGTTGCGCACCGCCAGCGAGTAAAGGTCTGCCGTGCGGGCCCAATTCAAATAAGATTCCGCAGCGAGCAACGCCACATCGTCCAGCGTGGCTGCCTTTTGCAGCTCACTGGCCAGGGTTAAGGCTTCAGAGCGTTCGGCATCGGCTTCAATACGGCCGCCAGACCACAGGTTGATTTTGGCCGTGGGCGATAGGACGTTGGTGCCTATGGATGTGGGCACGGAGCCGGATGAAAAACTGTTCCTATTGATGCCAAATCCGATTTGAGGGTAATGGGCGCTGCGGGCGCGGGCAATGTCTGAACGGGCCGCGTCTGCTTTGGCCTGGGCTGACAAGATGGCCGGGTACATGGTCAATGCGCGTTGAACGACATCGACCATCGTTTGAGCGTTTGAACCACCAGCCAGGCAGGCCAAACACACACCCGTTAGGCGCGATACCCAAGTCGGGGTATGTAAAAAGTGTTTTTGCCGGGTCACGAAAATCAGAAATTCCAAAAAAGTGGTGGAATTCTGAACAAAAAAAACGATTTGCGAATCAGCCAATTGGCGTACGCCAGGCCCTAAATAGGCAAAAAAGCAGGTTTTTTTTCACTTATTTTCAAGCTCACCACTTTGAGATGAGTTGAAAAGTAATCAATTCACGCGAACACTCGATTTATGGCGCGACGTACCGATCGGGGCAGCGGCGAGTCCTTTTTGGACTGCGGCAATATCTTCTTCGCTGGGATATTGGTCGAGCAGCCAATAATCAAACACGCGTCGGGCAATCGGGGCCGCATGGGCCGCGCCGAAGCCAACGTTTTCAACGAGCACCGCCAAGGCAATTTTGGGGTTTTCTGCAGGGGCAAAGGCCATGTAAAGCGCATGGTCGCGCTGGTGCTCTTCGAGTTTGGTTGCGTTGTACTTGTCTTTCTGGCCGATGGTCACCGCTTGCGCTGTACCCGTTTTGCCAGCGCTTTGGTAGGCAGCACCGGCAAACACGCGCGCCGAGGTCCCTTCGCGAGCCACGCCGATCAGCCCCTTGTGAACCACGGCCACATGGTCGGGGTTAAAGCCCAGGTCCACGGGCGGGTTGGTCTTAACGGGGATGTTGGCGTGGCTCAAGGCGTCTTGTGTGCCCATGACGAGCCTTGGGGTGTACTTGATGCCGCCTTTGGCCAATGTGGCCGTGGCATGGGCCAACTGCAGCATGGTGAAGGCGTTGTAGCCTTGACCAATGCCTAAGGAGATGGTTTCACCTGCGTACCATTTTTGTTGTTCTGGCTTTTTGTAGGTGTTGCGCTTCCAGTCGGTGCTGGGTAAGACGCCACGCACTTCACCGGGCAGGTCTAAGCCTGTGGATTGGCCAAAGCCCATCGGTTTCATGAAGTCATGGATGGTGTCTACGCCCAAGTCGTTGGCCAGTGAGTAGTAGTAAACGTTGCTCGACAAAATGATGGAGCGCACCATGTCCACGGGCCCCAGTCCGGCATCACCATGGCTGCGAAAGGTGTGGTTACCAAAGGTCCACGAACCGTTGTCATTGATGATGGTGTTGGCTGCGCGTTTGCCAGTGGAGAGTGCTGCCATCGCCATGAATGGCTTGTAGGTGGAGCCCGGCGGGTAGGTGCCCCGCAAGGCTCGGTTCAGCAGGGGTTTGTCAATGGATTCGCTCAGCGCTTTCCAGTTTTCAACGTCAATGCCTTCCACAAACAAATTGGGGTCAAACGTCGGTTTACTCACAAAGGCGAGTACTTCGCCAGTGTTCGGATCGATAGCGACCAATGCACCGCGCCGGTTGCCAAACAGGTCTTCGACCATTTTTTGCAGTTTGATGTCGATGGTCAGCACCACGTTTTGACCCGGCGTCGCGGGGTGACTGGCCAATCGGCGCACCGCCCGGCCGCCCGCCGAGGTTTCGATCTCTTGCACGCCTGTGATGCCATGCAAGTCGTGTTCATAACGTTGCTCAATGCCGAGCTTGCCTATGTATTCGGTGCCGCGGTAGTTGCCGTCTTCGTCTTCATCTTGAAGCCGTGCTTTTTCTTTGGGGCTGATGCGGCCGATATAGCCGATCACGTGGCTGGCCAGGTCGCCATAAGGGTATTGTCGGAAAAGACGGGCTTTGATGTCGACCCCAGGGAAGCGGTAGCGCTGCGCCGCAAATCGGGCGACTTCGGTGTCGGTCAAGCGGGTGCGGATAGGCAGCGAGTCAAAGCCTTTCGATTCTTCACGCAGGCGTTTGAAACGACGTTTGTCACGGGCCTGGATGTCGATCAGTTGCGACAGTCCTTCGATGGTGGCTTCCACGTCCGGCACTTTGACGGGTGTGATCTCCAGGGTGTAGGCCGAGTAGTTGCTGGCCAGAATTTCACCGTTGCGGTCAGAAATAATGCCACGGGTGGGGACCGTGGGAATGATGGCGGTACGGTTGTCTTCGGCTTGCTCTTGGAGGTCCTCGTGTCGAATCACTTGCAAATAAACCAGCCGAGCCACCAACAAGCCAAAGCAGACAATGATAAAAAACTGGGTAGCCACCACCCGCGTGCGGAATTTGTGAATTTCCAGCTGCGAGTTGCGAAGTTCGGCCAGCGAGGGCAACCAGGCGGGCATGTCAGAGGGTGCGGTTGAGCACGGAAGAACGGTCAAGCCGCTGAGGAATCAACAGCAAGGTGCTCAGCACGGGCCACAATACGGCCTGAATCAAGGGGGCCAACAACAAACCCCAATTGGCCATGGCCTGGCCAATAACCAAGCGGGTCAGCCATTCGGTCAAGGCCGCAAGCGCAAACAAAGGCAACACTTGAATCGATTGCTGATGCACCGGAAACCACAACATTCGCCGGTGGATGCTGATGGCGCCAAAACACAGCAGGGTATAGGCCAGTGCGTTTTGTCCGAGCAGGGCGGATTCATGAACGTCCATCAAAAGGCCAAACAGAAAAGCAGCACCGATGCCTACCCGGCGCGGTTGGTGTACGCTCCAAAATACCAGTGCCATGGCCAGCAGGTCGGGTGTCCAGAAGTAGTTGCCCAATCCCATCAGCATGTTCAGGATCAGGGCCAGAAACAAACTGAACCAGATGAACGCGGGGTCGACCGGGGACAACAAAGGCTTGCCGCGTTCCATGATCATGGCCGGACTCCTTGGGCGCCAATTTCACTGATGTCCAGGGCCGGTAGCGCTTCTTTACCGCCCCCCATATTTTTACCGCGAACCGGTTTGGGCGCAATGTCAACGGGCGGTGGATCCAGTTCTTTGGATTGTTGTAGCACCAGCAAATGGCGGCCTTCTTTGTTGGACAGCGGGGTGGCGTGGATGCGTGCAAAAGCAGCATCGGTGCGCCGCTCGATATGGCTGACGGTGGCCACATGCAGGCCGGCAGGATAGACGCCGTCGATGCCGCTGGTGGTGAGCAGGTCGCCCACCTCTACATCGGCCCCAGGGGGAACAAAACGCAGTTCAAGAGCGCCTCTGGCGTGTCCGGGATTGCCAAAAGCAATGTTGCGCTGCCCAGTGCGTGCGTTCATCACTGGAATGCTTTGATCACGGTCGGTGAGCAAAGTGACTTCGCTGACCAAAGGGTAGACGCGGGTCACTTGGCCCAGAACGCCGGATTCGTCGATCACGGGGGAGCCCACAACGATGCTTTCTGCCATGCCTTTGTCAATCACAATACGCTGGCTATAAGGATCGGGCGTTTCGTAAAGCACCTGGACTGTTTTGGCGCTCACTGACAATTGCGGTCGTAAATTGAGGAGCCTGCGCAAGTGTTCATTTTCAATTTGAAGCTGCTCAATTTTTTGCAACTTCAATGTATTCAATGTCAGCTTCTTGTCGCTTTGGGCGGCCAGAGACCGGGCTTCTTGCAAAGACACAAAATAACTGCCCAAGTAGCTGACCGCATGACCGGGTTGCAGGATCAGCCACTGGAGCGGCGACATGACGGTCGCAATGCTTGAGCGCAGGGGGTTGGTGATCTTGAAGCGTTCGTCAGACACCATCAAGAGCACGGCCAAAAGCCCGAACAGTGCCACTTTGGAAAGTGCCGAAATGCCCTGCCTGAAAAAAGGCGGGGGCGTATGGTCAATCGACTCCAGAGACATGCGGGGAGCGCAAAGGTCTGCGCGGGCTTATTCGCTGGTGAAAATGCTGCCCAGGCGGTCCATGCGCTCAAGCGCCATGCCGCAACCCCGTGCCACACAGGTCAGAGGATCTTCGGCCACCAGCACAGGCAGACCTGTTTCTTCGGCCAGCAGGCGGTCCAGATCGCGCAAGAGTGCGCCACCGCCAGTGAGCATCATGCCGCGTTCAGCAATGTCGGCGCCCAACTCGGGCGGAGTTTGTTCCAGCGCGGTTTTGACGGCCGAGACAATGTTGTTCAGCGGGTCGGTCAGTGCTTCGAGAATCTCGTTGCTGCTGATGGTGAAGCTGCGTGGCACGCCTTCAGAAAGATTGCGGCCTTTGACTTCCATCTCGCGCACTTCGCTGCCGGGAAAAGCCGAGCCGATTTTCTTTTTGATGGCTTCTGCCGTGGGCTCGCCGATCAGCATGCCGTAATTGCGGCGGATGTAGTTGATGATGGCTTCGTCAAACTTGTCGCCGCCCACGCGCACGCTGCCTTTGTAGACCATGCCGCCTAAAGAGATAACGCCTACCTCGGTGGTGCCGCCGCCAATGTCAACGACCATGGAGCCGGAAGCCTCGGAGACAGGCAAGCCTGCGCCAATGGCTGCTGCCATGGGTTCTTCAATCAAAAATACTTCGGAGGCACCTGCACCTAATGCGGATTCGCGGATCGCACGCCGCTCGACTTGGGTGGAGCCACAGGGCACACAAATGATGATGCGGGGGCTGGGCCGGAAAGTGCCGCGGGGGTGCACCATGCGGATGAACTGCTTGAGCATTTGCTCGGTCACCGTGAAGTCGGCGATCACGCCGTCTTTCATGGGGCGAATGGCTTCGATGTTGCCGGGCACTTTGCCCAGCATGGCCTTGGCTTCGTGGCCCACGGCTTGCAAGGTTTTTTTGCCTTGAGGGCCGCCTTCGTGGCGGATGGCAACAACCGAAGGTTCGTCCAAAACAATACCCTTGTCGCGCACAAAAATCAACGTGTTGGCGGTGCCCAGATCGATCGCGAGATCACTGGAAAAATACCGACGGAAAGAGGAAAACATGGCAAAAGTCCTTTGAGGCCGGGTCCATGTAAAAGCGACGCAAGCCAGGCATAAAAAGTCTAAAAAGCTCAGCAGCAAGCCCTAATAGTTAGGGATTACGCTAAACACTGGATAATAACGCATCCCCTGTGAAAAGGCGGGGTTTTGAACCCTTTAATTCACGGTTTACGTTGCGACACTCTTTATTTGTATACCTATGTCATTGACCTCTCAGGACATCGACCGGATCGCCAATTTGGCCCGGTTGGAACTCAAGCCGGAAGAAGGCGAGCGCATGCTCGCGCAAATCAATGGCTTTTTTGGCATCGTTAAGGCCATGCAATCGGTGGACACCACCGGCATCGAGCCCATGGCCCACCCCGTGGCCGCCATTCAGGACATCATGCTGCGCCTGCGCCCTGACGTGGCCAGTGAGCCCAACCAACGCGAAGCCAACCAACGCAGCGCCCCTGCTGTCGAGCGTGGCCTGTTTTTGGTGCCGAAAGTGATTGAGTAAATCATGAGTGATCTGCACACCCTCAGCGTGAAAGCGCTGACCACCCTTTTAAAAACCAAACAAGTCAGCGCCGTCGAAGTCGCCACGCGGTTTCTGGCCCGCACCGGAGGCAACCCGCACAACGCGTTTTTGGACATTGACAGCGAGGCCACCCTCGCCCAAGCCCGCGCCTCGGACGCCAAACTGGCCGACGGCAGCGCTGGCCCGCTGGAAGGCGTGCCTGTTGCGCACAAAGACGTGTTCGTTACCCGCGATTTCGCCACCACCGCAGGCTCCAAAATCCTGAGCGGCTACCGCTCCCCCTTTGACGCCACGGTGGTGCAACGCCTGCGCACAGCGGGCATGGTTACTTTGGGCAA
>CANBWK010000108.1 GCA_947373105.1 Comamonadaceae bacterium | reverse complement strand
CCCGTCACTTTGCCGGTGAAAACTTCACGCTCATCTTCTGGCTTGGACAGGTTGGAGATGATTTCTCCGTAACCGAACACACCCATGGCAATCACGATAAAGCCAATGCCATCGGTCAGTTCGGGAATGTCAAAGCTGAATCGCGCCACGCCCGAGTTGACGTCTGTACCGACCAAGCCGAGCAGCAAGCCCAACACAATCATGGCCACGGCCTTGAGTAAAGAACCCGAAGCCAAAACCACTGCACCAATCAAGCCCAAAATCATGAGCGAGAAATACTCAGCAGGGCCGAATTTGAAAGCCACTTCGGTCAAAGGCGCAGCGAAAGCGGCCAAGATCAGAGTCCCTACGCAACCCGCGAAGAACGAGCCCAAGCCCGCCGCAGCAAGTGCCGGTCCGGCTCGACCTTTTCGGGCCATCTGGTAGCCGTCGATCACGGTCACCACCGACGACGACTCACCGGGCAAGTTGACCAAAATTGCGGTGGTCGAACCACCGTATTGGGCGCCGTAATAAATACCAGCCAGCATGATCAGCGCTGCCACGGGAGGCAATGCGTAAGTTGCGGGCAGCAACATGGCAATGGTTGCAACAGGGCCAATGCCTGGCAACACGCCAATCAAGGTGCCCAACATACAACCGATGAAAGCATAAATCAGGTTCTGGAAGGTGAAAGCCACCCCAAAACCCAAAGCAAGGTTATTGAAAAGTTCCATGGTGTTTGCCTCCTCAGCCTGTGATGAACGTGGGCCACACAGGGAACTGCAATTTCAGCAGGACCACGAAAGCCAGATAACTGCCAATCGACAGTATGGTGGACAAAACCAAGACTTCTTTGAGTACAAAGACGTCACCGGCTTTACTGACCACGATCGTGGTGCCATAAATGGCAGCAATCAGACCCATGGCCGGCAATTTGATGCTGGGCAAACCGCCCAACAAAATACCAAACAACAAGTTGCCGCAAATGATGTAAAGCAGTGGCTTCCAGGCCCAACCGCCAATTTTGTCGCCATCGGGTGTTTCCACCACCAAGGACTTGAACATGACCAATGACCCCAAGAAGGCCAAAATCACGCCCAGCACAAGCGGGAAATAACCCGGCCCCATGCGTGCGCCGGTACCGACGGTATAACCTGTTGCCCCGTATGCAAATGCGCCGCCGATAACGGCGAACATCAGCCCAGAGAAAAAGTCTTTTTGACTTTTGATATTCACGATATAACTCCTCCAAAGATTGGATGTGCCGATTGTGAGGGCTTCAACACAACATGAACATGTGGATTTCACCTATGTCCCGCGTGCGATAGACAAGTCTCGGGGCCTTGCAGCGCCTCAGATGCTCGTGGTTAACCCTTGGTTATGAGCAGCCAAGGCCTTGGCCACAGCCAACTCGTCTCAGAACTTCGCCAAAGGCTTGAACATCTTCAACCATTTGCCTGCAGGCCAGCCAAATTGTTGTTCGATGCTGTCCGCTTGGGACTGCAGGGCCTCGCGTTCGGGTCGATGGGGGGTTCTTTGCGCCAACACAATCGTGTTGCCTTCGCGGGTAGGCTTGAAGTCCCACACCGCATCTTCACGGAATACTTGGGCTATTTTTTCCAAGCTGCGTTCGTAACTGGACGCGCGGCCGAACAGATTCACGGTCATGCAGCCCGCTTCGGTGAGCAGGTTGCGGCAATGGTCATAAAACTCGACGCTGTCCAGCACGGGCAGGGCTGCCTCTTGGTCGTACAAATCGACATGCAGCAAATCCACCGTGCCCAGCCATTCCTCTTTCTGAATTTCTTGACCGGCATCGGCCAAAACGACTCGCAAGCGCTCGTCATCGGGCGGCAACTTGAACCAACCCCGACAGGCATGCAAGACCCCTGGGTTGATCTCAATGGCGGTGCAGGTCATCTTGAGTTTTTTGTAACAAAATTTGGTCAGCGTCGAAGCTCCCAAACCCAGTTGCATGGCATGCCCGCCTGCGACGGCGGCAGGATCCAGGAACAACAAACCGACCATCATGCGCTGCACATATTCCAGTTCAATGTCATAGGGCTTGGCCATCAGCATCGAGCCCTGTATCCAAGGCGTACCCAAATGCAGGTAGCGGACATCACCGTCTTCAGAAAAATTGACTTCTGGCAGTGTGGATTTCTTTTTTCGAATCATGGGCTCGATTGTCGCCGACCTGAACCTGACAAGCCAAGGCGAGGCATGACCCGAAACGCATTGCGGGTGGTCGCAACAGCCAAGTCGGCAGCAGAAATGCCGCGTAATTGCGCCAGTACAGCGGCGATGCGGGGCAATTGGTCAGGCGCATTGCGCCCTTGCGGCATGCCATCCGCACGCGCTTGTGCTGTGCGGTACAACCATTGCGGCGGAATATCGGGGGCATCGGTTTCCAGTACCAAGGCCTCCAAAGGCAGTTGCATGGCCAGTCGACGCAGTTGGTGAGCCCGTTCAAAAGTCAAAGCCCCGCCAAAACCGAGCGCAAAACCCAAGCCTATGAAAGCCTGCGCCTGGACATCGCTGCCATTGAAAGCATGTGCAATCCCGCCCTTCACAGCGACTTGCCGCAAACCTTTGAGCAAGCGATCGGCTGAGCGGCGCACATGCAAGACCACGGGCAAGCCATGTTTGCGGGCTAATTTCAGCTGTTCGACATAGAAAAATTCTTGTCGTTCACGCATCAGGGGCTCGTTCAAGGCTGGCACAAAAAAATCAAGCCCAATTTCACCCACAGCCACCAAATGCGGATCATCCTTGGAAAGAGTCAAGGCTTCGTCCAAAAAACCCAAATCATTGTCTTGCGCCGCAGGCACATACAACGGATGAATCCCCAAGGCGTAGCTATCACCCATGGTCTGTGCGCATGCACGTACTGCCGCAAAATTGGCCACTTCAACAGCAGGAATCAGACAGCGCGACACGCCCAGTGCACGGGCCGCTTCGCGCACAGCCAAGCGATCAGCCGCGAACTCTGCAGCATCCAGATGACAGTGTGTATCGATCCACATGGTGTTAACAGAGGACGATGCTCATGTCAGCGCAACAAGCTTCAACCGGCCGATTCAGGCACCAATCGGCCTTGCACCAATTTCACCTGTCGGCTGCAACGAGCGGCCAAGGATGTGTCGTGTGTGACCACCACGAAAGCTGTACCCACATCGCGGGCCAACTGCAACATCAAATCGAACACGCCTTCTGCGGTGCTTCGGTCAAGGTTACCGGTAGGCTCATCCGCCAGAACGCATGCGGGTTGTGTGACCAAGGCACGGGCAATGGCCACGCGCTGACGCTCGCCGCCTGAGAGTTCAGCCGGTCGATGGTGCAAACGGTCCTGCAAGCCCACCTTGGCAAGCCATGTTTGCGCTGCTGCAGCGGCCTGTGCACTCGGCATGCGGCGAATCCACAAGGGCATGGCG
The DNA here is from genome assembly GCA_947373105.1 of Comamonadaceae bacterium. Taxonomy (GTDB): domain Bacteria; phylum Pseudomonadota; class Gammaproteobacteria; order Burkholderiales; family Burkholderiaceae_C; genus Limnohabitans_A. Next base: position 8,119 of record CANBWK010000108.1, on the reverse strand, counting down.
ACGTTGTCCAAAGCGGTGAACTCGGGCAGCAGATGGTGAAATTGGTAGACAAAACCCAGGTACTGGTTACGCCATTGACCCTGCTCGGTGGCACTCAATTGCGAGAGGGCTTGCCCCTTCAGGTCCACCATGCCTTGTGTTGGTTTGTCCAGACCGCCCAGCAAATGCAGCAAGGTACTTTTACCCGAACCTGATGCACCAACGATGGCCAAAGTTTCACCCGCATGCACCTCCAAGTCCACGCCTTGCAGCACCGTGACATCGAGTCGACCTTCTGTGAAACGCTGAGTCAAACCTTTGGCTTGCAACACGAGATCATTCATAACGCAAAGCCTCCGCCGGATTGACCTGGCTGGCACGCCAACTGGGATAAAGAGTGGCCATAAAGGCCAGCACCAAAGAAATGATGGCAATAGGCACAATGTCCGCACTTTGGGGTTCACTGGGCATGCGGCTGATCAGGTAGATGTCTTTGGGCAAGAAACTGGCATGGAACAAGCTCTCCAGCGCAGGCACGATCACATCGATATTGAAGGCCACCAGCAAGCCCAACGCAAGGCCTGACAGGGTACCGATCACCCCGACCATTGCCCCTTGGACCACAAATACCCCCATGATGCTGGCCGGACTTGCGCCCAACGTTCGCAGGATGGCAATATCTGCGCGTTTGTCCGTCACGGTCATCACCAAGGTGCTGACCAGATTGAAAGCCGCCACGGCAACGATCAAGGTCAAGATGATGAACATCATCCGTTTTTCCACCTGCACCGCTGCAAACCAGGTTCGGTTCTGCTGCGTCCAGTCCCGAACCAGAAGGTCCGTAGGCAACACCGACGCAAGCTCATAAGCCACTTGCCGCGCCTGATGCAAGTCGCGCAACTTCAGGCGTATACCGCTGGGACCTTCCAGGCGAAAGATCCGGCCGGCATCGTCCACATGCATCAAGGCGAGCGCCGAATCGTATTCGTAATGACCTGAACTGAAGGTGCCCACCACCGTCATTTGTTTCAAGCGAGGCACAACCCCCGCAGGTGTTACCTGCCCGCTGGGAGACACCAAGGTCACGGGGTCGCCCACCCGCACACCCAGCATGCGGGCCAAGTCCACCCCCAACACCACGCCAAACTGACCAGACTGCAGCTGCCCCAATGCCTGTGTTCGCGCGTCAGGCGATAAATCCGTTACCCCCGGCTCGAGATTGGGATCAATGCCACGCACCATCACACCCTTCATGTCTTCTCCGCGGGCCAGCAATGCCTGGGCCGAAATAAAGGGCGCAGCGGCCAGCACGCTGCTGTGCGCCGTCACCGTTTTGAGCGTGCCCTGTGCATCGGGCAAAGCCCCGCCATCGGCTGAAATCACCTCAATGTGCGAAACCACCCCGAGCATTCGGTCACGGACTTCTTTTTGAAAGCCGTTCATCACCGACAAGACAATGATCAACGCCGCCACCCCCAGCGCAATGCCCAGCATGGACACGCCCGAGATGAACGAGATGAACCCATTACGCCGGGTCGCCCTGCCCGCGCGGGTATAGCGCCAGCCCAAGATCAATTCATATGGAATTTGCATCGATTCAATCCAACATTACAGGTAGGGATTGTGGCATCCCGGACAATAGCCCCATGACCGTTCAATTCACCGATGGCTCAGACACCGTCCATCACCTGATCATTCCGTACGCGGCCACCCGCTCACCCATGGGTCGTGACACCGTGGCTCGGCTTCAATTGCCGAATATGCAATTGCTTTTAAAGACTTTAACGCGGGTGCATACCGAAGAAGACGATCCCGACCAGCTTTGCCTGGACATGCCCCACGAACGCGTCCTTGGGCGGGCCTTGCACTTACCAGCAGTGGAAGGTGACTGGCCTTGGGCGGCATTGAGCCAAGAAATGCCGTCCAACCAACCCGAAGCCTACTTCAGCCCCTGCCATTGGCAAATAGGCATGGACCAGGTGGTCATGCTCAACCCCGACAATTTGCAATTGAGCGAAGAGGAGTCCCTGTCTTTATTAGAGGCGATGCAGCCTTTTTTGACAGAAGACGGTCTGACGGTGAGCTACATGGCCCCAACGCAATGGCATGTAAAGGGGGAGTTGCTGCGGGATTTGCACTGCGCAAGTCTGGACAGGGTGATCGGCATGAACCTTAACGCGTGGTTGCCCAAAAGCGAATCCGCGAAGTCGGTGCGGCGCCTGCAAAGCGAAATGCAAATGTTGTTGTACAACCACCCCGTCAATGACAAGCGCAGTGCCCAGAGACAATTGACGGTGAATTCTTTTTGGGTTCACGGTGCAGGGTCCTTGACTGAAAAGCCAACTCAACCGAAACCGCAAGTCACCATGGCGTTGCGAGAGCACGCCCTGCGCGAAGACCCGTCAGGCTGGCTCAACGCCTGGAATGCGTTGGACGCAACGCTGGGTGCAGCGCTGTTGGAAAAGGCCCAAACCCATGCCGTGACATTGACCTTGTGCAGCGAGCATGCGGCGCACACCTACCAAACACGACCCCAAAACCTCTGGCAACGTGCGCAGCGCATGCTCCGCCCTGTTTCCGTGATCACAGCCTTGCAAGCCCTATGAAAATCCTGACCCGAGACATTCCCCCCCGCGCCGTGTGGGCCTTGGAGCAAGCCGGCGTTCACCCGCTGCTCGCCAAATTGTTTGCAGCGCGCGGCATGACCAGCAAAGACGATCTGGACGACGGTTTGGCGCAATTACTGGCCCCGACAGGGCTTACCGGTGCCCAAGCGGCCGCCACTTTGCTGGCCAATGCCATTGAATCCAATCAAAGTTTATGCATCGTTGCCGATTACGACTGCGATGGCGCCACTGCCTGTGCCGTGGCCGTGCGCGGTTTGCGCTTGCTGGGTGCCACACAGGTCAGCTACATCGTGCCTGACCGTGTCGTTGACGGCTATGGCCTGACAGCGCCGATTGCCCAACGCGTCCATGCCAGCAGGGCCAACGTGTTGATCACGGTGGACAACGGCATCGCCAGTGTTGAAGGCGTTGCCATGGCCCAGGCGCTGGGCCTGAAAGTGGTGGTGACCGACCATCACCTGCCTGGCGCTGAACTGCCAAGCGCTGAAGTGATCGTCAACCCCAACCAACCCGGGTGCACCTTTGCCAGTAAATCCATGGCCGGCGTGGGCGTCATGTTTTATGTGTTGCTGGCGTTAAGGGCCGAATTGCGCAGCCGCGGCGCCTTCACAAGCGAGCAACAACCCAAACTCGACAGTTTGCTGCCCCTCGTGGCTTTGGGCACCGTGGCGGATGTGGTGAAGCTCGACGCCAACAACCGCAGACTGGTCGCGCAAGGACTTAAACGTATTCGTGCAGGGGCCTTGCCTGTTGGCCTGCGGGCTTTGTTTGTGGCAGCGGGTCGCCAGGCCGCCACCGCGACCACTTTCGATTTTGGCTTTGCTTTGGGGCCGCGCATCAACGCAGCAGGACGTTTGTCGGACATGACACTGGGCATTGAATGCCTGCTCACCGACGATGCCAGCCGCGCCACTGAATTGGCGCAGGCGCTGGATGGCATCAACCGCGAACGCCGTGCGATCGAAGGCGACATGCGCGAACAAGCCATGGAAATCGCTGAATCTTTGTTTGACGAAGGTGACGAACCACCCCCCGCGATTTGCGTCTTCGACCCTGATTTTCATGAAGGCGTGGTAGGCATCGTGGCCTCGCGCATCAAAGACAAACTGCACCGACCCACCTTTGTCTTTGCCGCCAGCAGCGCCGTTGGCAAAGAAGATGAGCTGAAAGGCTCAGGTCGCTCCATTCCTGGCTTTCATTTGCGCGATGCACTCGACCTGATCGCCAAACGCCACCCCGGCGTATTGCTGCGCTTTGGCGGACATGCCATGGCGGCCGGTTGCACGGTGGCTGAAGAACACCTGGATGTGTTTGAAGAAGCCCTCAACCAGGTCGCCACTGAATGGCTGGACGCCGCCACGCTCACGCGCTGCTTGGAAACCGATGGGCCCTTGGCCCCCGAATACTTGCGGGTGGATCTGGTGGACACCTTGCACAAAGAAGTCTGGGGCCAAGGTTTTGCCCCCCCCGTCTTCAGCGAAGAGGTGGATGTGATCTCGCAAAGACTAGTGGGCGAGAAACACCTGGCCCTGAAACTCAAACACCAAGGTCAACCGGTAGACGGCATCTGGTTTGGCCGTACCGAACAATTGCCACGCCGCGTGAAACTGGCCTTCAGACTCGATGCCGACGAATGGCAAGGTCAGCGCCGCGTGAAATTTTTGGTGGAAGGCGCGGAGGAATAAAAGGCTCAGCGCGCGACCGTGGGGCTCCCGGAGGCTGCTGTGCGATCGTCGGTCAGGGTTTGTAAAAAGCTCACCAGATCGGCCACGTTTTGGGCACTGAGCAAGGGAGCTGCACCTGCTTGCTGCCCAAAAGGCGCCGTGTTGATCACGTTACCGCGGTAGGCCACGGGCAAGTCGTTGAACTTTTGTACCACACCGTTGACAACGGGGTACCAAAGCCCCGGGTCGATATCGCGGGTGGCGTAAAAACCTACTGCATCGCTCAATGTGCTGACGCTGGCGTTGTGAAAGTAAGGCGCAGTCAGGGCGATGTTGCGTAAGGTAGGCACTTTGAACTGGCCACACAAGTCAGAGCGCGTGCTCAAGTCGGTTCGCTTCGGACCGCACAAGCCCATGTCAAAAAACGTCGGATCTGCGTTCTTTTGAATCTGTGGATTGCGCGGCAACCCTATCGCGGCATAACTGAAGTTAGTGAACAATGGACGCTCACTATTAGGCCCGTTGCTGCTGGTGTGGCAACTGGCGCAATTGCCTTGGTTGGGGTTATTGAAAATAGCCAGGCCCCGCTGTTCAGCCGCAGTGAAAGTAGCAGCACCGTCAGCCACTTTGTCGAACTTGCTATTGAACAGCACATAGTCGGTGTCCAGCTCTTGGTAGGTCTGCAAGGCCATTTGCAGTTTGTCAAAAATTTGCTGATCGGTGGCCGCAGAGGGCACTTTGAACTGGCTCACAAAATCATTGAAATAAGACAGGCCCCGCACTTTTTTTGCCACTGCGGCCACATCGGCATTGGCCATTTCGGAGCTATCTAGAAGCGGGCCAGCCGCTTGCTCGGCCCGGCTGTTGGCGCGGCCGTCCCAAGTGAAACCACCGAACGGCAAGCCATTGGCATTGAATCGAAAAGCCGTATTGCTGGCCAGGTACATCAAGCTGGGGCTGCTGCGAAAGCCTTGTTGGTCCACTTTCACGCCGCCCAAGGGCAACAAGGTCCCGGTGGCATCGGCGTGGGCGTTGTCGTCGGTGTGACAACTGGCGCAGGCCAATTGGCCGCTGGCCGAAAGGGCCTTTTCTGCAAACAACGCCTGGGACACGCTCAACGGGGTCGCCGCGGTTGACGTCTGCATACTTGCTGTGGATGAGCCACCGCAGCCAGTGAGCCCGCCCACCAGCGCGGTCAACGCAAGGATGTTGCCAAAAACATTCAATCTCAAAACCATTCTCCTTTGAATTTGTGAATGGTTCGACGATAAAACCCAAAAATGGAGAAATTAAGGAGATGGCCTTGCGGCTTCTTCTGGCACATCCAGTCGATAACCAATGCCATAAACAGAAACGATGCAGTCATCGTGAGGTGCCACTTGCTGAATTTTTTTTCGCAAGTTTTTGATGTGGCTGTCAATCACGCGGTCACTGGTGTCGTGCAGTCCTTCGTGAATGGTGTCCAGCATGTGTGCTCTTGAAAAAACCCGACCGGGGTGCGTCAACAAAAGGTGAAACAGCCGAAACTCCACGGGGGTCAAATCCAACTCGTGCATGCGCCAATGAATACGCAGGCCCGCTTCATCAATGCGCCAAGGTTTGGAGGGCTGAAATGACCCTCTGCTGCGACGCAGCAGATTACGTACCCGCGCCATCAACTCACGCGGACTGAAGGGCTTACACACATAGTCATCAGCTCCCGTGTTCAGGCCCAGCAGCCTGTCGACTTCGTCCACCCTTGCGGTCAGCATGATGATGGGCACATCACTGATGTGGCGTACCTCTTTGCAGAGTGCAAGACCATCCATACCGGGCAGCATCAGGTCCAGTATCAATAAGTCAGGTGTGCGATGGCGAAAACTGGCCCAACCCAATTTGCCGTCATGAACTTGCTGGGCCGTATAACCTTCTTCATGAAGATAGTCGCTCACCAGTTGAGCAATCTTGAGGTCGTCCTCCACCACCAAAATGTGCGCAGCGGTACTCATGCCAGACCCTCTTGGGTCGTCAATCGAGTGGGCAAACTTATACGCACACACAGGCCACCCAAGGCTGAAAGGGCGAGGTCGATCTGGCCTCGGTGGGCTTTCACAATAGCCGCTGCAATCGACAGGCCCAAACCGCTGCCATGTTGACGATCCCCTGGGGCTCGGGCGCGATCAGTTTGCACCCTGAACAAGGGGTCGAGCAATCGGGGCAAATCTGTTTCTGGGACACCAGGCGCGGTGTCTTCCATGACGATGACTACAGATGCACCCTCTTGGCGCAAGCGAATGACTGCTTGCCCTGGACCATCGGTGTACTTCAAGCTGTTGCTGACGACATTGCCCAACACTTGTGTCATGCGATGCATGTCCCAGCAAACAGGCAGTTCTGCGTGACTGGCCAAGTCCAAGCTCAAGACAATGCCTTGCGCCTGGGCTGAGTTCTCAAACCTTTGGTGCACATTGCGCAATAAGGCCACGGCATCGCCGAACTCGAAATGACAGGGCAAAGCCTGCAAATCGGCCATAGACAACAAATGCAAATCATTGACCAAAGCGTTCAGGCGCAGAACCTCTTCACGCAAGGAGACGATCATCGCCAGGGTGAGCGGGCGCACGCCATCCAGTAAGGCCTCGACTTCGCCTTGCAAGACAGACAATGGGGTTCGCAGTTCGTGGGAAATGTCGGCTAGCCAGCGCTTGCGGGTATGTTCTTGATTTTGCAACGCTTGGGCCATTTGGTTGATATGGTGAATCAAGTCGTCTAGCTCTGTTCGCCAACCCGTCAAGTGATGCTCTGCGATGCGCGATGACCACTCGCCTTCGGCAATGCGCGCCGTGGCATGCGATGCGGCTTGCAAAGGACGACTCCAGCGCCTGGCCAACAGCACAGCGATGCCGAGCGTCAAAGTCAGCATCACCAGGGCCAAACCGGCCAGACCCAGGTACTGCCGCTGCAAAAAGCGCTGTGCCATCTGGTCCGGCATGCCATTGACAGTGCGCAAACTTAAATAGGCTTGCAGCTGGCCATTCACCCGCACGGCGACCCGAATGGAGGGATCTTCAGGCCGAACGGGGGGACCTTCCAAGGTTTTTCCTTGCGGATCCAGCAAAGAAAGTCGCCGATTGAATCCATCCGGTGGTCTTCTATGCGGCGGGGGTGCGCCGTGATCCAGCGCCTCTTCAGGTGGTGGATGCGGTGGATGCGGGGGCTGGAGGCGCACAGGCCGATCAGGCTCGTGGGGGTCAGGGGGGCTGTCTTTGTTCACCGATCCGGCCAACTGGTCGATCAAGACAGGCCAGGGTTGCTGTAACAAATTCGAGACGTCACCCGATTGTCGAGCCATGGCCTCAAGCTGATGCGCAAACTGGTCTAAGCGCTGAGTGTCATGCGCTTGCAAATATTCGTCGAAGCCATATTGCAGTTGCCATACGGTCCAAGCCGTCATGATGGCCACGGTCAAACCCATGCACGTGACTAGCGCCAGGGCAATGAAGTGAACCAAACGAAATGAAAAACGGTCAGGCATAAAACCGATTAGCGCAGAACATTTTGGAGCAATTGTGAAGGCGATGGATCTCAGCCGTTTGCTAACTAACGCCAAATTTCATGTCAGCAGAAAGCCTTCAGACTGAGGAGGGACGCGCCGAGATCTTGGCTTGCAAAGCCTTGAGCACCGGTGCTGACACCAATCCTGAAACATCACCACCCAATGTCGCAATTTCCCGCACCAAGGTGCTGCTGATGTGTTGGTACTGCGCGCTGGTGTTCAAAAAGACGGTGTCCACGTCGGGCGCCAAATAGCGGTTCATGCCGGCCATTTGGGTTTCGTAGTCGTAGTCGGTGACCGAGCGAATGCCGCGC
>CANBWK010000107.1 GCA_947373105.1 Comamonadaceae bacterium | reverse complement strand
TTGGCCTCAATGAAGTGACGGCGTGGCTCGACCTCGTCGCCCATGAGCATGGTGAACACGCGGTCGGCTTCGATGGCGTCGTCGATCTGCACGCGCAGCAGGCGGCGCACGGTGGGGTCCATGGTGGTTTCCCACAGCTGGGCGGGGTTCATCTCGCCCAAGCCTTTGTAGCGCTGGCGGCTGGTGGTGCGTTCGGCTTCGCTGATGAGCCATTGCATGGCTTGACGGAAGTCGCTGACTTTTTCTTCCTTCTGACGCTCGCCTTCACCCCGCATGGCTTTGGCGCCGTCGCTGACCAAGCCCCTGAAGGTGTTGGCCGCTTCGGCCAGCGCCCCGTAGTCGGCGCCGTGCACAAAGTCTTGCGTGATGACGCTGCTTTTGATGTTGCCGTGGTGGCGGCGGCTGATGCGCAAGATGGGCTTGTCGGTGCGCACGTCAAACTCGGCGCTCACTTCGGCGGGGATGCCGGTGGTGTTGAGTTCGCGCAGTTTGGCTTGCAGCGCAGGGGCGCATTCGGCGGCTTGGTCCAGTGTGTCCAGGTTCAATGACACGCCGTCGGCCATGGCGCGCAAGGCTTCTGCGTCCATGAAGTTGGACAAACGGGCAATGACGCCTTCAGCCACTTGGTGTTTGCGGGCCAGTGCTTCGAGGGTTTCGCCACTCAGCACTTGCGAGGCATCGCCACCGGTGGTGATGCTCGCGTCTCTCAAAGCGATGCGCAACAAAAAGCCGTCCAGTGCGGGTGCGTCTTTAAGGTACAGCTCTTCTTTGCCGGCCTTGACTTTGTAAAGCGGTGGTTGGGCAATGTAGATGTGACCACGCTCGACCAGGTCGGGCATTTGACGGTAGAAGAACGTGAGCAACAAAGTGCGAATGTGGGCGCCGTCAACGTCGGCGTCGGTCATGATGATGATGCGGTGGTAGCGCAGTTTGTCGACGTTAAAGTCGTCGGTGCCGCTCTTGCCCGAGTCGGCGGTGACTTTGCCGATGCCGGTACCCAAGGCGGTGATCAGCGTGACGATTTCGTTGCTGGTCAGCAGCTTTTCGTAGCGGGCTTTTTCGACGTTCAGGATCTTGCCGCGCAAGGGCAAGATGGCCTGGAATTTACGGTCGCGGCCTTGCTTGGCCGAGCCGCCGGCGGAGTCGCCCTCGACGATGTAGATTTCGCACAGGGCGGGGTCTTTTTCTTGGCAGTCGGCCAGTTTGCCGGGCAAGCCCATGCCGTCGAGCACGCCTTTGCGGCGGGTCATCTCACGGGCTTTGCGGGCGGCTTCGCGGGCACGGGCGGCTTCAACAATCTTGCCGCAAATGATTTTGGCGTCGTTCGGACGCTCTTCCAAAAAGTCACCCAATGCTTTGGCCACAATGTCTTCCACTGGGGCACGCACCTCGCTGGACACCAGCTTGTCTTTGGTCTGGCTGGAGAACTTGGGCTCAGGCACTTTGACGCTCAGGACGCAGCACAGGCCTTCGCGCATGTCGTCGCCGCTGACTTCGACTTTTTGCTTTTTGGCGATCTCGTTTTTTTCGATGTACTTGCCAATTACGCGGGTCATCGCGGCGCGCAGGCCGGTCAGGTGGGTGCCGCCGTCACGTTGCGGAATGTTGTTGGTAAAGCACAGCACGCTTTCGTTGTATCCATCATTCCATTGCATGGCAACTTCGACACCGATGCTGGTGCCGGGGATGCCGCCATAGCTGTCGGCAGGACGCTCGCCGTTGGCATGGAACGCGTTGGGGTGCAACACCTTTTTGTTGGCGTTGATGAAGTCCACGAAGCCTTTGACACCACCGGCGCCCGAGAAGTCGTCTTCTTTGCCGGTGCGCTCGTCTTTGAGGCGAATGCGCACGCCGTTGTTCAAAAAGGACAGTTCGCGCAAGCGCTTGGCCAAAATGTCGTAATGGAAATCGGTGTTTTGCGTGAAGATTTCGGTGTCCGGCAAGAAGTGCACTTCGGTGCCGCGCTTGTCGGTCGGGCCGGTCACGCGCATGGGCGAAATTTCTACGCCGCCCACGGTTTCGAGCAGGCGGTTTTGCACAAAGCCACGTGCAAAATCGATTTGATGGACTTTGCCTTCACGGCGCACCACCAACCGCAGCCACACGCTCAAGGCGTTCACGCAAGACACGCCCACGCCATGGAGACCACCCGAGACTTTGTAGCTGTTCTGGTTGAACTTGCCGCCGGCATGCAACTCTGTCAGCGCGATTTCTGAAGCGGAGCGCTTGGGCTCGTGCTTGTCGTCCATCTTCACGCCGGTGGGGATACCGCGGCCATTGTCGGTGACGGAAATCGAGTTGTCCGAGTGGATGGTGACGACGATGTCGTCGCAGTGTCCAGCCAAGGCTTCGTCAATGGAGTTGTCGACCACCTCAAACACAAGATGGTGCAAACCGGTGCCGTCGGACGTGTCACCGATGTACATGCCAGGGCGCTTGCGCACGGCTTCCAGGCCTTCCAGAATCTGGATGGAGCCTTCGCCATAGCCTTCTGATGCGCCAGCTTGGTTCGCGTCAATTTTGGGCTGCGCGGTGGTGAAAGCGTCTTCGCTGGGGATATTTTCTTCGGACATGCTGTTCTTTTCTCTATCTCTTGAATGGCCGAAACCCGCGAGGTGTCGCGGGTTTCTGGGCTGCAGATTGGGGGCGCTCGGGCTTAAATGCGCATCGGCATGACCACGTATTTGAAGTCTTCGTTTTCGGGAATGGTGATCAGCGCAGAGCTGTTGCTGTCGGCCAGATCAATGCGGACCATGTCTTGTCCCATGTTGCCGAGCACATCAATGATGTAGGTGACGTTGAAGCCAATTTCGATCGCGTCGCCACCGTAGTCGATGTCGAGTTCGTCCACGGCTTCTTCTTGTTCGGCGTTGGTTGAGGCCACGCGCAAAGTGCCTGGCTCCAAGTTCAGGCGCACGCCTTTGAACTTGTCGCTTGTCAAAATGGCGGTGCGCTGCAAGCACGACAACAGGGCTTGGCGGCCCAGCGTCACGTTGTTGCGGTGGCCTTTGGGAATGACGCGGTTGTAGTCGGGGAACTTGCCTTCGACCAGCTTGGTCACAAACTCCATGCCATCGAAACTGAACTTGGCCTGGTTATTGGCAAACTGCATTTCGATGGCGCCTTCAGCGTCAGACAAAAGGCGTTGCAGTTCGAGCACGGTCTTACGGGGCAAGATAACCTCTTGCTTGCTGGGCACGTCCACGTCGAGCGTGGCCGACGCAAAGGCCAAGCGGTGGCCGTCGGTGGAAACCAAACTGAGTTTTTTACCTTCGGCCACAAACAAAATGCCGTTGAGGTAGTAACGGATGTCATGCACGGCCATGGCAAATGAAACCTGGCCCAACAAGGCCTTGAGGGTTTTTTGCGGCACGCTGAACGAAGGGCCAAAGCTGGCAGCCTCTTGCACCAACGGAAAGTCTTCTGCGGGCAGGGTCTGCAGCGTGAACTTGGATTTGCCGCCCTTCAAAATGACTTTGCTTTGGCTCGATTCGAGGCTGACGGTTTGGTCGGCAGGCATGGTGCGCAAGATGTCGATCAGCTTGCGCGCGCCCACGGTCGTGGTGAAGTCGCCTGCATCGCCATCGAGCTGGGCGGTTGTGCGGATCTGGATTTCCAAATCGCTGGTGGTCAATTGAACCGCACTGCCTGATTTTCGGATCATCACGTTGGCCAAAACGGGCAGAGTGTGACGCCGCTCCACAATGCCTGAAACGGATTGCAAAACAGACAGCAGTTTGTCTTGGGTGGTCTTCAGAACAATCATGGCAACCTCGGTTGTTGAACGGGCATGGGGCCCGATCGCCCCGCATAAAAAACTATTCCGTCATTTTCGCCGTTTTTAGGGCAATTTGGCGCGCGCAAAGCAGGTATTTGCGTGATAAGTCGAGGGTATTCAGACAGGCCGGGCAAGGGTTAACCCTTCAAGGTTTGCTCGAGCACGTGTAACTGCTGATTCAGCTCGGTCAACTGCTGTCGCTCAGCACTGATTTTGCGTACCGCATGCAGTACCGTGGTGTGGTCACGGCCGCCAAACAACTCGCCGATTTCGGGCAGGCTTTTCTGGGTCAATTCTTTGGCCAGGTACATGGCAATCTGGCGCGGCCGAGCGATGCTGGCCGGGCGCTTTTTGCTGTACATGTCCGCTACCTTGATCTTGTAGTAATCGGCCACGGTTTTCTGGATGTTCTCGACGCTGATTTGCCGGTTTTGGATCGACAACAAATCGCGCAGGGCCTCGCGGGCCAACTGAATGGAAATTTCTTTTTGGTTAAAGCGCGAGTACGCCAGGATTTTGCGCAGCGCCCCTTCGAGTTCCCGCACGTTGGAACGCACGTTTTTGGCCACAAAAAAGGCAACTTCTTCGGGCATGACACTGCCCTCGCTGATGGCTTTGTTAATCAAAATGGCCACCCGCATTTCCAGCTCAGGCGGCTCAATGGCCACCGTCAAGCCCGAATCAAAACGCGAAACCAAGCGCTCATGGATGTCGGCCAGGCCTTTGGGGTAGGTGTCGCTGGTCATCACGATGTGCGACTTTTTGGCCAACAAAGCCTCAAAGGCATTGAAAAACTCTTCTTGGGTACGGTCTTTGTTGGCAAAGAACTGCACGTCATCGATCAGCAGCAAATCAAGCGAGTGGTAGCGGTATTTGAACTCGTCAAATGTCTTGCGCTGGTAGGCTTTAACCACATCCGATACAAATTGTTCAGCATGGATGTAGAGAACCTTGGATTCAGGGCGGTCCGCCAGCAATTTATTACCAATTGCATGCATCAAATGGGTCTTGCCCAAACCCACGCCACCATAGATAAACAAGGGGTTGTATAAATGGCCCGGCATGCTGGCCACATGCATCGCCGCAGCACGCGCCATGCGGTTGGCAGAACCCTCCACCAGCGTGTCAAAGGTCAAGGCGGTGTTAAGCCGGTTCTTGAAGCCATTGACAGGACTGTCATCAATGGGCTCGATCGCCGAAGCCGCGGCGTCTTGTGCTGCCTTAACCACAGAGTATGCAGTTTTTCCGGGGGCTTCACGCGTAGCGAGCGCTAACTCCACGATCATTTTTTGACCTTGCAGGCGCTCAAACATGGCCGACAATTTGCCCACGTATTGGGCACGTATCCAGTCCAACTTGAAGCGGTTGGCGACAAAAATGGTGACCTTGGAAAAGTCCTCAGCCACCTGAGCCGTCAATGGCTTGATCCAGGTGTTGAACTGCTGTTCAGGCAGCTCTTGTGAGAGTTCGTCGAGGCATATTTGCCATAAGGCCAAGCCAGGATCGCCAGCGTCTTGGGGGAGAATTCCCTCGTTCATGTGTGTTCTAGTTTTTGTGTGGACAGAAGAGGCGCTGTAGCGTGGAATTTCAGATTTATCAAGAGTTTATCCACATGCCACCGCCTTCGTTTAAGCGGCCATCATAAACCAGATCTGGCGCATCGGGGCGGCCACAAAAAGCCCGTTGAAATAGGAAAATTTGCCGGCCTTCTGAAAGTTTGCGATAATCGCGGGTTACCCCTGAAAGAATTGGGGGGCCCTAGAGGACTAATTCCATGAAACGCACATACCAACCATCCAAAACCCGCCGCGCCCGTACACACGGCTTTCTGGTTCGCATGAAAACCCGTGGTGGCCGCGCCGTGATCAACGCTCGCCGTGCCAAAGGCCGCAAGCGCCTGGCTGCCTAATCTGTCTGCCCACTCGAGCACCTCTGTCGATGCGTGCTCGGTTAAGCCCCCTGAAATGCAGCGGTTAAAAACACGCCCGCAATTTCAAGCGGCCTTGGCGGGCGGCACGGTTTCCCGCACCTCGCATTTTGCTTTGCACAGGATGACCTTGATCAACCCGGTGTCAGCAGCTTCCGACTCCCTAATGTCCTCCGAGCCGACACTGTCCACGGAGCAGGCTTTGTTTGGCGCTTTTGACGTCTGGCTGGGTGCCTTGGTGCCCAAAAAGTGGGCACGTCGTGCCGTGACGCGCAATACCATTAAGCGGCAAATCTACAATGTTTCGGCCCATTTTGCCGATGCATTGCCTTGTGCCGCCCATGTGGTGCGACTGCGCGCCGGTTTCGACCGCAAGCAGTTCATCAGCGCGACTTCTGGCGTTCTCAAAGCGGCTGTGCGCAGTGAACTCGAGCAGTTGTTTAACCATGCGGTGGCAGCAAGCCCCAAGCCCAAGGCGGTCCGGTCATGATGCAAACCGCACTGACCTCTCTCGTCAAAGGCTACCGCTTTTTTTTGAGTCCGTGGCTGGGTTCAGCTTGCAGATTTGAGCCGACTTGCTCAGCGTATGCGCTGGAGGCGTTACAGTCGCATGGCGCTGGCGCTGGCAGTTACCTGACTTTGACGCGATTGGCCCGTTGTCACCCCTGGTGCGCTGGCGGTACAGACAAGGTGCCCGAACAGGCACCCCGCATTTTTTCCCGTTTGCTTTCTCACACCTCTTCTAAGAAGACTTCATGAACGATATCCGTCGCACCATTTTGTGGGTGGTTTTTGGCTTCTCTCTGGTCCTCTTGTGGGACCAATGGCAGATTCACAATGGCCAAAAAGCCACCTTCTTCCCGCAACCCACCGCCGCCAAGACCACTGCTACGCCTGCCGTATTGCCGGCTGCATCCGGGGTGCCCACGGCTTCCAGCACGGCCGCGCCTGCTGCAGGCGTGAGCCAAGTACCAGGCACACCGGCCGCTCCTGCAACGCCAGCAGCTGTTGCGCCGCGTGACCGCATTGAAGTAAGCACCGACGTGCTGAAACTGACTTTCGATACCGAAGGCGGCTCCTTGGTGCGCAGCGAGTTCAGCCACCACGTTGACATGGCCGACCACAGCAAACCCTTCGTTTTGCTCGACGAGAGCCGTGACCGTGTTTACGTGGCCCAAACAGGATTGATTGGCGGCGCCAATGGCGTCGCATATGCCACCCACAAGACGCCCATGACGTTCAGCGGCGAACGCGACCTGAAAGAAGGCAAAGACGAGCTGACTGTGCGTTTTGAGTCGGCAGACGTTGGCGGCCTGAAGTTGGTGAAAACGTATACGCTTCACCGCGCAAGCTACGACATCAAGGTTAAACACGAAGTCATCAACACTGGCGCCGCCGCTGTATCACCTCAGCTGTATGTGCAGCTGGTGCGTGACGGCAACAAGCCTGCCGGCGAGTCGTCCTTTTATTCCACCTTTACGGGCCCGGCCATTTACACCGAAGCCAAAAAATACAACAAAGTCGAGTTCAGCGACATCGACAAAAACAAAGTCGATATCGACAAGACTTCGGACACCGGCTATGTGGCGATGGTGCAGCACTACTTTGCCTCCGCCTGGTTGCTGGCCGATGGGGTCTCGCGTGAGAACTTTGCACGCAAAGTGGACAACAACTTATACGCCGTGGGCATGATCACACCGATCAAGGACGTGGCGCCAGGCCAGTCCAAGTCGGTCGAGGCCACATTGTTCACCGGTCCGCAAGAAGAAAAGAAACTCGAAGCCCTGGCACCAGGTTTGGATTTGGTCAAAGACTATGGCTGGCTGGCCATGTTGGCCAAGCCTTTGTACTGGCTGCTCGACAAGTTATTTGGCATCCTGAACAACTGGGGCTGGTCGATTGTGGCCTTGGTGTTGTTGCTCAAAATTGCGTTCTACTGGCTCAATGCCAAGGCGTATGCCAGCATGGCCAAGATGAAGTCAATCAACCCGCGCATCATGGACATGCGCGAGCGCCTCAAAGACAAGCCGCAAGAGATGCAGCAAGAGATGATGAAAATCTACCGTGAAGAGAAGGTCAACCCCATGGGCGGGTGCTTCCCGATCATGGTTCAGATCCCCGTCTTCATTGCTTTGTATTGGGTACTGCTGTCTACTGTCGAGATGCGCAATGCGCCCTGGGTCGGCTGGATCCACGATTTGTCGGCCCCCGATCCTTTCTTTATTTTGCCAGTGGTCATGACTTTGTCGACCTTGCTGCAAACCGCTTTGAACCCCGCGCCACCCGACCCGATGCAAGCCAAGATGATGTGGATCATGCCGCTGGTGTTCAGCGTGATGTTCTTCTTCTTCCCTTCCGGTCTGGTGTTGTACTGGATCACCAACAACATCTTGTCCATTGCACAGCAGTGGGTCATCAATACCCGAATGGGTGTACCACCACAGTTCAATTTGCCCAAGTTCAAGTAAATGAAAAGGGCCGCGCAAGCGGCCTTTTTTTGCTTCAAACGGACATGCTTGCCCAACATCAGGACCCCATTGTCGCCATTGCCACCGCGCCAGGCCGCGGTGCGGTGGGGATTGTGCGTATCTCCGGTCGGGGTCTGTCGGCCTTGGTTCAAGCCCTTTGTGGCAAGGCATTGACACCGCGGCAAGCGGCTTACTTGCCTTTTCAGGATGCCGATGGTGGGGTCATTGATCAAGGCTTGGCGTTGTACTTTCCAGGGCCGCATTCGTTCACGGGCGAAGACGTGCTGGAGTTGCAAGCGCACGGTGGTCCGGTGGTGTTGCAGTTGCTACTCTCGCGTTGCTTGCAAGCCGCCAGTGAAGTCGATCCAGTCAATGGCCTGCCGCGCCTGCCCGGGCTTCGCGTCGCCCAACCCGGTGAGTTCACGCAACGCGCTTTTTTGAACGACAAGATCGATCTGGCACAAGCCGAGGCGATTGCCGATTTGATCGACGCCTCCACCAGCGCCGCCGCCCGCAGCGCGAGCCGTTCTTTGGCGGGTGATTTTTCGCGCGATATCCATGTGCTGCGCGATGCGCTGATCCATTTGCGCATGCTGGTCGAAGCCACGCTGGACTTTCCGGAAGAAGAAATCGACTTCTTGCAAAAGGCCGATGCGCAAGGCCAGCTCGATCGTCTGCACACACAACTGTCAACCGTGATGCAGCGCACCCGGCAAGGCGCCTTGCTGCGTGAGGGCATCAAGGTGGTGATTGCAGGCCAACCCAATGCGGGCAAAAGCTCGCTGCTCAACGCCTTGGCGGGGGCCGAACTGGCCATCGTCACGCCGATTGCAGGCACCACACGCGACGTGGTGCAACAAACGATTCAAATTGAAGGCGTGCCGCTGCATGTGATTGACACCGCAGGGCTGCGTGACAGTGTGGATGAGGTCGAGAAAATCGGTATTGAACGCGCATGGGGGCAAATTGAAAATGCCGATGCAGTCCTTTTTTTGCACGACCTGACACGCGCGCATGAAGCCGATTACGCCTTGGCCGATGCCGAAATTGCCCGCACCTTGACCGACAAATTGCCCGTTAACGTGTCCGTGATAGATGTGTGGAACAAATGCGATGCGCAGCCTGAAAAGGCTGCACCTACTGATACAAAAGGGGTGACCCTGTCGGCCAAAACGGGGCAGGGCTTGACGGCTCTGCGGCAACAATTGCTGGCTGTGGCCGGCTGGCAGCATGCCAGCGAAGGTGTTTACATTGCGCGCGCGCGGCATGTGCAGGCGCTGAGCGACGTACAAGCCCATCTGCGGATGGCGCACGAATTGTTGCAAGCCCAAGCCCAGTCACTGGACTTGCTGGCCGAAGAGTTGCGACTTGCACAAAACGCGCTCAATGCCATCACCGGCGAATTCACTTCTGACGATTTGCTGGGCGTTATTTTTTCCAGCTTTTGCATTGGTAAATAGTTTTCAATGGCCACCTCCCAACCCGATCGTCCAGCCGCTAAAAATCCGAAATCGCTTTCTGGTTTGCTGCCTTTTATAAAACCTTATCGTTGGCAAATCGGTTTGGCTTTGGTGCTGCTCGTGATGGCTGCAGCCACCACCTTGCTGTTTCCTTGGGCCATCCGGCATTTGATTGACAGCGGCTTTGCGCCGGCTGATCGCAATGAACAAGTCATGGCCATGCGGGGCAATTTTTTGTTGCTCTTTGGTGTTGCCGTAGCGTTGGGGGTGTTCTCCGCGGGGCGATTTTTCACGGTCAGTTGGCTGGGCGAACGCGTCACAGCCGATCTGCGCAATGCGGTGTACCGCCATGTGTTGCAGCAAAGCCCAGAATTTTTTGAAACCACCTCCACCGGTGAAGTGACCAGCCGCTTGATTGCAGACACCACCTTGGTGCAAACCGTCGTCGGCTCTTCGCTGTCCATGGGTTTACGCAATGCTGTGATGGGATTGGGCGCCTTGATTGTGTTGGTCTGGTCGCACCCGACCGTGATGCTGCAAGTCATCTTGACTGTGGTGCTCGTGGTGCTGCCGGCGACGTGGTATGGCCGCCGCGTGCGTCGACTGTCGCGCGCCAGCCAAGACCGCGTCGCAGACTCCAGCACGATTGCCAGCGAGGTGCTCAACGCCATTCCGATTGTGCAAAGTTACAACGCGCAAACACGCGAGGCCGATCGCTTTGCTGACTCCACGGAGCAAGGGTTTCAAACAGCGGTTCGCCGCACACGGGCCCGATCTATCCTGGTGGCCTTCATCATCATTGCCAATGCCGCGTTGATGCTGTGGGGCTTGTACCAAGGCACCCAAGCGGTCATTGCAGGCGAGTTAACCGCTGGCCAACTCGGCCAAGCCGCCTTGTATGTGGTGATATTTGCTGGTGCGGTGGCGGTGTTGGGTGAAGTCTATGGCGACTTGTTGCGCGCTGCGGGCGCCACAGAGCGCTTGATGGAATTGCTGTCCAGTGTCTCGCCTGTGCAGTCGCCCTTGGATCCCGTGGCCTTACCAGAAGGTCCGAAAGGCAGCGCCTTGGTGCTGGACGATGTGCTGTTTCATTACCCCTCGCGCCCGGCGCAAGCCGCATTGAACCATGTGAGTTTGCGCATTGAGCCCGGCCAGACCGTGGCCATTGTCGGGCCCAGTGGCGCGGGCAAGAGCACCGTGTTTGGTTTACTGCTTCGCTTTTACGATCCCCAGTCCGGACGCATCACGCTGAACGGCACGTCGATCGATGCGATCAGTCTGGACGCGCTGCGCGACCAGATTGGCATCGTGCCGCAGGAACCCGTGATCTTCTCGACCAGTGCGCTTGAGAACATCCGTTACGGCAAACCCCAGGCCAGCGATCAAGAAGTGCGCGACGCCGCTGTGGCGGCCTTTGCCGACGAGTTCATTGCCCAACTGCCCGAGGGTTACGACAGCTTTTTAGGCGAACGTGGCGTGCGCTTGTCGGGCGGGCAACGACAGCGCATTGCGATTGCGCGGGCCATGCTCAAAAATCCACCTCTCTTGCTGCTCGACGAAGCCACCAGCGCACTCGATGCCCAAAGCGAACGCATGGTGCAAGCCGCCCTCGAGTCCGCCATGCAAAACCGAACGACCTTGGTGGTGGCGCACCGTTTGGCCACAGTGCAAAAAGCCGACTTGATCGTCGTGTTGGACCATGGCCGCTTGGTCGAGCAAGGCACGCATACGCAACTGGTGGCGCAGGGGGGTGTGTACGCGGGCTTGGCCGCTTTGCAGTTCAACGCTTGAGAGGGCAAGAGGTCACGTCAGTGACTGATGCGCCAGCGTTCAGACACCAATATACTTGGCTGATACCCAAGCCCAATCCATGGACCAGCCCAAGCAACCCCTGCTCACCGCCGAACAAGATGCATTCTTGCGCGGCCGCTCCAATGGGATGGGGTTTTACTTGGTGCTGCACGCGTGGGGGGTGATTGGTTTGTCCATGGCGCTGTTTGTGCTCTGGCCCAACCCGCTGACATTTGGGGTGGCCATCGTCTTGATTGGTGGACGTCAATTGGGCTTGGCCATTTTGATGCATGACGCCGCACACCGCGCCCTTTTCAAGAACACCAAGTTGAACGATTTCGTGGGCGCGCACTTTTGCGGTTTTCCAGTCGGTGCCAGTTTGGCCTTGTACCGGCCCTACCACTTGAGCCACCATCGTCACACGCAACAACCCGAAGACCCTGACCTGATTTTGTCGGCCCCGTTTCCGATCACCAAAGGCAGTTTCAAACGGAAAATGTGGCGCGA
>CANBWK010000106.1 GCA_947373105.1 Comamonadaceae bacterium | reverse complement strand
GGCCAATGGCCACTTGGTTAAGCGCTGGCCAAATGAGGAATTGCTATTGCCCGGACAGGTGCCCGACCCTGTCTTCATCGCCGCGCTGTGCAGCGAAGAAGGTGATGAGGAAAATGATGGTGAGCGGACTGAGGGGTGTTACCTCGGGGTGCATTGATTTCGTGACCATCTCACGTTTTTAGAATGAGGAATTGACGTCATGCGTTTTCAAAAATGGGTGCTGGTCTGTTGGTGTGTGATGGCCTGCACAATGACCTCCACGATAGCTCAGGGCAACGAGCTGTCAGACAAACTGCAATCCTCCGATCACGTTTTGCTCATGCGCCACACCCTCGCGCCGGGCGTAGGCGATCCGGCCAACTACACCTTGGACAATTGCAAAACACAACGCAATCTCAGCGAGGAGGGGCGCAAGCAAGCCGTGGCAGTCGGCAACTGGCTTAAGAAACAAGGTGTGACAAGTGCCGACCTGTATTCCAGTACGGGGTGCCGATGCAAAGACACGGCTGATTTGTTGAATTTGGGGCGTGTCACGATTGAACCCGCCTTAGCCTCGTTTTTTGATGACATGGGCCAAGCAAAAATGAGCAACCAGAAGCTTGAAAAATTCATAGCGGCCCAACTCAAAAAGAAGGACAAACAAGCGCTGATTCTGGTGACACACCATGTGAACATTCACGAGTTCATGGGCGAGAACATTGACTCGGGCGATCTGGTGTTGACCCAAGTTGACGCCAACGGGAAGATGGTCGCCTACCAACTTATTGCCAGGCCCAATTGAACCGGGCGATGTTCACAACGGCGCACTTGCGCTTTGCACACGCTTGCGGGCGACTTGCCCATCAGCGCCAGCAGCCACGGCGGCATGAGGTCGAATGCGCATTTCAAAATCAGCACCATCCATGGCTTGTCGAGCACGTCGGTGGGGTAGGTCTGAATGACTTGCAAAATTTCCTGGGCACGGGCATCAAAACTGAGCGCTTGCGCAAAGCCCCGCAACTCGGCTTGCGTGCTTGCATAGGTCACAGGCAAATCGACTGCGCCCAACAAATGACCTACCTGGGTCATCTCTGACATGTATTGGTCGCACTCTTGCGGCGACAAGGGCTGCTGAGCCAAGTGTTGATAGGCGGCTAAAAAGGAGGTGACCTCTACCAAGTGCACCCACCGGATCAACTCAGGCTCGTTGGCCACGTAGGGCTGGCCTTGCTGGTCGGTGCCACGGATGTTGGCGTGGATGGCGTTGACACGGGCAATGGCCTTCAATGCCATGGCTTGGCTGCCATAGGTGGTGGCCGCGACGAAATACGCAGTACGCCCCAGTCGCCCTTTGAGCTTGTGGCGAAAATCAGAGTGGTCCCACACCGCCGCCAGCGCGCGCGGATGCAAGGACTGCACGATGAGCGAGGACAAGCCCCCACCATCATCGCGGTGAAATGGGCGTGCACCCGCCACGCCATGGACTCAGGGCCAAACAAGCCGATGTCGCCTTTGGGATTGGCAAAGTCGTCCAATGACGCCTTGGAGCCGGTGATGGCACGCACCCGTTCACCGATCGCGTTGAACGCCAGGGTTTTGAGTGCGCCAGCGAGTGACATGGTCGGCAGCCTCAGCGGGCTCAGCGCTGCTTGGGCTGGAGCTCTTGGGCTGCCGCCGCTGGCATCGTGATCGTGTCTTGCACAGCGTTGCCAGTGACAAGCGTGGCATCCGCTGAAGCAAAACACATTTTTTCGCCATCCCAGCGCTGGCCGCACCAGCACACGCCATCGGCGCTGATGATGCAGGTTCCGGTGCCACAGCACCTTGGGTCTTCACTCATAAAGATCCTTCAGAGGTTAGCAGTTGCCACGCCGGTGGTCGGCAATGGTGCGGTCATTGAACTTCATGTCGGGGCTTCTCAGGGCACGGTGCTTGGTGGTGCGGCCTTTCATGCGTGTGCGCCACATGCGAAACGAGCTGGGGTTGAGTTCAGCACGCATCAGGCGAATCACTTCGGGTTCGCGCAGACCCACACGTTCATAAATAGTCTCAAAGGTAGTGCGGTCTTCCCACGCCATTTGAATCACAGCAGACACATCCCCAGGACTCAATAGGGCAAGACGTTGTAAAAAGCTCATTTGCACGGTGCCAAGATTTGCGATCCTCAAATTTCGATTGCGTTGATGGTTTTTTTGAAAGTCATGATTCAGAATTTCATTGGGCATAATTTACACGTATAAACGGCCTCGAAAACCGACATAACTATCCAATCACAATATCCCAGGAGTCAATCTACTCAATTTCTACTCAAACAGACACATGCTCCTAAAGTCTCCTCCGGCGTCTTCTACTGGTTCAGAAACGACCTGCGACTGCACGACAACCCTGCCTTACAACAAGCCATCGCGCTGGCGCAGCGGCACCACACTTGGCTGCTGCCGGTCTATGTGCAGGACACCGCACGGCAACTGAGCAGCCCTTGGGGCTTTGTGCGCACCAGCGCGCAAAGATTGGCTTGGACCGCGATGGCGGTGTACGATGTGGCGCAGCAGTTGGCTGCCTTTCGAGCCGCAGTATGTACCCGATGCGTTTTCTGCTTTTCGAAGCGCCGTTGAGCGCCAAGCATTCGCACCGGCCCGACCAGCGTCCGCCATCACATGCATGCCTAACGCGGTTTGTCGGACGCTCCGCTGAAGCCAAGCGCCCAAAATGCACGGGGCTTTGAGCGCTGGCGCACAGGTCAAACAGGCCATGTGCTGATTGACGCAGGTATGGGCGAACTCAACGCCACAGGCTATTCGTCAAACCGCTTGCGACAAAATCTGGCGAGTTTTTTGATTCATGATTTGCGCTGCGACTGGCGTGCCGGTGCAGCTTGGTTTGAATCGCAGCTGATTGATTTTGATGTTTACAACAACCAAGGCAACTGGTTGTACCTCAGTGGTCGCGGCACCGACCCCAGAGGGTCAAGACGCTTCAATCCCGACAAACAGGCCGAGGACTATGACGCTGACGGCACTTACCGTAAGCTCTGGCTGTGAAACGCTGGTTTGTCCACCTACCCTCAACTTACTGGAACCATTGCACTGATGCGCACAAACACCACCGCCCTCCTCGCTTTGCTGGTCGGGTTTTTAGGAATGGAATCGGCCATGGCCACTGAAGAACCCCACTATGACGTGCTCGTATCGCAAGCGCCATTCGAGCTGCGGCATTACGCGCCCACCTTGATCGCCCAAACCGTGGTGAACGGCGACATGGACACGGCGTCCAGCAAAGGCTTTCGCCTGATTGCTGACTTCATTTTTGGCAACAACCTTGCGGTGGGCTCACAGCAAGCGGCCAAAATTGCCATGACCGCCCCTGTGACGATGGAGCCCCAATCTTCGAAAATAGCCATGACAGCGCCGGTGACCACCGAGCCGCTTTCAAGCAATACCTCCATCGCAGGGGCCAGTCAATGGCGCGTCCACTTTGTGATGCCCAGCCAATACACCCTGGCGAATATCCCAAAGCCTAACAACAGCGCGGTGACTCTTAGCGAGCTCCCTCGTAAATACATGGTGGTGCATCGCTATGCGGGGTTCAACACCCTGGCGCGGGTACAAGAAAAAACCAACGAGACATTGGCTTGGGCCAAGCAACAATCCCTGCAGGTCATAGGTCAGCCGCAATTGTCACGTTACGACCCACCTTGGACGCTGCCCATGTTCAGGCGCAACGAAATCATGGTGGAGGTGGCCTCGCCATGACGAACAGCACCACCGCAGCCATCCATAAGCAGATGGAGCTTGCAGGGTAGAACCAACGATTGACCACTCAACTGTCTTGTGGCGGTTGCGCAATTGCACGTCCTGCGTGTTAGATTCGAAGTCCAATTTACTCAACCTCACGACAGGCGACCTCATGACTATTGCCAACACCACAGTGCTCATTGCTGCTTTGATGCCCGTATTAACAATGGGTATTGCCAAAGCCAGCATGGCTGGCAAAAAACGCAGCGAAGGGGGTTATGACAACAACAACCCGCGTGCTTTTGCAGCCTCTCAAGAGGGCTGGCGTGCCCGCGCGGTTGCCGCACAAAACAACAGTTTTGAAGCATTGCCCTTGTTTATTTTTGCGGTCCTTGCCGCGCAAATGGCAGGCATTGACCAAGCCCGTACCGACCAACTTGCCATGGCTTTCATCGGCGCTCGGGTCATTTACACGGCTTTGTATCTGGCCAATGTTGCGGCCTTGCGTACCTTGGTTTGGTGTGTTGGCGTCGGCCTGTCGATTGCTATTTTTTCGCCCACAATTTCAGCGATTTTCTAAGCTGGGATCAATAGGCGACTTAGGTCAACGGCACCGCAAAATGGTTTTCCATCTCACGGCGCAGTTTGTAGGCGCGGGTGCTGGTGTCTATGGCCACATCGTCCCAACACAATGACTGCCCCTGACGAACGGGTCGCAGCAACTTAATGTTGTGCGCCAAGCCCAACGGCAGGCCACCCATCTTGCGGGACGTATCGGCCGGCAACAACTTACCCCAAACGGTGTAGCCACCCTCCCCGTCCAGTATTTCACCGGGGAGCAGATCGCGCTTGGCGGTGGCCACAACATCGGCATTCCAGCCAATCGCCACGCCCGTGGGTTCGCCGCGCAGCGCAACGCTTGCCACCGACATGCCCACCTCCAGGCCAATCAAGTGCCAGCGCTTGTACAACGTGAAGTAACGCCCGCTGGGGTCGGTGTGCGCGTTGTATTCCTCAAAACAGTTTTTGATGTAGTCGGTCTCGGCCTCAACCGTGACCCAAACACCCATGCGAATATCGTAGGGAATCTTGCGGCCATTGGCCTCAAGGGAAGAGATGACCTCGACCATGCCTTTGCGCTCAAGCACACCGCCTTCGCTGATGGGTCGCGTCACAAAGGGGATGTCCTCCACACTGGCCGGTGGGTAGAGCAGCCCATTCGAGGGCACGCCCAATCCAGTGGCGTTGGACACCGCGCTGCTCTCGATGGAGGGTTTGGATCCATCCAAAAAACTGTTGAACATTTTGGGGTTGAGGCCTCCGCGCAAAGCCTGTTCTGGCGTGAGACCGTAGTGACCCCACACCGTATCGGGGGTGGACTGGTTAAAGTGCGGCAACCATTTGTGGCCACGTCCGGCAGCAACCACCGGAAAGCCGCAAGTGCGGGCCCAATCCACAAGATCACAAATCAAGGCCGGTTGGTCGCCAAAGGCCAGGGAATAAACCACACCAGCTTGAGCCGCTTTATGCGCCAACAACGGGCCACAAAAAGCATCTGCTTCCACGGTGACGTTGACCACATGCTTGCCGTTCGCAAAGGCTTCCAAGCAATGGTCTACGGCCGCAATTGGGTGGCCGGTGCATTCAACGATCACGTCAATTGACGGATGCGAAACCAGCGCGCGCCAGTCCTCGCCAATATGTGTCGTCCCGGCTTTGATGGCGGCGTCCAGCGACGCGGCTTGCATGCGTTGGGCCTCCCAGCCGACACGGCTCAGGTTGGCGCGGGCACCCTCAACCGACAAGTCGGCAATACCGACCAAATGCACGCCGGGCGTACGCGGAATTTGCGCCAAGTACATGGAGCCGAATTTGCCCGCACCGATCAGCCCGACCCGAATCGGGCGACCTTCTGACTGGCGTTGCTGAAGTTTGGCAAACAAACTCATGCGGCGGCCTTCTGTTCGTCAAAAGGCACGGTAGAGGTTTGCAGCGCGCTGCCGGGCATGCCGTCTTTCCAAGGCAAGTCGACGGGGTAATCTTTAAGCAGGCAGTCGTCGGGCAGGCAGTCGATGGGTGTGAAGTCGCGGTGGGCAATGTATTCGGGGCGCTTGTGGCGGCGGATGTGGTTGCTCACGGCGCATAAGCTCAAATACACTGCCACACGATTCCAGGGCGAGAGGTTGCTTGTGGAGGCATGGACCAGACAACTGTGGAACAAAATCATGGAGCCGGCCGGACCCTTGGGGCTGACAATACCGCCATTTTTCCCACCTGCGCGCTCGACCAAGGTGGTGATGAGCTCGTTGTCCACCGTCCACAGCGGGTAGCTGGTGGTGGACAAATCGTGTTTGGCCTCCACCACGCCACGCTTGTGGCTGCCGGGAATGAACATCAAGGGGCCGTTGTGCTCGTTCACATCGTCCAGAAAAATGGCCACATTCATGGCGCGCTCAGTGGGCATCATGTCGTCGTTCAGCCAAGTGCCGTAGTCCTGGTGCCATTGCCAAACATCGCCTTCAAAAGCCATCTTGCCGTTGATCTTGAACTGATGCATGTAGAGCTTTTCGTCCAGCAGCATTTCCACTGGCTCGATCATGCGCGGATGACGGGCCAACTTGCCAAAAGGCTTGCTGACCATATGCGCCGCAAAATTGGTGCGCACTGCATCGCGACCTTTTTCGCGCACATTGAAGGCATCGCGTTTGGCGTAGAGCTCGGGCACCGCTTCCAGAAGCGCCTGCGTTTCCTCGGCAGAAAACTGGCCGGGAAAGAAAAGGTAACCATCGCGGTCGAACTGGGTTAATTGCTCAGGAGTCAGTTTCATAGGTCACAGGCCTCGAAGTGGTGCAAAAGTGTGTCTCAA
Organism: Comamonadaceae bacterium; assembly: GCA_947373105.1. Lineage (GTDB taxonomy): Bacteria > Pseudomonadota > Gammaproteobacteria > Burkholderiales > Burkholderiaceae_C > Limnohabitans_A. Next base: position 5,536 of record CANBWK010000106.1, on the reverse strand, counting down.
AAAAACACAAAATAGTTGCTAGTTTAGCCCGATTTGTAGGTCATGACAAAGGGAAAAAACCTCTCACCAAGCGGCACACGCATCCGTCTGCATGTGGCGTATAAACAAAAAAAATTCACATGGACACGCTGCTCTAATAAGGGTTCGGGCAGGCCCCTCGCGCATACGGGTTTTCCCTTTATTTTGGAAATATATGAAGCAGATTCAGAACGTCTTGGCGCTTTAGCGCACTATCCGTTCAATAATTCAAATCAGTATTTCCTTCATCACGTTAACAACAAGGATCCAACATGAAACCGAACAAAATCAAACAACTGTGGGCGCAAGGCAAGCCGGTGACCTTGGGATGGCTGTCCATAGCCAACAGCTTCACTGCTGAAATGATGGCCAGTCAAGGTTTTGATGCCGTGTGCATTGACATGCAACATGGCGAGACGGGACTGAGCTCGCTGATGGAAATGCTGCAAGGGGTCTCAGCGACCGATGCAACTCCTGTTGTTCGAGTGGGTTGGAACGAGCCCGCGGCCATCATGAAAGCCTTGGACTTTGGCGCCTCCGCAATCATTGTTCCCCTTATCAACAACGCAGAAGAAGCCCGCAAGGCCGTGTCTGCTTGCCGCTATCCGCCAGCAGGTGATCGTTCCTCAGGCCCTGTTCGTGCCTTGCAAATTCACGGTCCCGATTATTTTGCAAAAGCAAATGACGACATCATTTTGATGGCCATGATCGAGACCAAAGAAGGCTTGGTCAATTTGGAGGAAATTTGTGCAACACCTGGCGTGGATGCTATTTACATCGGCCCCGCTGATCTGTCATATGCCTTGGGTATGGCCCCACGTGCTGACAACCCCGACCCACTTCACATGTCAACCTGTGACCGTATCAAAGAAGTCGCGCACCGCCATGGTAAAAAAGTTTGCATGCATTGCGCCAGTGCGGAGTTTGCTGCAGCCGCCGTCAAGCGTGGTTTTGATTTGGTGATGATTACATCAGACCTGGGGTCCATGATCGCAGGGGTCAAACTTCAAATCAACGCTTTCAATGAAGCGCTCAAGATAAAGTCATGATGGCAAGCGCAAGTTGCGGGTACCGACTGGCGCGCTAAGGCCTCGCGCCAGCACCGCAAACGCCGCCTCGAACAACAGCGCCAGTGCGGCCGCTGGCAAAGCGCCGGCCAACAGCAGCTCGCGGTCATTCAAGGCCAAGCCTGTGACGATGCGCTCACCCAGGCCGCCGGCGCCGATAAAGGCAGCAATCGTTGCCGTGCCGACTGCGATACTCGTCGCCGTTCTGATGCCCGCCAACACCACGGGCAAGGCCAGCGGCAGTTCAATCAAACGCAGGCTTTGCCAGTGCGTCAGGCCCAGCGCCTTGCTGGCCTGCTTGAGCCCCGCCGGTACCTCAGCCAAACCCGTGCAAGTATTGCGCATGATGGGCAATAAAGCATAAAGCGTCAGCGCCAACATGGCCGGCAAACTGCCAATGCGTTCAACCCACGAAATCAGCGCAGCCAGCAGCGCCAGCGAAGGCACCGTTTGCAACAAACCACAAAAACCCAGCAACAAGCCACGCCAACGCGCATGCGGCGCGACCAGCATCGCCAGCGGCAACCCGATCAAGCTCGCCAGCCCGACCGAAGACATGACCAGATTCAGGTGCTGCAAGATCAGGCGAGGCAGGTCGGGTCCCCACAACTTGCCCCAAAAACCAGTTGGAGCTGCCACTGTTTTCGCACTCGGCGACAGGTGTTCTGCAGCAATGGCTTCAAAGCTTTTGCCCTGCAGTTCGGCCTTGGCGTTCATCGCAATCATGGCCGGCTCGTCGATGCTGCCGGTTAAACCCTGCAAAGCGCGCCAGGCGGCAGGAAAGCGCTGGGGCACATCGAGTCTGTACAAAACGACCGCGTCATAACGCGGAAAATGCGCGCCATCGTCTTGCAGCACGCGCAGGCCCAAGTGTGCAATCTTGGCGTCGGTCGTGTAGATGTCAATCACATCGGTCTGGCCGCCACTCAAGGCGTCGTAAGTCAGACCGTGGTCAAGGCCAGTTGGCTGCTGCGGCAAGCCATAACGCTTGGCCAGACCGGGCCAGCCGTCGGCGCGGCCAATGAACTCATTGCTCAAGCCCAAGCGCAACGCAGGATGACCGGCCAGATCTGACAGTTTGCTCACACCCAAGGCCTGTGCCCGATCGGCCCGCATCGCCAGCGCATAGCCGTCATTGAAACCCAGGGCAATGTCAACGCCCAAGCCCAGGGGTTTGAGTTGCTCACGCATAAGGGCCAAGCTCGACGGCGTCTTGTTCTTGAGAATTTCCTGGTCGATTGTGCCGAGGTATTCGGGATAGAGGTCGATGTTGCCGGCCTTCAAGGCGGCGTAAACGATGGCCGTGTTGCCCAAACCGGCCAGCACCTCGACTTTGTTTGCCTTACCATTCGCTGTTGCAGATTGTGCTGTCTGCGCCAACACGTGGGCCAGGATGTAAGACTCGGTAAAACGCTTGGAGCCGATACGCAAAACCTCGTCAGCGCCCCAGCTCATCGGACCGACAAGCAACAGACCAATCGCCAACAGGTATTTTTCAAGATTCATGGGACAGATAGGCAAGCAAACAAGCGGATCCCCAGTATTGCACAATGCGTGTTCTGTCCTTTACAAGGAGTTTGCATGACTTGGTTGATTTTGGGCTTGGTTCTTTTTTTAGGCGCGCATTCAACGCGCATCTTTGCTGACGAATGGCGAACCCGAACCCTTGCGGCCTGGGGTGAAAAGCCTTTCAAAGCGGTCTACGCCTTGGTGTCTTTGCTGGGTTTTTATGGACTGATCGTTGGGTATGCAGAAGTGCAACTGCAGCCGGTTTTCATATGGCAGCCCCCCATCGCGGCGCGGCATATCAGTGTGTTGCTGATGTTGTTTGCCAGTATCTTGCTGGTTGCAGCGCACATCCCAGCGAATCATTTCAAAGTGCGCCTGGGTCACCCCATGGTGTTGTCAGTCAAGGTGTGGGCCTTGGCACATTTGCTGTCCAATGGCAATTTGGCCGATCTCATTTTGTTCGGCGCTTTTTTGGTGTGGTCCGTTATGAACTTCAAATCTGCCCGTGCACGCGACCGTGCCAAAGCCGAAAGCCAAGCGCATTTTTCAGTTGAAACTGTGCCTCCCACTCGCCCCAAAATATCTACCACGCTCATCGCGGTCGTCGCTGGTGCTGGTCTTTGGGGGCTGATCACGTTTGTTTTGCATGCGCGGGTGGTTGGTGTTTCGCCGCAGGGTTAAAAAAACAAGCGTGTGCTGCGGCACAAGCCGAAAGCACGGACAACAGCTGCAGGTCCCCTTTGCTGAAATAGGTCATAGATCCCACCAGCACAGTGATGCCCATGCCGAAGCTTGTCTCCAGACAAGTAGCCTGGCCAGTCAGACACAAAAAATGAATCTTGCCAAATTTTGCCAAACCGACTCATCTTGAGCCATGAGCACAATGAACATTTCCCTACCCGACACGCTCAAGTCCTTCGTGGATGAGCAGGTCAGTCAAGGCAGCTACGGCACCAGCAGCGAATACGTGCGCGAGCTGATCCGCAAAGATCAGGATCGCCTGCACCTGCGCGGCCTCCTGCTTGCGGGCGCGGCATCTGCACCGGCAGCCCCAGCCGATCCGGCCTACTTTGAGGGGCTGCGTGACCGGGTGCGCATGGCGGCTAAGGACGGTGCTCGCGGGTGACAGCCAAGCCTGTCGTTCCGCGTGAGCTGGCCAACCGGGACATTGACGATGCGATTGCCTACTACCTCAGCGAAGGTGCTGAGCAAGCGGCGCTCGGCTTCATTGATGCCTTGGAGTAGGCTTATGCGCACATCAGTCGCCATCCGGCTACCGGATCGCCACGTTACGCCCACGAATTGAACCTGCCCGGTCTGCGCTTCTGGCCACTGGCGCGCTATCCCCATCTCGTTTTTTACGTCGAGCGCCCAGAGCAAATTGATGTCTGGCGCGTGCTGCACGGCCAACGCGACATCCCGTCGTGGATGCAGGAGCCCGAAAATATCTGACTCTCGCCCATGCACCAACTCAACTCACCAACTGACGCGCTGATCGACCTCAAATTCTGGTGCCAGATGGGCCACATCATCCCCATCTGGGGGGAACGTCTATACCTTCGCCCATCTGCGCATCGTCGCACCCGTCCCACAGCGGCGGCCCGCGTGCGGGTGTGATGCGCGGTGGCTCTGAATCCACCCCGATGTGGTCCAGTATGTGGCGGATGTCGGTGCTGTGCGTGATGAAGGCGATGATGCGCAACTGACCGCCACAGATCGGGCATACCAGAGGGAACACCTCTTAGATGCGGGCCATCAGCACCGCCCAGAGACAGTGCGACGGGCGCTTGGGATGCACCGGCTGGGTCGACTCAGCTTGGGTTGGGAATGGGTTGCTTAACCCAAGTTTCTGCGGAGACTGTAAGAGCGCGCAAAGCACAAAGCACAGGACAGTTTCCCGCCCGGGGCTTTTGCTTTGTGCAGCGCTGATGACGCTTGCTTGATGTTGCTTACTTTTTGCTAGGCGGCAAGTCCGTGCAACTACCGTGCGCCACCTCCGCCGCCATGCCGATGCTTTCGCCCAGCGTGGGGTGTGGGTGGATGGTTTTGCCGATATCCACTGCGTCGGCACCCATCTCGATGGCCAGCGCGATCTCGCCAATCATGTCGCCCGCGTGTGTGCCCACCATGCCGCCGCCCAAAATCTTGCCGTGGCCATGTGCTTCCGGGCTGTCGTCAAACAGCAGTTTGGTTACGCCTTCGTCGCGACCGTTCGCAATGGCGCGGCCTGAAGCCGACCAAGGGAATAAGCCCTTTTTCACCTTGATGCCTTGCGCTTTGGCCTGGTCTTCGGTCAAGCCGACCCATGCCACTTCGGGGTCGGTGTAGGCCACGCTTGGGATGACGCGTGCGTTGAATGCAGCAGCTGCCAGCTCTTTGTTGCCTTGCAGTTCACCCGCGATGACTTCAGCCGCCACGTGTGCTTCGTGCACTGCCTTGTGTGCCAACATGGGCTGGCCCACGATGTCACCAATGGCAAAGATGTGCGGCACGTTGGTGCGCATTTGAATGTCGACGTTGATGAAGCCACGGTCGGTCACCGACACGCCCGCTTTTTCAGCGGCGAGTTTTTTGCCGTTGGGTGTGCGGCCCACAGCTTGCAACACGAGGTCGTACACCTGAGGCGCAGGCGCCGTGCCACCGGGCTCGGCGCTCTCGAACGTGACCTCAATGCCTTCGGGCAAAGCGCGTGCACCCACGGTTTTGGTCTTGAGCATGATGTTGTCAAAGCGCTTGGCATTCATCTTTTGCCAGACCTTGACCAAATCGCGGTCAGCGCCTTGCATGAGGCCGTCCATCATTTCCACCACGTCCAGGCGTGCGCCAAGCGTGCTGTAAACCGTGCCCATTTCAAGGCCGATGATGCCGCCGCCCAAGATGAGCATGCGCTTGGGCACTTCTTTGAGTTCCAAAGCACCGGTGCTGTCCACAACCCGAGGATC
>CANBWK010000105.1 GCA_947373105.1 Comamonadaceae bacterium | reverse complement strand
GGCGGTCCGTCACGCCCGCCATGGGCGCGACAAACACATTGTTCGGCAAGGAGTGGGAACCGATCTGCATTGAACAGGGCCAGGTGAGGAATGGATTTGCTTAAAAAGGAGGCACGATTGTAATTGCTTAAAATTTCAGCAGCTGAAAGCGGAGTGTGCTAAGAAATTCAGTCTGATTTTGAAGCCCCATTCTGCAAAAGGCAAAGCTACACTGTGTCCCACATGGAAACTTGGATTCACGCTCACATTACCCTTTTGTTGGCATGGCTGTCGCTGCCGCAAAACGGCCTGTCCACAGTTTTTATCGTCTCATTCATTTCGGCCACCTTGCTGCCCTTGGGGTCGGAGCCCGCAGTGTTTGGACTGGTCTCACTCAACCCCGAATTGTTTTGGGCCGCCATCACTGTCGCGACCCTTGGCAACACATTGGGGGGCATGGTCAGCTGGGGCATGGGCTTTGGGGCCAACAAGGCCGTGAGTCATAAGTTTCACACGACCACCCACTTGCGGGCCTTGAAATGGCTGGGCAGCTTGGGGCCTAAGGCCTGCTTGTTGTCTTGGCTACCTGTCGTGGGTGATCCATTGTGTGCCATGGCAGGGTGGCTTCAATTGCCTTTTTGGCCTTGCGTGGCGTACATGGCCATGGGTAAGTTTTTACGCTATCTCTGCATGACTGCGGCCATGCTGTGGATTTTTCCGGGGCTTGCTTGAACCGTCTTCGCGCAGAACCATCTCAACGCACGATCAGCAGGATCGACAAGAGCAAAAGAAAAGCATAAAGCACACGGCGGAACGCTTTTTCGCTCAAGCGGTTGCGCAGCTTTTTACCTGCGGCCAAGCCCAGCGCCATGGGCAAAAGACCAATCACCGAGCCGACCAAGTCGGCGTTTTCCATACGGCCATAGCCATACATCGCCAGATACATGGGGACAGCCGCAGCCAAATAAATGATGCTGATGCAACCCACAAATTCTTCACGCTGGAGTTTGAGTGACATCATGTAGGTGATGATGATCGGGCCGGTGAGGGAGGAGACACCACCAATCAGGCCCGACAAACCACCGACCAATGCGCTGGCCCATTTTTCGCGGCGCGGTGAAATCGTAAATTGCGGCGTGAAGGTCATCAAGGCCAAGGCCAAGAGCACCGAAAAAGCCACCATCTGATTGAGGTTACGCGCCGATAAATCCAAGGTGAGCTTGATGGTCAGCACGGTAAAGACGGACTGCGCCAGCATCATCGGCCAAAAACGGCGCACGCTGTCTTTCAACAAACCGCCTTCCAAGGCCTGGAGCACGTTGGAATAAATAACAGGGGCCACCACCAAGGCAATGGCGCGGTGCCCACCCAGGATGAGCGACAACAAAGGCACCGCCACCAAAGGCAAACCCACGCCGAGGGTACCTTTGACCAGGCCACCCAGCACAAAGGCCACGCTGCAGGCCAGCAGCATCCAGACGGCATCAGGGGTCAGCGCCTCCAACATGCGGGCGCTTTAAATCTTGAAGGCTTCGAGCGACTCGGGCGCAAACAATTCTTGCGGAGACAACTTGCGCGGCGACAAGCCCTGCTCATGGTGGTAACGGGTAAAGGTCTCCAGCACCTGGGTGTTTTTTTCCAAGCCATACGACCACCAGTCGGGGCCAAACTCTCGGCGTGCGTCTTCGACGTGCGCGGTCAGCCAAGGCAGCATGGCCTTGAGGGCGGCGGTTTCGTAAAGGTCTTCGTAGGTGCGTTTTTGCGCTTCAATGAAAGCCTTGGTCAGCGACTGCGCGATCCAACGGTTGGCCTCGTAGACCTCACGGCGCATCACCACGGTGTGCATGATCGGGAAGATGCCTGTCTGGCGGTAGTAAGCGCGCTCCACATCGACATAGTTTTCAAACAAGCGTTTGACCTTGCCATCGCCCTTCAAAAAGGAAGACGGCATGCGTGCGGTGTAAAGCGCATCGAGCTCACCGTCGTGCAGCATTTTCGACAAGGTCTGGTCCGGCCCGATGGGGTGCACCTGGATGTTGGGGGGCAGTTGCAGCTTGAGTTTTTCAATGCGACCGGTTTCTTCTTCGCCGCCAAAAAGGTAGGGCTGCGCGTCCACCGGCACACCGTAATGGTCTGACAAGATGCCACGAATCCAGACCGGCGCGGTCATTTGGTATTCGGGGCTGGCAATGCGCTTGCCGATCAGATCTTTCGGCTCCTTGATGCCCGAGTTGGCATTCACATAAATGCAAGAGTGACGGAAAAAACGCGAAGGAAATACCGGGATCGCCACAAAAGGCCGGTCTGGGCGGTGCAGAGAAACGCAATAAGACGACAGCGACATCTCGCAAACATCAAACTCTTGGAACCGGGCTTGGCGGTAAAAGGTTTCTTCAACCGGAAGATTCAAGTAGTTCAGGTCGATACCGTCTACAGCCACTGACCCATCCATCAAAGCCCGCGTGCGGTCATAGTTCCAGCAAGCAAAACTCAAACGTAATTTGGACATCTCGAACTTTCAAGGGTGGGGGCTGGCGATCAGGAACTGAACAAGAAGTTCATCACATCGCCATCTTTTACAACGTATTCTTTGCCTTCAGCGCGCATCTTGCCCGCGTCTTTGGCGCCTTGCTCGCCCTTGCAGGCAATGAAGTCGTCAAAAGCAATGGTCTGGGCGCGGATGTAGCCTTTTTCAAAGTCGGTATGAATGACACCCGCCGCTTGGGGGCCAGTGTCGCCGATATGAACCGTCCAGGCGCGCACTTCTTTCACACCGGCTGTGAAATAAGTTTGCAAGCCCAGCAACTTGTAAGCCGACCGAATCAGGCGGTTCAGGCCCGGCTCTTCCTGGCCAAGCTCTTCAAGGAACATCAAGCGATCCTCGTCGCTCATCTCGCTCATTTCGGCTTCCAGCTTGGCGCAGATGGCCACAACGGGGGCGTTTTGCGCATCCGCGTAGGCTTTGAGCCGGTCCAGCAAGGGGTTGTTTTCAAAACCGTCTTCGGACACGTTGGCCACAAACATGGCAGGCTTGGCTGTGATTAAAAAGAACTGCTTGAGCAAAGGCAACTCTTCTTTGCTGAAGTCGATGGTGCGCACCGGCTTGGTGTCGTTCAAGGCAAGCTGGCACTTTTCCAGAATGGCCACCAGCTTGATGGACTCCTTGTCGCCTGAGCGTGCGGTTTTGGTGACGCGGTGCAGGGCTTTTTCTACAGCCGACAAGTCGGCCAGGCACAACTCGGTCTGGATGACTTCGATGTCCGAGATCGGGTCGACCTTGCCAGAGACGTGAATCACATTGTCGTCTTCAAAACAGCGCACCACGTTGATGGTGGCGTCGGTCTCGCGAATGTGGGCCAAGAACTTGTTGCCCAAGCCTTCGCCAGTGCTGGCGCCCGCCACAAGCCCGGCAATGTCCACAAACTCCACAATGGCCGGCACGATGCGCTCAGGGGTGATGATCTGGGCCAGCTGTTGCAAACGGGCATCAGGCACCTCGACCACACCCACGTTGGGTTCAATCGTGCAAAAAGGGTAGTTCTCTGCCGCAATACCGGCCTTGGTCAAGGCATTGAACAGGGTGGATTTCCCCACGTTGGGCAAGCCCACGATGCCACATTTCAAACTCATCTTTCATCCTTAGTCTGGGGAGCCCCACAACGCCAGCAGCCCCTGATGGGCGTGGTCAAATACCCGATCCAAGCTTTGGAGAGGGCAGGGGTAACCCTTCAATTGTAATGTTCAGCGACTGACATGCTGTAATTCAAGCTGTGAACCAGAACACTTCCCAAAGCAAATGGACAGCCTGCCAATGACATCGCCCAACGCCACCCAGCGGCCCCGTGTTGGCGCCGTGTTGCTTGCAGCGGGTTCCGCTTCTCGCATGGGGCTAATGCCTAAATGTCTTTTGCAACTTGAAGGATTGAGTCTGATCAGAAGGCAAATAGACGCTTTTCACAGCGCAGGCGCAGTCGAAGTCGTGGTCGTTTTAGGCCATTACGCCAACGAAATTGAAACTGCAATACAAGGGCTAGACGTCCGCGTTGTGCGCAACCCGCACCCCGAAGAAGGCCAAGCATCGTCCTTGCGCATGGGTTTGGCGGCTTGGCCTGAAAAGGCGTCGATTTCTATGGACGCTTATTGCATTGGTCTGGCCGATCAGCCCTTGGTGGGTGCCCATGAAATCACCAATCTGATGCAAGCCCACGTGCACCGGCCTGCGGGCTGCGAGTTCACTCAACCCATTGTGGAAGGCTTGCCCGGCAACCCCGTGATGTTCAGCGACTCCGTGCGGCAAGACTTGCTGGCCGCCTCGGGCGAATCGGGTGGGCGGCAGTGGCAACAAGCTCACCCCACTCAGGTGTATCGCTGGGGCACCCCAAACGCCCATTACAGAATCGATCTGGACAGTCCTGAAGATATCCGCGCATTCACCCTACGCACCGGACGTGAACTCCTGTGGCCTCCTTCGGCCAAGGTCGATTAGCCTCCTACAATCACAGGCATGGCCCTCCACTTTGACATATGCATTCGCGGCTGCGGTATCGCAGGCCGCACCTTGGCCTTGCTCTTGGCCAATCAGCGTTTACGGGTAGCGCTGGTGCAAACGGCTCCGACTGTTCAACCTGAGGCCCACAGCGATGTCCGCGCCTACGCCCTGAATGTCGCAGCCCGTCAATTATTGGAATCGGTTCGCTGCTGGCCCGAAGGCCTGGCCACCACACCCGTCTTGAACATGCTGGTCTTTGGCGACCATGGCGGCGAACTTCATTTTCGCGCCAGTGAACAAGGTGTGGAGGCTTTGAACTGGATGGTCGATGTCCCCGCCCTCGAAGAGCGCCTGGCATCTGCCGTGCAATTTCAGCCTCTGATCGAAACCTTTGGCCATGAATCAATAGACAACGTGCAAGCGCCTCTGACTGTGATTTGCGAAGGCCGCGCCAGCCGCACGCGCGCAGAATTGGGCGTGGTTTTTGATGTCAAAGCTTACGACCAGCACGCATTGGCCACACGGGTTCGTTGTGCTTTGCCGCACCAACAAACGGCTCGCCAATGGTTTCAATCGGGTGCATCTCAGGCCCAAGCCGATATCTTGGCCCTGTTGCCCATAGGCGGCGCGGACAGCCAAGAGGTGGCCATCGTATGGTCTTTGCCCCCAGCCAAAGCGTCTGCACTGCTGGCTTTGCCAGAGGCAGACTTTGTGCAAGCGCTGGCAGAAGCCTGCCACCACTCATTAGGCCCCATGACCTTGTCGGGTCCGCGTGCGGTATGGCCTTTGCAATTGGCGCATGCCTCGCGTTGGGCTGGCACCATGCCTGGCCAGCCAGGCCGCAGCTATGTATTGGCGGGCGATGCCGCACACGCCATGCACCCCTTGGCAGGACAAGGTTTGAATGTCGGCCTGGCCGATGTCGCAGAACTGGCCAAGGTCTTGGGTGAACGTGAATTTTGGCGGCCCCTCAGCGACATGAAACTGCTTCGCCGCTATGAGCGCGCGAGGCAAGCCGATGTCAAATCCATGGGCTGGTTAACCGACCAGTTGCAAAACCTCTTTGCCCAGCCCGGCGCGCCTTGGCAGCCCTTGCGCAATTGGGGACTGAGCGCCTTTGACAAACTCGGCCCGCTGAAACGCTGGGCCACTGCCAACGCCATGCGTTGATACGAAATTTTCAAAAGAAGCACCACATGAATGTACTCCGCCTTGTCGTGACTGCTCTGGTCGGCTTAAGTCTGTTTTTAAGTTTGACCTTGAGCTTCAGTGCCCATGCAGATGAAACCAGTTTGCGTAAAAACCTGGCCGAGCGCTTGCCCTCCTTGGCCAAAATTGACGAAATCAGTAAGACGCCTATAGCCGGTTTGTTTGAAATTCGCATCAACGGCAGCGACATCTACTACACCGATGCCGAAGGCAACTACCTGATCCAGGGCTCGCTCATTGACCTCAAGCAAAAGCGCAACCTCACCGAAGAGCGTATCGACAAACTCACGGCCATCGAATTCAATAACTTGCCGCTCAAAAATTCTTTCACCCAAGTACGCGGCAATGGCAAACGCAAACTGGCCATCTTTGCCGACCCGAACTGTGGTTACTGCAAGCGATTTGAAGCAGATCTGGCCAAAATTGATAACGTGACGATTTACCACATTCTGTTTCCGATCCTAGGCGAAGACTCTCAAGCCAAAGCCAAGAACATCTGGTGTGCCAAAGACAAAGCCAAAACCTGGAATGACTGGATGCTGAACGGCGTCACGCCACCAGTCGTCAAATGCGACGCCAGTGCAGTAGACACCAATGTCGAGTTCGGCAAAAAGAACCGCGTCACCGGCACGCCCGCACTTTTCTTTGCCGACGGCTCGCGTGTCCCTGGCGCCATTGACGCCAAACAAATTGAAAAATTACTGGCCTCCGTCAAATAAATCCGCACATCACCATGCATCGCACCGAAGACACCACCTGGCTCTTGATCAGCCGCCTGAGTTATGCCGGTTTGGCGCCCTTTGTATTGCTGGCTTTTTTGTTATGGCTGGTGGACGCTGAATTGCACCCCTTCATCGCCCTGGCCATGGCCGGTTATGGGGCGGTGATCGTGTCCTTTTTAGGGGGTATCCATTGGGGCATAGGTTTTCGCAATGCGATCACCTCGCACAATGCGCCCCCCGTTCATTTTGTTTGGGGTGTGATTGCACCCTTGCTGGCCTGGGTGGCCATCATGATGCCGGCATTTGCTGGCTTGCCCCTGCTGGGGGCCATTTTGATTGCCTGTTACGTCATGGACCGCCGCACCTGGCCGGCGGCTGGTTTGGGTGCCTGGTTAACTTTGCGTTTGCACTTAACGATCGTCTCTTCTTTAAGCTGCTTCTTTGCCGCAGGTGCCACCTGATTTACACATAACCCCATGACTCAAGCTGCTCTGCACTACACCGTTGAAGTTGCTTCTCTGCATGCCCATCTTTTCCGCGTCAGCCTGACGATCCCCACGCCGGCCGCCCAACAGATCGTCTCTCTGCCGGTGTGGATTCCGGGCAGTTATCTGGTTCGCGAATTCGCTAAAAACTTGCAACAACTGCAAGCTCGACAGCACGGTAAAGCGTGTGCACTCCTGCAACAAGACAAATGCACTTGGACCATACACAGCGATGCCGATGCGCCACTGTCCCTGTCCTACGAGGTCTACGCATTGGACAACTCGGTTCGTACGGCTTGGCTGGATGCATCACGCGGCTTCTTTAACGGCACCAGCCTGTTTTTACGGGTGCATGGACAAGAGCAGCAGACGCACCGTTTGCAGTTGGTGCCTGTTGCCAGCCAACCCCAATGGCAAGTCGCCACAGGCTTGCATCCCATCAAAGTCAACAAACAAGGTTTTGGCACTTACAGCGCAGCCCACTACGACGAATTGGTGGACTGCCCGGTGGAGCTGGGCGCATTTTGGCGGGGAGAGTTCACCGCCTGCGGCGTGCATCACCAATTTGTGGTGGCCGGCGCCCTGCCCTCGTTTGACAAAGAGCGCTTGATCGCTGACGCCCGAAAAATTTGCGAAACCGAAATTCAATTCTGGCATGGCGCCAAAGGCTCGCTGCAAAACACACCGCACAAACGTTATGTGTTTATGCTCAATGCCGTAGACGATGGCTACGGCGGCCTGGAACACCGCAACTCGACCGCACTCATTTGCGGTCGCCGCGACTTGCCGCGTGTTGGCGAACCCAAGACCAGCGAGGGCTACACCACGCTGCTCGGCTTGATCAGCCATGAATATTTCCATACTTGGAACGTCAAGCAATTGCGCCCCTTTGAATTAGCGCAATATGACTACACCCAGGAAAATTACACGCAGTTGCTTTGGTTTTTTGAAGGCTTCACCAGTTACTACGACGACTTGCTTTTGCGCCGCGCGGGTGTGATTGACGACGCCACCTACTTCAAATTGCTGAACACAACCATCAACCAAGTCATGCAAACCCCGGGGCGCCAAGTGCAAACCGTTGCGCAATCGAGCTTTGACGCTTGGGTGAAGTATTACCGTCAAGACGAAAACACGCCCAACGCCACGGTGAGCTACTACACCAAGGGAGCCTTGGTGGCGCTGTGTCTGGACTTGACGCTGCGTGCAAGCAGTGCGGCCACATTGGACGATGTGATGCGCGGCCTGTGGCAGCGCTGCAAAGCGGGTCCGATGCAAGAAACCGATTTATTGGCTGTCTTGCAAGAACTCACGGGACGGAGTTGGAAAAAAGAAATCAAGGCATGGGTGCACAGTACCGCTGAATTGCCCCTGCGAGCCCTGCTCACGGCGCAAGGTCTGCTGGTTCATGACGATGAAGCGCAAATGGCACAGCGCTTGGGCTTGCGCTCAGTGGATGGCGCCGCAGGGGTTCAGATCAAAGTGATTTTGCGTGGAGGAGCGGCAGAACGGGCGGGGCTGGCCTCGGGGGATGAGTGGCTGGGCCTTGACGTTGGCGCACGCGGCCAAGGCGGCAGCTGGCGTTTGAACAAACTCGATGAGTTAAAGGTATTGCTCGGCGCAGAAAAAAAGTTCACCGCCTGGGTGTCACGCGACAAACGATTGTTGCGCCTGCCTTTGAGCCTGCCGCCCAAGTCGGTGACCTGGCGCTTGGTTGTGCCTGCGGGCCGCAAAACAGGTCAGTGGCCCGGGGTGTAAGCTTGGATGATCGCTTGCAGGCAAGCTCCTACAGGCTACCCTTTGTAGGAGCCAGCCTGCTGGCGATACCCTTTGTTGGCGCTTGCCTGCTGGCAATACATCAACTTTTGATGCCCTACTTCCCGCGCAAATCCACCACCCGCTTGGCCTTGCCTTGGCTGCGCTCAACGCCGCCTTCGGTGCGTAACTCGATCTCGACACTGGAGCCGATGTAGACCTTGATCTCATGCTGCAACATTTTGGCGGCTGCACGCGCTTCGATGCTGTCTTGCGCAATGCCGGTGCTGGTTTCCACCACCACTTTCAAGTTGTCCATCGGGCCTTCTCGGGTCAGCACGCATTGGTAATGCGGTGCCAACTCAGGGCGCTTCAAAATGAGCTCTTCAATCTGTGAGGGGAACACGTTGACACCCCGGATGATCATCATGTCGTCGCTGCGGCCGGTGATCTTTTCCATGCGGCGCATGGTGCGTGCAGTGCCGGGCAGCAGGCGCGTCAAGTCACGCGTGCGGTAGCGGATGATGGGCAGTGCTTCTTTGGTCAGGCTGGTGAAGACCAACTCGCCCATCTCGCCGTCGGCCACCGGCTCGCCCGTCTCGGGATTGATGATCTCGGGATAGAAGTGGTCCTCCCAGATGGTCGGGCCGTCTTTGGTTTCGATGCATTCACTGGCCACACCCGGCCCCATCACTTCGGACAAGCCATAAATGTCCACCGCGTCGATGTTCATGCGTTTTTCAATCGCTGCACGCATGTCATTGGTCCAAGGCTCGGCGCCAAAAATACCGATGCGCAGCGAGCTGGTTTTAGGGTCGATGCCCTGGCGCTCGAACTCATCGGCAATCGCCAGCATGTAGCTGGGCGTGACCATGATGATGTTGGACTTGAAGTCTTGGATCAACTGCACCTGGCGCTCGGTCTGGCCGCCGCCAAATGGCACCACAGTGAGGCCCAGTTTTTCAGCGCCGTAGTGCGCACCCATGCCGCCGGTGAACAAACCGTAGCCATAACTGACATGCACCATGTCTCCAGGCTTGGCGCCTCCTGCGCGAATGCTGCGGGCCACCACGGTGGCCCATGTGTCAATGTCCTTCAGGGTGTAGCCCACCACCGTGGGTTTGCCGGTGGTGCCGCTCGAAGCATGAATGCGAGCGCACTTTTCGCGCGGCACGGCGAACATGCCAAACGGGTAGCTGTCGCGCAGGTCGGCCTTGGTGGTGAACGGAAACTTGGCAATGTCGGACAGTGTTTTGCAGTCGTCTGGATGAACACCAGCGGCATCAAACTTGGCGCGGTAAACGGCCGAGTTGGCATAGGCGTGCTGCAAAGTCGACTGCAGTCGTTTGAGTTGCAAGGAACGCAGCTCATCGATGCTGGCCTTTTCAATCGGCTCAAGGGGGAAGGCTTTTGGGCTCATTCAAAACTCCACTTAATCTGCGGGGGACAGGGCTGAAGACCTGTCCCCCAATTCATTAACTTATTCCGGGATCACGGTGCCTTGAATCTGAGCACTCTTGCCTCGGAACATCGCAATCACTTCGCCGTTCTGGTTACTGACTTTCATGTCATAAATGCCATGGCGCCCGCTCAGCGTTTGCTCAATGCCTTCGCAGGTCAACACGTCGCCTAGCTTGCCGGGCTTCAAAAATTCGATGCTGCAACCCGCCGCCACGGCGTTCTTGTTGTAGCTGTTGCACGCAAAGGCAAAAGTCGAATCGGCCAGTGTGAAGATAAATCCGCCATGGCAGATTTGGTGACCGTTCAGGTGCAACTCTTTCACGGTCATGCGGATCACGGCACGACCAGGCTCGCAACTGACCAACGCCATGCCCATGGTGTCTTTGGAGGCGATGTCGACTGCGAACAGGGTTTCGCCCACCTGACGGGCAATGTCTTTGGCGTCTTGCATCATTCGCCTTTGAACTGCGCAGGGCGCTTTTCCAGAAATGCTTGCACACCTTCAAAGTAATCATGGGTACGCCCCATCGCCGACTGGGTATCACGCTCCAAATCCAGGTGCTCTGACAAGCTGCGTGTGGTCGCGCCTTGCAACAACGCTCGGCTGGCCACCAGCGCCTTGGTGGGCATCACCGCCAAGCGCTCCGCCATGGCGATGGCTGCAGCCACGCTGTCCTCTGCGACCTCCCAAATCAAACCCCACTCTTTGGCCTGTTGCGCGGGCAATTTGTCCCCCGTGAGGGTCAGCGCCATCGCACGGGCCAAGCCCAAGCGCTCGACCAGTAACCAGCTGCTGCCTGCGTCGGGAATCAAACCGATTTTGCTGAAAGCTTGAATGAAACTGGCCTGCGGTGATGCGATGGCGATATCGCATGCCATCGCCACCGATGCACCGGCCCCCGCCGCCACGCCGTTGACGGCGGCGATGATGGGCATGCGCAAAGACTGAATGCGCCGCGTGGTCGGGTTAAAAGCTTGATCAATAACGGGCCCCGGATCAGCGCGGGCGATCCTGTCGGCACCAGGGGTAAAGTCGAAAGACGAGAGGTCAGCACCCGCACAAAAGCCTCGACCCGCACCCGTGAGCACCATGGCCCGAATGATTGGATTGGCTTCGGCCTTGTCGAACGCAATCCACAGATCGTGGTGCATTTGACGGTCAAAACTGTTCAAAGCAGCAGGCCGGTTGAGCGTCACCAGCGCCACAGCGCCGCGCTCTTCGTACAAGACAGTGGATGTATTGATGTCGGTCATGAAAATCTCCAGATTAGAAAATGTACCATTAACCGACCGATCGGTTGGTTAATTATCCCCTTGGTTTACCCTAGGTTCCCAACGCTACCCCTGCCCTGCAAGTGGGCTGTCAGGGCGATAGGTATAGTGACGTCATTCGCTTGATTTGACGCTCACACTGGAGACAGCACATGGCCTACGAAAACATTGAAGTCCGCACCGAAGGCGGCGCGGTTGGCATCATCACCCTGAACCGACCCAAAGCCCTGAACGCCTTGAATGGCGCATTGATGGACGAATTGGGCGCAGCCCTGAAAGCCTTTGATGCGGACTCCGCCATCGGCTGCATGATCATCACCGGCAGCGAAAAAGCCTTTGCCGCTGGTGCCGATATTTCGGCCATGGCCAAATTCACCTTCGCCGATGTTTACAAAGAAGATTTCATCACCCGCAATTGGGAGTCCATTCGAAGCATCCGCAAACCGGTGATTGCCGCTGTGAGCGGTTTTGCCCTGGGCGGCGGTTGCGAGTTGGCGATGATGTGCGACTTTGTGATTGCCGCCGACAACGCCAAATTCGGTCAGCCCGAAATCAAAATCGGCATCATCCCCGGCGCGGGCGGCACCCAACGCTTGCCGCGTGCTTTAGGCAAGGCCAAAGCCATGGACCTGGTATTGACGGGCCGCATGATGGATGCACACGAAGCCGAGCGCTCAGGGCTGGTCAGCCGAGTCGTGCCGCTGGACAAGCTGATGGAAGAATCATTGGGCGCCGCCCTGATGATCTGC
>CANBWK010000104.1 GCA_947373105.1 Comamonadaceae bacterium | reverse complement strand
CGCTCGCTGTTGGTCACCGTACCTTCTTTTTCACCCCAGGTGGTGGCCGGTAAAAGCAGGTCGGCCCAGGCGCAGGTGGCGGCGGTGGCAAAGGCTTCTTGCACCACCACAAAGTCGGCCCGCTCCAGCGCGCGACGAACCGTGGCTTGGTCGGGCATGGATTGCGCAGGGTTGGTGCAGGCAATCCAAAGTGCTTTGATTTGACCATCGGCTGCAGCTTCGAACATTTCAACGGCGGTCAGGCCGGGCTTGGCGGGTACTTCGGGTACGCCCCACAATGCGGCGACTTCAGCTCGGTGCTGTGGGTTGGCCAGATCGCGGTGCGCGCTGAGCAAATTGGCCATGCCACCGACTTCGCGCCCACCCATGGCGTTGGGTTGGCCGGTGAGGGATAGCGGCCCTGCACCGGGTTTGCCAATCTGCGCGCTGGCCAAGTGCAGGTTGATTAAGGCGGCGTTTTTGGCAGTGCCACTGCTGCTTTGGTTCAGGCCTTGGCAGTACAAACTCAAGGTGGCGGGTGAGGTGGCAAACCAGCGCGCGGCTTGCAGCAAATCGTGCTGGGTGATGCCGCAAATTTGTGCCACCCGCTCGGGTGAGGCGTCATGCACCACCGCTTGCAAGGCCTCAAAACCTTGGGTGTGCGCTGAGATGTAGTTCGTTTGCGTCCAGCCTTCGCGCAGCATCAGGTGGAGCAGACCATGGAACAGCATCACGTCGGAGCCCGGTTGCAGTGGCAAATACAAATCGGCCAGTTCGGCCGTGTCGGTGCGGCGTGGATCGGCGACGATAATTTTCAAATCAGGGTTTGCCTTTTTCGCGTCTTCGATTCGGCGAAACAAGATCGGGTGTGCCCAGGCCGCGTTGCTGCCGACGATGAAGAGACAAGACGCCAATCCAATGTCGTCGTAGCAGGCGGGCGGTGCGTCGGCGCCCAGCGTCATTTTGTAGCCGGCCACCGCACTGCTCATGCACAGGCGGGAGTTGCTGTCGATGTTGTTCGTGCCCAGCAGTCCTTTGACCAGTTTGTTGAAGACGTAGTAGTCTTCTGTCAGCAACTGGCCTGAGATGTAAAAGCCCAGCGCCTCTGCGCCGTGGTTCTGCACGATTTGCGTCAAGCGACTGGTGGCTAAATCTAGCGCTTGCGACCAGCCGATGGGTTGGGCTGAGTCGCCGCGTGTCAAGCGGTGCAGAGGTTGCAGCAAGCGGGTGTGCTGCGCCAGGGTCGGGCTGGCCGTCAGGTGCAGGCTCGCGCCTTTGGTGCAGAGTCGCCCAAAGTTGGCCGGATGCGAGGGGTCACCACGCACCCCCGTGATCTGGGCGCCATCGCTCTCGATGATGACGCCGCAGCCCACACCGCAATAGGGGCAGGTAGATCGGGTTTCTATGGGGATCATGCGCAAGTCGTTTTGCGCCGAGCGGGTCCAGCAATGGGTCGGGTCAGGTCGGTGGCGAGGCCGAGCAACTCGTCGGCTTTCAGGTAAACCACACCCGCGTCCACTTTGACCTCAAAGCGCGGCGTGCAGCCAGAGTCAGGTGCTTGGGCCTGGCCATCGGACAGGCCAATGTTCCAGTTGTGCAGCGGGCAGGCCACGCTGGTGCCAAACACAATGCCTTGCGACAGCGGGCCGCCTTTGTGAGGGCAGCGGTCAAGCAGGGCAAACACTTCGTCGGCGTCGTTGCGAAACACGGCAACGTCCAATCCTGGGTCGCGCGCCACGCGGCGCGAGCCCAAAACTGGAATATCTTCGATGTGGCAAATGGGTGTCCATGCGGTCATTGTTCGTTCCTCTTCGGTCTTGGTAGGAGCCAGCCTGCTGGCGATATCAATGCGTGTGAAAAAAAATCGCCAGCAGGCTGGCTCCTTCAGGGGGCATGGTGTTAGGCGGTGACGAGGGGGCTGAACTGACGCGTGTCCACTTGAGCCTTGCTGTGTTCAAACCACGGATCGGGCTCACCGTCGAGCGCGGCTTGCAGCTTGGCCCACAGGGTTTGGCGAAGGGTGGCATCGTCTAATATTTTTTTCTTCACGTAGTCCAAGCCTACGCGGTTGATGTAGTGCACCGTGCGCTCCAAGTACCAGCCTTCTTCGCGGTAAAGCTGCATGAAAGCGCCGGTGTACTCCAGCACTTCTTCGGCGGTTTTGAGTTTGGTGAAAAAGTGTGCCACTTCGGTCTTGATGCCGCCGTTGCCGCCCACATACATCTCCCAGCCTGAGTCCACACCGATGATGCCCACGTCCTTGATGCCTGCTTCTGCGCAGTTGCGCGGGCAGCCCGAGACGGCGAACTTGACCTTGTGCGGTGCGTACATGCGCCACATGGCTTTTTCGAGGTCCTTGCCCATTTGCGTGCTGTCTTGCGTGCCCATGCGGCACCATTCGCTGCCTACACAGGTTTTGACGGTGCGCAATGCCTTGGCATACGCGTGGCCGCTGGGCATGCCAATGTCTTTCCAAACATTGACCAAGTCTTCTTTTTTGACGCCTAACAAATCGATGCGCTGTCCCCCTGTGACCTTGACGGTAGGGATGTTGTACTTGTCCACAACATCGGCAATGCGGCGCAGCTCGGCGGCGGTGGTCTCGCCTGCCCACATGCGCGGGATCACACTGTAGGTGCCATCTTTTTGGATGTTGGCGTGGCTGCGCTCGTTGACATAGCGGCTTTGCGGATCGTCTTGTGCTTCTTTGGGCCAACTGCTGAGCAGGTAGTAGTTCACCGCGGGGCGGCAGCTCGCGCAGCCGTTGGGTGTGCGCCAGTTCATGGACTTGAAGACGCTGCCAATGGTCAGTAATTTGGATTGCACAATCTCATCACGAACGGCCTGATGCCCGTGCTCTGTGCAGCCGCACATGGCCTTGGTTTTGGGTGTGGCCGAGTAGTCACCGCCAGCTGTGAACATCAAAATTTGTTCCACCAAGCCGGTACACGAACCACAGCTGGCGCTGGCTTTGGTGTGTTTGCGCACTTCTTCCAGCGTGAACAGGCCTTTGTCTTTGATGGTCTTGCAAATCGTGCCTTTGGTCACGCCGTTGCAGCCGCACACTTCGTCGGCGTCCGCCATCGCCGCGGCTTTGTTGTGGCCTTGGTGTCCCACGTCGCCGATATTCGATTCGCCAAACATCAGCTTGTCACGGATGTCGGCCACGCTGCGGCCGTCGCGCAGCAGTTTGAAATACCAGCTACCGTCTACCGTATCGCCATAAAGGCAAGCGCCGACTAGCTTGTTGTCTTGGATGACTAATTTTTTGTAGACTCCGCCAAAGGGGTCGGTCATGACGATCTCTTCAGTGTTCTCCCCGCCCAAAAAATTTCCGGCGCTGAACAAATCAATCCCGGTGACTTTCAGCTTGGTTGATGTGAGCGAGCCCTCATACCGGCCAATACCGAACATTGCCAAGTGGTTGGCCGCTACCTTGCCTTGTTCAAAGAGGGGTGCCACCAAGCCATAGGCAATGCCGCGGTGCGCAGCGCATTCGCCCACGCTGTAAATGCGTGCATCGGTCACGGTCTGCATGGTGTCGGTCACCACAATGCCTTTGTCCACATGCAGGCGCATGCGGGTGGCTAACGCGGTGTTGGGGCGAATGCCCACAGCCATCACGACCAGGTCGGCAGGGACTTGGGTGCCGTCCTTGAACTTGATGGACTTGACACGACCGCCCTTGCCTTCGTCTTCACTGCCCACCAGCTCTTGGGTCTGCGCGCCCATCAAAAATTGCAGGCCACGCGCTTCCAGGGATTTGCGCAACAGGTCACCTGCCACGTTGTCGAGCTGGCGTTCCATGAGCGTGGGCATTACATGCACCACGGTCACGGTCATGCCGCGCAGCATCAGGCCGTTGGCCGCTTCCAGGCCGAGCAGGCCGCCTCCGATGACGACGGCATTCTTGTACCGGGTCGCCGCTTCGATCATTGCGTTGGTGTCGGCAATATCGCGGTAGGCAATCACGCCTTCAAGCTCCTTGCCCGGTACCGGCAGGATGAAGGGGTTGGAGCCCGTACACATCAGGAGGCGATCGTAGGTGGCTTCGGTCACACTGCCGTCGGCGTCGGTAGCGCTAACCCTGCGTTTGACACGGTCTACCTCAGTCACCGTCTTGCCGGCGTGCAGTGTGATGTGGTTCTCTTCGTACCAGCTAAAGGGGTTGAGCACAATCTCGTCGAGCGTCTGCTCACCTGCCAGCACCGGACTCAAGAGGATCCGGTTGTAGTTGGGATGCGGCTCGGCGCCGAACACGGTGATCTCATAAAGATCAGGCGCAATTTTCAGCAACTCTTCAAGGGTCCGCACACCGGCCATGCCATTGCCGATCATGACGAGTTTTTGCTTTTTCACCGGGGGGAGGTTCATGTCCATGATCAGGCCACCTTTTCGACATGGGATTGGCGCGTATACAAGAAATCGATCACCGCCTTGCGGCAGCCCAGATACGCTGGACTGTCTGCCAAAGCGACGCGCGAGCGGGGACGCGGCAAGTCCACTTGCAGCACCTCGCCTATCGTTGCGGCGGGCCCGTTGGTCAGCATCACGATCTTGTCGGACAGCAGAACAGCTTCGTCCACATCGTGCGTCACCATGACCACCGTGCTTTGCGTGCGGGCCACGATGTCCAGCAGTTCGTCTTGCAGCTTGGCACGGGTCAGCGCGTCCAGTGCGCCAAAGGGTTCATCCATCAACAGTACTTTGGGCTCCATGGCCAGCGCCCGGGCAATGCCCACGCGCTGTTTCATACCGCCCGAGATTTCGCCGGGGCGCTTTTGTGCTGCCGCCGTCAGGCCGACCAGGGCCAAAGCCTCATCGGTTCGGGCCATCAGCTTCGCTTTGTTTTCTGATGCCGCCCCGGTGCTTTTCGATGCTGCACCAAACACGCGTTCCACACCCAAGTACACGTTTTCAAAGCAAGTGAGCCAGGGCAAGAGAGAATGGTTTTGAAAAACCACGGCGCGCTCGGGGCCAGGGCCGGCGATCTCTCGATTCGCGCAAAGCAAGTGGCCTTCGGTTGGTTTCGTGAGACCGGCAATCAAATTCAGTAATGTCGATTTTCCGCATCCGCTGTGGCCGATCAAGGTCACGAATTCACCTTTTGCTACCGTCAGGTTGATATCACGCAGGGCCGGAAAAGAACCCTTCTTGGTCTTGAAAGTCTGGGCCACGCCCTCGATCTCAATGAACTTGGCGTTCAGGGTCTCTGTGCTCATGACTTCACCTCTTCGTATGTGAATGCGGATGCGATTTTGATCAGCGCGTATTCCAGCATCAGGCCAACGATGCCGATGACAAAAATGGCGATGATGATGTTCTTGACGTTGAGGTTGTTCCACTCGTCCCAGACCCAGAAACCGATGCCCACGCCACCGGTCAGCATCTCGGCCGCCACGATCACCAGCCAAGCCGTGCCCACGGCCAGTCGAACGCCGGTCAACATATAGGGCAGCACCGAGGGGAATAAGATCTTGGTGACGATCTTCCATTCACTCAGGTTCAGCACGCGTGCCACGTTCATATAGTCCTGAGGCACACGCTGCACACCCACTGCGGTGTTGATGATCATGGGCCAGATTGAGCAGATAAAAATGGTCCAGATCGCGGCGGGGTGCGCCCCCTTGAACACCAAGAGGCCGATGGGCAGCCAGGCCAGCGGGGACACCGGACGCATCAGGCTGATCAGCGGATTGAACATGCGACTCATGAACTCAAAGCGGCCAATGACAAATCCCGCCGGAATGCCCACCAGCGCCGCCAGACCAAAGCCCAGCCCCACGCGTTGCAGCGAAGCCAGCACGTTCCAGCCCACGCCCTGGTCGTTCGGTCCCTTGCGGTAGAACGGGTCGCTGAAAATGTTTATCGCCTGCTTCGCTGTGTCGATGGGTGTGGGGATACTGCCAGCTGTCGCTATGCTCACCAAGGACCAGATCAGCATCAGCAGCAACATGCCCAAAAACGGTGGCATCACAGCCATGAGCAGACTGTTCAAGTCGAAGCCGGTTTGGTCATCGATACGGGCTGGGGGGGAATGAAATACAGCGCTCACCATGGCGGGCTTCCTCAGGTTTTAATTTTGAAAGACTCGGCGTACTTTTTGGGGTCTTTGCCATCCCAGATCACACCGTCCATCAACTTGCTCGACCGCATCACCTCTTTGGGCAAGGAGGCTTTGGCAGCTGCAGCAGCTTGCTTGTAGATATCAATTTGGTTAATTTGTTTGGCCACGCCTAAATAATCGGGGTGGTCTTTGAGCAAACCCCAGCGCTTGTGTTGCGTTAAGAACCACATGCCATCAGAAAGATAGGGGAAGTTGACCGCACCGTCACCATAGAACTTCATGTGATTCGGGTCATCCCATGTTTTGCCCATGCCGTCTTGGTAGCGGCCCAAGATGCGTTGGTTGATGGCGTCCACGCTGGTGTTCACATAGCTCTTGTCGGCGATGGTTTCAGCCATCTTGTTTTTGTTCTGCAAACCGGCGTCGATCCATTTGCTCGCTTCAAGGATGGCGGCGGTCACAGCGCGTGCGGTGTTGGGGTTTTTCTGCACAAACTCGGCGGTGGTGCCCAACACTTTTTCGGGATGGTCTTTCCAGATGTCTTGCGTGGTCATGCCTGTCACACCAATGCCGTCAATGATGGCGCGATGGCCCCAAGGCTCTCCCACGCAATAGCCGTCCATGTTGCCCACACGCATGTTGGCGACCATTTGCGGTGGCGGCACGGTGATGACTTTGGCATCCTTCATCGGGTTGATGCCGTTGGCCGCCATCCAGTAATACAGCCACATCGCGTGCGTGCCGGTGGGAAAGGTTTGTGCAAAGGTGTATTCGCGTTTGTCGGTCTGCATCAGCTTGGCCAGGCTGGCACCGTCGACGGCGCCTTTTTCCGCGAGTTTTTTGCTCAAGGTGATGGCTTGGCCGTTGTGGTTCAAGGTCATCAACACGGCCATGTCTTTTTTAGGACCGGCCAAACCCAAGTGCACGCCGTAAATCAAACCGTAGAGAGAGTGCGCAAAGTCGAGTTCGCCGTTGACCAATTTGTCACGCACGCCGGCCCAGCTGGCTTCCTTGGTCGGGATGATTTTGACACCGTACTTTTGGTCAATACCCAGCACCGAGGCCATAACCACGCTGGCGCAATCGGTCAGTGGAATGAAGCCAATTTTGACTTCTTTTTTCTCAGGCGCATCAGAGCCTGCGGCATAAACCATGGAGCGTAAGGCAGGCGAGACGCCGGCCATGCCCACGGTGGCAGCTTGCAACACCGTGCGGCGCGAAACACTGGTTTTGAGAAAGTCGGTCATGGTTCACTCCTGAAGTTTCATAAACAAAGAAGGCGTCCTCATGTCGGTTCCCGCTGCCGTGCAGGGGAAAAGCATGGGGACGCCTTTGTCCGGTGACTGCAAAGCCCGCCGTTGGGCTTTGCAGTCGTTTGACCTTCGTTGGTCTTGTTGGAGTCTTTGCAAGCCGCGTGCCAGGGCTTTTAGCCTTGCAATGGCGTATTTTTAAAAGCTTGGCAGTTTGGGCTGCACCTTTGTGGTGCCAAGGCACCTTGCTGGTGCTTGCTAGAGATCGCCAGCAGGCTGGCTCCTACAGGTGCTGGGTTCGGCTTTAGGAGCCAGCCTGCAAGCGATTCTTGTGTCGCCGCCTCTAGGAGCTTGCCTGCAAGCGATGCCTAAGGTAGGGCGCTTGTTGGAGCTTGCCTGCAAGCGATGCATTTGTTCATTAACCCAGCAACTCCGCCATGTCCAGCATCTGCTGCGCTATCTCGGTCAGCTTCATGCCTTTGTTCATCGCCGCTTTGCGTAAGCGGGCGTAGGCTTCTTGTTCGCTCAGACCTTGGCGCTGCATCAACAGACCTTTGGCGCGGTCTATCACTTTGCGTTCGTTCAGTTCAAGTCGTGCACTGTCCAGTTCCGCCAGCAAGGCTTGTTCGTGTTTGAAGCGGGCCATGGCGACGGTCAAGATCGGGTGAATGCGCTCGGGTGCCAGGCCTGCCACGATGTATGCGGTCACGCCCGCAGCCACGGCCTCACTGACGTGTTGTGTGTCGCTGTCGTTGGTGAACATGACAATGGGTCGACGCTCATTCCGTGTGGCCATGACCACATGTTCCAAGGCGTCACGGGCATCACTTTCGGCGTCCACGATCACCATGTCGGCTTGCAACTGCGCCAAGCGCTCGGTCAAAAATACATCGGCAGGCAAGGTGGCCACCAGGTTGTAGCCGGCCTCCAACAAGCCAATGCGCAGCAGTCTTGATCGGTCTTCCAAGGCTTGGGCCTGCTCGTCGCCTTCGGCAACCAAGGCGGGGTCAGAGATGATGACAACGATTCGAATCGGTTCCTGCATAAGAAAGGCTCTGCAAGAAACGAGCCGGATGCAATTTTGTTCTGTTGATTTATCCCATCATCTGTGTCGAGCCCGCACAAATTGACGGACATCGAAATGTCACATATTTCCACGATAATGGAAATATGGAAAATAAAGAAGTCATCAAAGCCTTGGCTGCACTTGCGCAACCTAACCGGCTGCAGATCTTTCGAGCCTTGGTGGTGCAAGGCCCTGCGGGCATGACCCCGGCCACGCTGGCCGAGATGTTGGCTGTGCCTGCGGCAACGCTGTCTTTTCACCTCAAAGAGTTGCTCAATGCCGATTTGGTCTCGCAAGAGCGCAGCGGCCGCAACCTGATTTACCGCGCCCAGTTTGACCGCATGAACGCGGTGCTGGGTTTTTTGACCCAAAACTGCTGCAAAGGCCAGGCTTGCCTGACCGAAACCGCGGTCGCTTGTGATTGCTAAAACCATGTCAACGAACATCCCCATCAACGTTTTATTTTTGTGTACCCATAATTCTGCAAGAAGCATCTTGGCTGAAGCCCTGTTGAATCATTTGGGCAAGGGGCGTTTCAAGGCTTACTCCGCAGGCAGCAGCCCCAGAGACAATCAAATGCCCAACCCGATGGCATTGAGCACCCTTGAAAAAGCCGGTATTTCTATTGAAGGATTGAGCAGCAAGAGCTGGGATGTTTTTGCAACACCCGATGCACCTCAAATGGATTTAGTCATCACGGTTTGTGACAATGCGGCTGGCGAAGTTTGTCCCTATTGGCCTGGTCAGCCTGCGACTGCGCATTGGGGTTATGCGGATCCTTCGGAGGCTGCGGGTGATGATGCGCAACGTTTGGAGGCATTTCGCCAAACTTTGCATTTGATCCATCGCCGCTTGGATATTTTCATCAACTTGCCCCTGGCCAGTTTGGATAAAGTGGCCTTGGAAAAGAGCGCTCGCGAATTGGACAGAACATGAACCATTGGCGTCAATACCTGGCTGAGCTGGTGGGCACAGCCGCCTTGCTGTGTGCCGTCATTGGCTCGGGGATCATGGCTGAAAACCTATCTACTGGAAATTCGGCTATTGCTTTGATTGCCAATACCTTGGCGACTGTTTTTGCGCTCTACGTTTTGATAGAAGCGATCGGCCCTTTGAGTGGTGCGCACTTTAACCCTGCAGTGTCTTTGGTCATGGCGTACCGCAAAGATTTACCGCGTGAGCGTCTTATGGGCTATGTGATCGCGCAACTGACCGGTGCTGCCTTGGGTGCTTGGCTTGCGCATGCGATGTTCGACATGGACATCTTTCAGTGGTCTCACAAGGCCAGAACCGGTTATGGCCAGTGGTTGGCAGAGGCGGTGGCGACTGCAGGACTTTTGTTCGTCATCTTGCGCTCACCTGCAGGCAAGGCATCCAGCCTGGTTGCCAGCTACATTGGCGCGGCTTATTGGTTTACGGCCAGTACGTCATTTGCAAACCCTGCCGCAGTCTTTGGCCGAATGATGAGCAATTCATTTGCCGGCATCAGCCCCATGGACGCACCCGCATTCATCGGGGCAGAGTTGATCGGTGCATTGCTGGGCTTGCTCATTGCCAGCCTGCTGAATGCGGACCAAAATCAGGGCAAATTAAACAATGACTGAGCGTTTAATCAATTTAGATGAGGCTTGTTTCCAATTACCTCAACATGATGCGTTGCGTCCTTTGCAGGTATCGGAACATTCGCCAAGGATTCTCATGTTGTATGGATCGTTGCGCGAGCGTTCTTACAGCAAGCTGTTGACCTTGGAGGCAGCGCGTCTGCTGGAGGCCATGGGCGCCGAAGTGCGGGTTTTTGATCCCTTGAATTTGCCGCAACCCGATGCTGCGCCTGACACCCACCCCAAAGTTCAAGAACTTCGCGACCTGGCGGCCTGGTCAGAAGGCATGGTGTGGTGTTCGCCTGAACGTCATGGCGCGATGACCGGCATCATGAAAAGTCAGATCGATTGGATACCTTTGTCGCTCGGCGCGGTAAGGCCTACCCAAGGTAAGACCTTGGCCTTGATGCAAGTCTGTGGCGGCTCTCAGTCCTTCAATGCAGTCAATCAAATGCGCCTATTGGGTCGGTGGATGCGCATGATCACCATTCCCAATCAAAGCTCGGTCGCTAAAGCCTTCCTGGAGTTTGACGACGCTGGCCGCATGAAGCCTTCCGCTTATTACGACCGGGTGGTGGATGTGATGGAAGAGTTGGTTAAATTCACCTTACTCACTCGCGATGCATCAACTTACTTGGTGGATCGCTACAGTGAACGCAAAGAGAGCGCCGAAGAACTTTCCCGGCGGGTCAACCAAAAATCCATATGACCTGCGCAGGGGGTCACGCAGGTACCATGCCGTTGCGCACTTTACTTTGCGCAGTGACGTTTGAAGTCCAGAAAGTCAGCAGCTCTTTGACTGCATGGGGCTGGGTGGAGGTGACCGAGATGCCACCCGAAAAGGTGGTGGTAATTTGCACCGCATCGGGCAACGGCCCGAGCACAGTGATACCTTGCACACCCATCATTTCACTCAGTTGTTGAAAGCCCAACATCACCTCGCGATGCGCTAGCAAAGTGCCCACCGGCACGCCCGGTTTGGCTTGCACCAGTTTGTGAGCGATCTGCGCGCTGATGCCCCATCGCTCAAAAAGTTTAAGCAATTCCACGCCACTCGGTCCCGTGGAATAACCGATACTGGAGGCATTCAATATGGCTTGTTTCAAGGCCTCCTCGCTTGAAATGTCTGGGACATGTTCCCCCGCCGGTACGGCTGCTGCCACCCCGGAATGGACCAGGTCCATGCGACTGCCCGGCAACAGCTTGCCTTCATTCAGTAAGTTGCTGATGGCGTTGCCGGCCAGCACCACGCCATCAAATGCCTCGCCCGCTTGAACGCGTTTGGCCGCATCAACACCGCCAACCGATTCGATGTGGACACGGTATTGCGGCGCTTGAGATTCAAATAGGGTGGCTAAATCGGCCAGTAAAGACTTGGTGGCCATGGAAGAAATCATACGGATCGGTGTGCTCATGCGGGGGCTCCAATAAGGGGTCGTTTTCTTTAGCAGAGATTACACCGTAAGTTGTGCGAATTTTTCAAGGCCCGCTTGCCTCTACACTTGGGACCTATGCGAATTTTGGGTATTGAATCTTCTTGCGATGAAACGGGCGTCGCTTTGGTCGAGACGGCGGCAACCGGCACGCCGCAAGGTTTGCCGCGTTTGTTGGCGCACGCTTTGCACAGCCAGATTGAAATGCACCAGGCCTACGGGGGCGTGGTGCCTGAGTTGGCCAGTCGCGACCACATTCGCCGTGTGTTGCCCTTGACCACTCAGGTTCTGCAAGAAGCCGCTTGCACCTTGCAAGATGTGGATGTAGTGGCCTACACGAGGGGGCCGGGCTTGGCGGGCGCCTTGTTGGTCGGCTCGGGCGTGGCCTGCGCCTTGGCTGCTGCTTTGGGTAAGCCTGTGCTGGGTGTGCACCACCTCGAAGGGCATTTGCTCTCGCCTTTTTTGAGTGCCGATGCGCCTGAGTTTCCGTTTGTGGCTTTGTTGGTCTCGGGTGGTCACACGCAACTGATGCGGGTCGATGGCGTGGGTCGTTATGAACTTTTAGGCGAGACCATTGACGACGCGGCGGGTGAGGCCTTTGACAAGTCGGCCAAGCTGATGGGCGTGCCTTACCCTGGCGGATCCGGGTTGGCCAAGTTGGCAGAGCAGGGTGATCCGGCCGCCTACAAATTGCCGCGCCCTTTGTTGCACAGCGGCAATTTTGATTTTTCCTTTGCGGGGCTCAAAACAGCTGTTTTGACTCAGGCCCAAAAGCTGGGTCCGCAAGTTATGGAGATCGGTTCGCAAATCCAAGCCGATTTGGCCGCCTCCACCCAAGCGGCAATTGTCGAAGTCTTGGTCAAGAAATCCATGAACGCGCTAAAGCACACGGAACAAAAGCGTTTGGTGGTGGCCGGCGGCGTAGGGGCCAACCGAGAGTTGCGCCGCCAGCTCAATGCCGCCTGTGCCAAGGCCGGTGTGCGGGTGCATTACCCCGAGCTGCATCTGTGCACTGACAATGGCGCGATGATTGCCATGGCTGCTGCCATGCGCCTGGATGCGGGACGGCAAGTGGCCGAGTACCGCTACAGTTTTGACGTCAAGCCGCGTTGGCCCTTAGACAGTTTG
>CANBWK010000103.1 GCA_947373105.1 Comamonadaceae bacterium | reverse complement strand
GGCAAATTCGCCCAAGGCCCTTCGGAGAGTCTTTCGATGTTTTCTAAGAATTCCGCGCCATGGGCAATCACCTTAGCTTGGGGATGCGGGCGCTCATACAACGCCCATTTCAAGCGGGTATTGCCAACGTCTAAAGCCAGTAAGTTCATTCAAGGATCATAATGAATTTCATGTTCCCTATTATCACCTTACCCCAGAGCGCCGACGCATTCACGCGGGGGCAACTTTACGGACAAGCGGCAGCCTTGCGGATTCGTCATTCGGTATTGACCTACGCCAAGCTGTTTGCGTGCTGCGGCATCGACTGGCAAGAGGCTTGTTTTCGCGCACGTCGTTATACAGAAGTCATTAATGCCTTAGATGCGTCGCTCATGGCTGAAATGCATGGCATTGCCGACGGGAGTGGCTTGCGTTTTGACGACATCTTGGCGCTCAATTGCCGCACCGAAATACTGCCATCCAATTTTCTCAGTGACGATACCTTTCAAGCCGCTGCAGCTTTAGAGGCGAATCGACAAGCCGGACTTCCCGACTGGGAGACGGGCTTGCCCATCGACCCGCACATTCAAGAGGGTGAATGCACTTCCATGTGCGTTCAAGGCAGGGTCAGCATCGACGGGCACACCTGGTTCGCGCAGAACTGGGATTGGATTGGCCGTCAACGGCAAGCCCTGGTTCTGCTCAAAACCCATAACGCACAGGGGCGTGCCATGGTCACGCTGACC
The DNA here is from genome assembly GCA_947373105.1 of Comamonadaceae bacterium. Classification (GTDB taxonomy): domain Bacteria; phylum Pseudomonadota; class Gammaproteobacteria; order Burkholderiales; family Burkholderiaceae_C; genus Limnohabitans_A. Next base: position 11,846 of record CANBWK010000103.1, on the reverse strand, counting down.
GAAGCGGGTATGCTGGCCAAAATTGGCATGAATGCGGATGGGTTTGCACTGGGCTTGAACATTTTGCGTTCCACCGGTGATGGCCGGGCGCCCGGTGTTCCTGTTCACATTGTGTTGCGGCATTTGCTTGACTGCGATTCGATTGCCCATGCGCGAGAACGTATGGCGTACATGGCCACGCTGGGTTTTGGTGCCGCATCGAATGTTCCCTGTGCTGATGCGCTTGGTGAAGTGGCCTGTTTCGAATTGGCGCCTGCAGGCTGGGCTGAACTCAAGCCCACGCAAGGGGTGGTGTTGCACACGAACCACTTCATTTGCGACTCTTTGTTGGCTGAGCAATCTCCCATGGGTTTAGCGCTGTCCAGTCAACCCCGGTTGGATACCGCTGCAGGGCATGCGGCACAACAAGGTCTGGGGTTTGAGAAATTACAGTCTTTTTTGCGCGATGAGTCTGATGGATTTTTATCAATTTGCCGCAGTCCCGACCCGGCACTTCCACCAGAGGGTCGCGTCGAAAGTGTTGCGGGCATTGTGATGAACACCCACACACGTCAACTGTGGATTGCCCCCGATGTGCCCAGTCGCGTTGGGTTCGAAGAAATCCAAAATCTTTGGGTCTGATTCAGTTGCCGCCGCCTGTGACTGACTGGGCTTTGCGGATGGCATTTTGCGCATCTGAATCGCCCAAATTCGCATTTGAAGCTTCGCTCACTTGCAACAACAGGCCCATCACTTTAGCGCCATGCTCAATGGCAATTGAGCCGTACTTGATGTCACCTTGCACCAGGCTGTCGGCATGCAACTCAACGCGCTCATGCGCATGAATATTGCCTGCAACTTTGCCCGCAACCACCACGCGGTGCGCCAAGATATCTCCTTGCACCTCACCGGAGTCACCGATTACCACAATGATCATCTCCTCTTTTGCGGACTCGACGTTCCCCACCACTTTGCCATCGATACGGATGCTCTCGAGCATGACCAAGCTTCCGTGAATGACCGTGTTCTTACCGATGATGGTGTCGAACTTTTCAGGCATAGACTTGAACGTAGCACTTTTATTCTTGGCAAACTTGCTGAACATGAATAACTCCTGTTAAAGAAAAATAAACTACTTTCGCAACACAGTCAAAACCTGGGTCGGGTTGATGACCGCATCTTTGTACATGATTTCGTAATGCAAGTGCGGCCCTGTTGAACGGCCCGTGTTGCCTAAGGTGCCGATTTCCGATCCTCGTGTGATTCTGTCACCTTCGGCCACTTTTCGCTGATTTAAATGCGCATAGCGGGAATGAAAACCCTGCGCATGAGACACTTCAACCAAGTTTCCATAGGCACCAGCCCACTCAGATCGCGTCACCACGCCGGGTGCCGAAGCCATCACGGGTGTCCCTATGGGACCGACAAAGTCCAGCCCCTCATGGAGGCTGGCACGGTGCGTGAAAGGGTCCAAACGAACGCCGAATGTGCTGCTCACGCGAGCCTGCGCATAGATGGGCAAGCCTGTAGGCAGGGTTTTCAGCCAGTCAATCTCTTGCCGCCACCTTTGATGGATAAAACCCAAGGACTCCTTCAAATAATCAGCATCCTGGAGGGCCGCATCCAGACCTGCGTCCAAAGTGGCTCGCTTAAAGTTGGCAAATGAAACCGCTTTGAATGGCCCACCCCGCCCGTCCAACACCGAGGCACCGTCCAGATGACTTTGCTTGCGAAGGCTCTCCATTTTGTTCAGCTCAGCGATTTCGTTCTTGTCAGTTTCAAGGTGCTGGACACTGATCAACAGATCTGTGTACTGCGTATTCAAGGCTTCTAGCTTGTCACGGTAACCCGCCTCCAGTCGCAACTGCTCCGTGGCTGATGTCACACCGCCCATGGTTTGAGCCAATGAGGGGTCAATTTGAATGGCTACACGCAAGCTCACCCAATGACAAAGAAATCCCAGCAGCACCAAAGCTGAGGCCAACAGCCCCACCCCCCAAACAGCCTTGCGCGCCGTGATGGAAAATATTTTTAAACGTGCAGTGGGCCCAGACACCCAGATCAGTTGCATTCATCAGCCTTCGAATGACCTTAAGAAAGGCAATTCTAGCCAAAAATAAATTTTAATTAGTTAAAAATTGATTTAATTAATTTCTTTATAATTAAATTATGGGTCGCGCAATGGCTCTTGTATTTTCATAGGCTTTGGAGGCGCGCAACACCAGCGCATCACCAAACATGGGGCCCACAAACTGCAAGCCCATGGGCAATCCATCTTGGGTCAAGCCACAAGGAATGGTTGAGGCCGGTTGTTGGGTCAAGTTAAAGGGGTAACTGAAGGGCGTCCATCCCAACATCGAAGCAGGGCTTAAAGGCGAGTGCCCTGCAGGCAGGGCATCAAAAGCTGGCACGGCAACAGCCGGCGTGACCAACAAATCAAAACCTTGCATGAATTGGCGCATCATGCTTCCCAAAACACCTCGGCGTTGATTCAATTGCTGTATTTCCAAAGCGGTCAGTCGGGCACCCAACTCGGCTTCAGCCTTGAAATCCGGGTCGGCCACGCTTTGCTGCGCAGCCGTCAAGGTATTCCATACCGTCCAAGCGCCCAAAAACCACAGGCCGGTCGTGATGTCCAACGGATCTTCAAAGCCGGGATCGATTTGCTCCACATGGGCACCTAAGCTCTCCAATACTTTCACCGCATCAGCCACAGCGCTTGCAATCTCGGGATGAACATTTTGAGCAAAACCCAAAGTGGGCGAATACGCGATACGTAAACCCTTGATCCCATCATTCAAGCCTGAGGTGTAGTCCACTGGGTCGTAAGGCAGCGAGGTCCAATCGCGGGCATCGGGTCGCTTCATGACATTCATCATCAAGGCAGCATCCATCACGCTCATGGTGTGCGGGCCCAGGTGGGCCACAGAACCAAAAGGAGACAAGGGGTAAGCCGGCACACGACCGAAACTTGGCTTGAGGCCGAAGTTGCCGCAAAACGCCGCAGGTATGCGCACACTGCCAGCACCGTCTGTGCCCACGCCAATCGGGCCCAAACCAGCCGCGACGGCCGCTGCCGTGCCACCTGAAGAGCCGCCTGGCGTTTTATTTAAATTCCAGGGATTGCGCGTGATGCCGGTGGCAGGTGAGTTGGTTTCGCCTTTGCAGCCAAACTCAGGGGTTGTGGTTTTGCCCAACAACACCGCGCCGGCTTCACGCAAACGGGCGGTCACAGGCGCGTCCACATCCCAAGCTTGATGGGGATCAACCGTGCGGCTGCCACGCAAAGTCGGCCAACCTTGCGTCAAAATCAAATCTTTGATGGTGGCGGGCACCCCCTCCAAAGTCCCTACAGGCGATGCACTTTTACGATGCGCTTGCCAACGGATTTCACTCTCTTTGGCACTGGCCATGGCCGACTTTTCGTCGAGCAAACTGAAGGCGTTGATTTTGGGATTCACGCGTGCAGTGCGGGTCAGCACCGCTTGAGTGACTTCAACAGGCGAAGTCTCACCCCGCTTGTACAGGTCCAACAAAGTATGGGCGGGAAGTTGGGTCAGGTCGGTGGTCATGGTCGTGTCCTTGTGTGAGGGCTGAGTTTTTTCCAGGGCAAATCACCCGGGTCGGCTGCCATGGGGCCAGGCGCTTTGGCTATCAAAACATGACTGGCAATGGGGGTGAAATCGGCTCGAAAGTGGTTGGAGCTTTTAACCACCACCACCTTCATTTTTTCGGGGTGAATACCCACCGTGCGAAACAACTCGCGGTCGAGCATTTGCATCTTGCCACTGGCCACAGCGATGTAAATGCCGTCGATCTCCAGGCAGGCACTGGGGCCCATTTGAATGGTGGAGCCCTTCATCATCGGGCCCTTCAGAAGACAGGCACCCTCGCTGATGGCACTTACTGTGAATCGTCCCTGCACGGGCGGATCACTCAACTCGCCCGTGAAGTAGGGCACCGCCTTGCCCAAGCTCAATTCGAGTTGGGCGCCCACACCGGCGGCGCAGGCCATGCGGGCCGCGTCGGGGTCGAACATCAGGCCCAAAGCAATTTGTTTAGGAAAGGCCAGCCCTGCACCTTGTTGAAGCAACGCACGCAACATGCCTGTGGTGTTGCTGTCCCCGCCTGCGCCTGGGTTGTCTTGGGTATCGGCCACCACAACAGGGGCAGAACTGGAGGCCGCCAGCGACAAGGCCTGGGCTACTGCTTCGCGTGCAGGCAGCCATTCGGGCCGCCACAACAGAGGGTTGCCTGCAACGGCATACAAACGCTCCACGGCCAAACGCGCTTGTTCGCCGTGCGCCCAGATGACCGGACCACACTCGTCGAAATCAGAGGCTGGAAAACCCATGCAAAAACTCAGCATGGCGCCATGCTCACGGTCCAAGGCTGTCAATTGCTCATAAATCGACTTGGCAGGCTCCATCCAGGTACTTTGTGCATTCAGTGAGATCAAGAATGGAAACCGCTGCACATGCATCGGCTCTTTGCTGCCGCGCTCCAAACGCCGACGCAGCAATTGCGCCGCCAACTCGCCGGTATGCGCCATGTCGACATGGGGGTAAGTCCGGTAAGACACCAAACCGTCCGACTCCCGCAGCATCCTGGCGGTGACATTGGCATGCAAATCCAGACTGGCAACTATGGGCACCTTGGGCCCGACAAGCAGACGAATACGGGCAATCAACTCACCTTCACTGTCATCCGCGTGTTCGGCCACTGCTGCGCCGTGCAGATCCAAGTACACGCCGTCCAAACCCTGCACCATCGCCGCACGGACATCGTCCAGGATCGCTTGGCTGATGCGCTCAAATGCATCTTGTGTGACATACGAAGAAGGGGTTGCTCCGGCCCAGGCCGAAGGCACCAAGGTCCATTGAAAGCGGCGGGCTTCATCCATGAAACCACCCACTGGGATGTTCACACCCGTGAGCAAATCGACCATGGCCTGGCCCCGCACAAAAGCAGGAAAGGCTTCACCGGTGTTGAATGCCGCCCAGTCGGCCAGACTGGGGGCGAACGTGTTGGTTTCGTGCTGGTAACCTGCGATCAAAATACGCGTCATGCGAGCGCCCTTGGAATGTGTCAGTGAGCTGGGTTCGGGTCAGAATGCCGCGGGTGCAGCGTCAAATAATTTTTGGGTGTAAGCATGCTTCGGATGGGCATACAGGTCCACGGTCCGCCCTTCTTCCACCATGAGGCCTTGGTGCATGACGATCACGCGGTCGCACAATTGGGCGGCCACACGCAAGTCATGCGTGATGAACAGCATGCCCAAACCGAACTCGGTCTGGATCTCGCGCAGCAGCGACAAAATCTGGGCTTGCACGCTCACATCCAGCGCACTGACGGCCTCATCGGCAACCAGCACCTGGGGTTGGCAAGCCAGCGCCCGCGCAATGGCCAAGCGCTGCCGTTGCCCGCCACTGAATTGAGCGGGGTAACGCGTCAAAGCCTCCACTGGCAAACGGACTTTATGCATCAGTGTTTGTGCCAATTCCAAGGCTTGGGTCTTGGGCATCCCAAAGTTCATGGCCCCTTCTATGATCGAGTCTCCCACCGTGCGGCGTGGGTTGAGCGAGCGGTTAGGGTCTTGGAATACCACTTGCACCAAGCTGCGCAGAGGACGTAATTTGCCTTCCGGCAAATCGGCAATTTCATGTTCACCCCATTGGATTTGACCTTGCGTCGGGTCAATCAAGCGGATCAAACACCGGGCAAACGTGGATTTTCCGGAGCCGGACTCCCCCACAATGCCCACTGTTTCTCCTGCGCGAATAGCCACATGCGCATCTTGCAGTGCTTGGGTTTCACGGGCGCGGCCCATCCAATCGCGACTGATGTAGGTTTTACCCACACGCTGAGCACTCAGCAACGCAGACCCTTGGGGCTCTGGTCTTGCCGGAGGGGGCGTCATGCCGGGCACTGCGGCCAACAACTGGCGGGTGTAATCCGCCTGCGGGCGTTTGAGAACCTGCTCGCACGTGCCGGACTCCACCGCAAGGCCTTGGTTCATCACCAGGACATCGTCGGCAATTTCAGCCACCACGCCCATGTCGTGCGTGATGAACAACACCGCTACACCTTGTTCGGCTTGCAACTGTTCAATCAGCTTCAAAATTTCTTTTTGGGTGGTGACATCCAAGGCAGTGGTGGGCTCATCGCAAATAAGCAAGACCGGCTTCAAAATCACGGCCATGGCTATCACGATGCGTTGCCGCTGGCCTCCACTGAGTTGGTGCGGAAAACTGCGCAATATCCGTTCGGGTTCTGGCAGGCGCACACTTTCAAAGATACGCAAGACTTCGGCTCGACGTTTGTCTTTGGACCAATCCGTGTGGGTGGCCAGCAATTCATCGACCTGATCACCGCAGCTCATCACCGGGTTCAAAGCCGTCATCGGTTCCTGGAACACCATGCCCATCACACGCCCACGCAAATCGCGTAAACGAGAAGCACTGGCGTCCAGCAAAGACTCGCCTTGCAAGAGAACTTGACCATGATCAGGTTTTAACTCGCGGGCCAATAAACCCATGACGGTGGTGGCCATGACCGACTTGCCCGAACCCGACTCACCCACCACGCAAAGTGTTTGACCCGGGTAAATAACCAGACTGATGCCTTGCACGGCATGTTGGCGGTCACCTCCAGCAGGCAAGGCCACGGACAGATTTTTAATGGATAAAACGGGTTCTTGCATCATGTCCCCCGTCGTGCGAATTTAGGGTCCAGCACATCACGCAGGCCGTCGCCCAACAAATTCACGGCCAAGACCGTCGGCACCAGAAAGAGCGCCGGATACAACACGTTCCCAGGATACTGGCTGAACTGGACACGGCCTTCGGCCATGATGTTGCCCCAGGTCGGAATATCAGGCGGCAAGCCCAAGCCCAGGAAGCTCAAAATGGCCTCGGTCAAGACCGCTGAAGCGGCGACAAATGTGCCTTGCACGATCAATGGCGCCATGGCATTGGGCAAAATATGCCGAAACAAAATCACAGGCGTGGGTGTAGCCAATGCACGCGCGGCCTCCACAAAAGGCTCCTCTCGCAAGCTCAAGACCAAGGCGCGCACCAAGCGCGTCACACGCGGCACTTCAGGAATCGCAATGGCCACCACCACCGTCGATATCGTGGCCCCTAAAGCGGCCACCAAAGCAATCGCCAACAAAATAGCGGGGATCGCCATCAAGCCGTCCATCACGCGCATCAATACCGCATCAAGTCCGCGGAAATAGCCGGCCAACATGCCCAAGGTTCCCCCCAAGACCAGTGACAGCACTGCGGTACATGAACCCACCAGCAAAGAAACGCGTGTGCCGTAAATCACACGGCTGTACAAATCACGACCAAAGCTGTCAGTGCCCAACAAAAAGGTGTGCTGGACTGTCGTCCCGTCCAGCAATGCAAAGAGGCCCGATGCACCGACGGCTTTATTGATAAAGTTGGAGTCCATTGCCGCCGGATCGACCGTCCCCAGAAAAGGGGCAAAAGCCGCGACAAGCAACATCAAGCCCAGTACAGTCGCTCCAAAGCGCACCGAGCCATTGGCCATTAAACGTTGTAGCGCATTCATCAGTAACGAATCCTCGGATCTAGAAACAAATAACTCAGATCCACCAACAAGTTGACCATCACATAACTCACGGAGAACATCAGCACCAAACCTTGAATGACCGGAAAGTCGCGGTTAAGTACCGCATCCACCGTCAGCGAACCCAGGCCAGGAATGGCGTAGACCGTTTCAGTGACCACCACGCCGCCGATCAACAACGCCACACCAATACCAATCACGGTGACGATGGGCACGGCCGCGTTGGCCAGGGCATGGCGCAACAAAACCGCAGTTTCAGTCAGTCCTTTGGCTCGGGCGGTGCGGATGTAGTCTTCTGTCAAGGCTTCAGACACACTGGCACGCGTGACCCGGGCAATCAAGGCCACATAGACCATGGCCAATGTGAGCCAAGGCAAAATCAATTGGCGCATCCAATCCCACAAACCTGCGCCCGAGGGCCCCAACAGACTTTTGTAACCCTGCACGGGCAACCATTCCAAGCGGATGGAGAACAGATAAATCAGCAAGTAGCCAATCACAAAAACGGGAATAGAAAACCCCGCAACAGAAAATCCAGAGAGCAGTCGGTCCAGCCAGCCGCCCAAACGCCAGGCCGCCAATGTGCCGAGAGGCACAGCCACCAGCACCGCCAAAAAAATGGTACCCAAAGCCAGTGCCAGCGTGGGCTCTATGCGTTGGGCGATCAGCTCGGTGACCGGCTTGCTCAAGTAAAAGGAGTAGCCCAAGTCGCCTTGCAACACACGCCCCATCCAGATGCCATATTGAACGGGGATGGAACTGTCCAGACCCAGCTGGGTTCTGATTTTGGCAATGTCTTCGTTGGTGGCGTTGTTGCCGGCAATGGCCGCAGCCGGATCGCCGGGGGCCAACCTCAAAATGAGGAAGACCACCAACGACACGACCAGCAACACCGGCAGCACCGCCGCGATGCGGCGCAGCAGGAATGAAAGCATCTATAAACCTGGCGTCAGTTCTTTTTGATGTTCCACATCACAGGAATGCCAGGCGTTTGCAAAACACCCGCCACATTGGCTCGCATCGCCGAGGGGCTCTGGTACTGGCCCAATGGCGCATGGGTTGCCGTTTCAAAAGCCACACGCTGAATTTCGCTGGCGATTTTCTTCTTCTCTTCAGGTTTGACGGTACGCGCAAAGCGATTTTTCAGGTACTCCAAACGCGGCTCATCTTGCCAGCCAAACCAGCCATTTTGACCTTTGGCATTGAACATCTGCATGGTCAATGGCGTGGAAATATCACCCGCAGTCCAAGCCGTCAGGAAGGCGCTCCATCCCCCGTTGGCAGGTGCATCTTTCTTAGCGCGGCGAGCCAACAAGGTGGCCCAATCCATTTGCTGGAAATCCACCTTGAAACCGGCGGCCTCCAATTGCTGCTTCGCCACCAAAGGTAACTTGGCAATGGAAGCCAAATCGGTCGGGCGCATCAGCAAAACCGGGGTGCCGTCGTACCCGGCCTCTTGCAACATTTGCTTGGCTTTGGCGGGGTTGGCCACGCCAGTGAAATAGCCGGTGTCTTCATCACCATAGGCTGTGCCGCAAGGGTACATGCTGCGGCACAAACGGCCCAACTCGGGAACACCCACCTGGGTGTTGATATAGGCCTGCTGGCCCATGGCCACCATGGCCGCTTGGCGAATTTTGGGGTTATTGAAGGGCGCATGCAGGTGGTTGAATCGCATGATGAACTGCAACCCGGCAGGCGAAAAGTCTTCTACTTTGATGCCCTCTGTCTTCTTGAGCGTTTCGTATTGCTCAAAACTGGGCTGCTCGATCATGTCGACTTCGCCAGCCTTCAGTGCATTGAACTGGGTCTGAGGGTCGCGAATGATGACCCACTCGACGCGGTCAAAATTCACAGGGCGACCGCCGGCCACACCGCTGGGGGCTTCGCTGCGTGACTTGTATTTGGCATTGCGGGTGTACACCACCAAGGCACCCGGCTTAAATTCGTCCGCTTTGAACACAAAGGGACCGGAGCCAATATGCTCTTTGATTTGTTCAGCACCAGGCGTTGCGGCAATCCGCGCGGGCATGATGAAAGGCACATTAGAGGAAGCCTTGCCCAAGGAATCGAGCATTATGCCGCAGGGCTGGTTCAGCACGATTTTGAAAGTCTTGTCATCAGGCGTTTCAAAGCTTGTGATGAAGGTGGTCAAAATACCACCCATCGCATCGCGGCTGGCCCAACGCTTGAGCGAAGCCACCACGTCGGTGCTGGTGACCGGCTTGCCGTCATGAAACTCCAAACCGGCGCGCAATTTGAAAGTCCAGGTCAACTCGTCTTTGGACACTTGGTAACTGTCCACCATTTGCGGCTTGATAGCGCCCTTGGCATCTTCAGAGAACAGCGTGTCATAAATCATGTACGCATGGTTGCGCGTCACGTAGGCGGTGGTCCAAATGGGGTCGAGCACCGTCAAATTGGCGTGGGGCACAAAACGGAAAACTTTGTTGGCAGGGGTTTGTGCCATGGCTGGCATGAGCAGGCTCAAACTGAGCACACTGGCCGCAGCCAAGAAGATACGTTTTTTCATTTCAATTCTCCATTTCCAAACAAGAACGTGGCCATCATGACACCGCACAGGCTCACCCGGCATCAGCTTTGCGCAAACACCCTACTGGGTTTTCACCGATGGCTCCAAAGCGCATTCAAGACACCATAATGTAAGCCTTTATAAGAACAAAAATTCATCATGGTCTACCCTAATATGTCCGCGGACGCGCTTTCACGCGCCATTCACTCCAAACAAGTGTCATGCCGCGAGGTCATGCAACTGACGCTTCAGCAGGTTGCCCGACACAACCCCCAAAGCAACGCCTTGGTCAGCCTCGCAAACGAGGACGATTTGCTGCGGCAAGCAGATGAACATGACGCCCAACTGGCCCGCAACGAATCGATGGGCTGGATGCACGGCATGCCGCAAGCAGTCAAAGATTTGGCCAACGTGGCCGGTTTTCGCACCAGTTTGGGTTCACCTTTAACGCCACCAACGCCCGCCACCGCAGACGGCCTCATGGCCAGCCGGATGAAAGCCGCCGGCTGCATCGTGATCGGCAAAACCAATACGCCAGAATTTGGTCTGGGCTCACATACATTCAACGAAGTGTTTGGCGCTGCCCGCAACGCTTGGAACCCCGGTAAAACCGCTGGCGGCAGCAGCGGGGGGGCCGCAGTCGCATTGGCCCAGCGGATGCTGCCCGTGGCCGACGGCTCCGACTTCATGGGCAGCTTGCGCAACCCTGCCGGTTGGAACCACATTTTTGGGCTTCGTCCCTCGCAAGGTCGCGTGCCTACGTTGCCAGCGCAGGACGTTTGGATTTCCCAGTTGGGCACGGAAGGCCCCATGGGCCGGAGCGTGAAAGATGTGGCCATGCTGCTGTCGGTGCAAGCCGGCTACCACCCGGCTTCCCCCCTTTCGATTGCGCAAGACGGCTCGGCATTTACCGCACCTCTGGACCTCAACCCCAAGGGCCAACGCATCGGCTGGCTCGGGGACCTCAAGGGTTACTTGCCCATGCAAACCGGCGTGATGGGAACCTGCGCACAAGCCCTGAAGTCTTTCGAATCGATGGGCTGCCATGTTGATACCGCCGAACTGGGCATGGACCCCGCCAAGGTCTGGGAAGCTTGGCTGGTATGGCGCAAGGCCTTGGTTGGGCCGCGCGTCGCGCCCTTCATGCTCAAGACCGAGAATCACCCCCAAGTCAAACCTGAAGCGCGCTGGGAATATGAACAATCCCTTCAGCTTACAGGCGCACAACTGACTTCTGCCAGTGCGTCACGCACACAGTTGTACCAACACCTGCTCAAGCTGTTTGAACGTTTTGATGTGCTCGCCCTGCCTTCAGCGCAGGTCTGGCCTTTTGATGTGACCGAGCGGTGGCCAAGCCAGATCAACAACACCCCGATGGATACCTACCACCGATGGATGGAGGTGGTGCTTTACGCCACGTTCGCAGGCTTGCCTTGCATCAGCGTTCCCGCCGGTTTTGGCCAGGACAGCCACAACCAAGGCCTGCCCATGGGTCTGCAATTAATCGGCAAACCGCAAGGCGATTTCGCCTTGCTGCAATTGGCCCATGCCTATGAACATGCCAATATCGAGATGATCAGCATTCGCCCGCCGGGCGTGTGACGCCGCACTTTCAGTTTTGCCGCCAAGGCAAGCCCCGGAATTTCCAGCCGCCTGTGTGACCGCGGTGGGCTTGCGCATCCGGATTACCCTCGAACCCCTCCAGAATGTTGTAGGCGTTCAGGCCTAACTCTGTGGC
>CANBWK010000102.1 GCA_947373105.1 Comamonadaceae bacterium | reverse complement strand
CATGATCTTCACGCGTGCGAATGTATTGGCCTTGAGCGCAATGGCCTTGTGGGTCAGCCTTGCCGCACTGGGGGTTTCGTTGCAACACGTTCCTCCTTTTTTGCTGACCGGTATTGCACTCTTGATTGGCAGTTTGGTGTCTTTGCCGCTGTCGCGTTGTGACTGGCGCGTTTTGCGCGTGCCTTTGCGCACCTTGGCGCTGGGTGTTTACGGCTTGTTTGGTTACCACTTTTTGCTGTTCATGGCGCTGCGGGATGCACCACCGGTTCAAGCTAATTTGGTCAATTACCTGTGGCCTTTGGGCATGGTGGTGATGGCACCTTGGTTTTTACCCGGCACGAAGGCAACGACCCAACATCTGATGGCAGGCCTGATGGGCTTTGCGGGGGCGGCCTTGGCCATCACCGGCGGGCAAAGTCTGGAGGTCATACCGAGCTGGGGGTATCTCTGGGCTGTGGGTGCCGCTTTTGTTTGGGCCAGTTACTCCTTGATGACGCAGCGGGTGGCCCGCTTTCCTACGGCCGCGTTGGGCTTGTTCGGTTTGGCGTCGGGTTTGCTGGCACTCTTATGCCATGTGTTGCTGGAGCCGGCCACGGTCTTGAGCGCAAGTGACTGGTTGTACTTGATCGCCATGGGCATCGGGCCCTTGGGTGCCGCGTTTTACTTGTGGGATGCGGCGCTCAAATTGGGCGATGCGCGCCAAATTGGCTTGCTCAGTTTTTTGACCCCGCTGGGCTCTACCTTGTTGCTGTTGTGGGTTCGGGGCGAGGGGCCCAGCCTGTCGGTGGCGCTGTCTGCGGCTTTGATTGTGGGCGCAGCTTGGGTGGGCAATCGCAAGACTTGATGTGGCCACAAAGGGGGGCGACATCACCCCATCAACAGGGCGGGGTCTTCAGACTCCAGTATGCGTTGGGCCCAAATTTTGAGTTTGGCGGTATCGGAGCGCAAAATTTGTTGTTTAACGGCCAACACCTGTGAAGGGTGCATGGAAAAACTGCGCAACCCCAAGCCCAAAAGCAAACGGGTCATGGTCACATCGCCGGCCATTTCACCGCACACCGAGACGCCCTTGCCTTGGCGCTGGCATTCGGTAATGGTGTCGGCCACCAGCTTGAGCACGGCCGGATGCAGCGGGTCGTACAAATGCGCCACCGACTCGTCAGCGCGGTCAATGGCCAAGGTGTACTGGATCAGGTCGTTGGTGCCGATGGACAAGAAGTCAAAGTACTTCAGGAACAGGCGCAGCGACAACGCTGCGGCCGGAATTTCAATCATGGCGCCTAAGCGCACGGCGCCATAGGCAACGCCCCGTTGGTCCAGGTCTCGCTGGGCTTGCTCAACAAGGGCCACGGTTTGCCGGATTTCACTGGCATGTGCCAGCATAGGAATTAACAAGTTCACCCGCCCATGTGCGGCAGCACGCAATATGGCGCGCAGCTGATTGAGGAACATGGCCGGATCGGCCAGGCTCCAGCGAATCGCCCGCAAACCCAATGAAGGGTTCAGGTGCGCCGCATCGTGACGGGCTTCGTCCAGCGGTTTGTCTGCGCCCACGTCCACGGTGCGGATGGTCATCGGTAAGCCGGCCATGCCTTCAACAGCACGGCGGTAGGCATCGAACTGCTCCTCCTCGTCCGGCAAGTGTCCTTGGCGTCCCATGAATAAAAATTCGCTGCGGAACAAGCCCACGCCCACCGCGCCCACTTGCATCGCCGCTTTGGTGTCTTCCGGCATTTCAATGTTCGCCAGCAATTCAATTTTTTGCCCGTCCATTGTGATGGCGGGTGTGTGCCGCAAACGTGTCAGGCGTTCACGTTCCAGGTCCCCTTGGCGTTGTTTGAAAGCGTATTCGGCCAGGATGATGGGCGAGGGGTCGACAATGATCACGCCCGCATCGCCGTCGATGATGACCCAGTCATCCTGTCGCACCAACTGACTGGCAGTGCGCGCGCCGACCACGGCTGGAATGTCCATGCTGCGGGCAACAATGGCGGTGTGCGACGTTTTACCGCCCACATCGGTCACAAAGCCCACGAACACACTTTGCTTGAACTGAATCATGTCGGCAGGCGACAGATCATGCGCGACCAAGACCAGCGGGACATCCATGGTATCGCCCAATTGCAGCTCTTGCTGCGGCCGCGATGTGGGCCGGGTTTGTGCAATCGGAGAAACTCCGCCCTTCATGCAATGCAAAACCCGCTCGGTCACCTGCTCCAAATCGGCCTTGCGCTCGCGCAAGTAGGGGTCTTCCATTTCATCGAATTGCCTGGCAATGACTTCCAGTTGGCTGGTCAGTGCCCATTCGGCGTTGTACAAGCGGTCTTCGATCCAATGTTTGACACCCGTAGCGAGCAATTCATCTTGCAGCAGCATCAAATGCACATCAAGCAGCGCGGCCAGTTCATGCGGCGCATCCTTGGGCATGTCGTGCTGCAGTCGCTGCAACTCTTGCACCACCGCATCGCGTGCTTGGCGTAAACGCGCAATCTCAGTCGGAATTTGCGCTGACGTGATGAAGTAATGGGCCACATCCAGGCGGCTCGATGCCACCAGCACCGCCCGCCCGATAGCGATGCCGCGTGCCACTGCCAGGCCGTGAATGCTGAATGTCATTCGCCCTCACCGAACTTGTCGGCCATCAGCGCCAGCAGAGCGTCCAGCGCTTCTTGGGCTTGTTCGCCATCCGTATCCACAGTGACTTCACTGCCCAAGCCTGCGGCCAACATCATCACCCCCATGATGCTTTTGGCATTGACGCGGCGCTCGCCTTTGGCGATCCAGACCTCGCAAGGAAAACTCCCTGCCAATTTGGTGAGCTTGGCCGATGCACGCGCATGGAGTCCTAATTTATTGCTGATGATCGTGGTGGCTTGTGGCATTTAATTTTCCAGATTGATTGTGTGGTGCGGTGCTGCCTACCGGCATCACACCCTGCACACCACCCGCTTGGGCACGCGCAGTCAAGGCGTCCAAGCTTTCGTGTCTGTAGCACACACTTCGCAAAAGCATTGGCAAGTTCGCACCGGCAAGCAGTCGGGTTTGAACGCCATCGGTCAATTTTTGTGCAATGTTGCAGGGCGTAGCGCCAAAGACATCGGTCAGCAAAAGAACTTCGCGCGTGCCTAAGCTGTCCAAGGCGAGTGCCGCGCTCTCCAAGGTGTCTTCAGGGGCATCGTTCGGCAGAACATCAATGGCCAACACACCCGAGGCGCAGTCTGGAAACACGTGCAGGGCGCAATCGCGCAATGCACTGGCCAGCGGGGCGTGAGCAATGATGAGGATACCGATCATGGTTGCTGATTATCAGGCTTAGACCACAAGAAATAGCCGTAGGCAATGACAGAACAGATCAAAAAGCCGGTCATGGCGGCTTGGAATGAAGCCACGTTACCCCAGCCCAAGCTTTTAAAGAGATCTACCGCCAAACCAATGCCCCACTGCACCACAAAGATGCCAGCAAAAATCACCAGGTTGTAGGCAGACAATGCGCGTCCTGCCAACGCGGCAGGAAAGGCCTGACCCACAGCCGGCTGCGCTAAAGACACAAAACTGCTGGTCAAACAAAATAATGCCAACACCACGGCTGTCCATTCAGCCAATTGGTCTGCTCCAATGATCAAGATGCTCATTACCCCCAAGCTCAACGGCACGCCCCAGGTGATCAACACATTCGGATGGATGCCGCGCCGAGCCAGCTTGGGGGCGATCAAACCCCAAGTCCAGAACGTCAACAGCATGGTGAGGTTGATGCCAAACAAGCCGGTCGCAGCCTCGATCGATGTCCATCCGCCCACCTGGGTCATCCAGGGCCCGGCCCACAAGGTTTGAATGGCCACCATGCCACCATAAGAAAAGAACCCCACCGGCGTCATGCGCCAGAAGTACCGGTTGCGCCAGACCTCGCTGTACCCTTTGTTTGCAACCGGCTCTACCGTCCCTGTTGCGGGTGCCGCCGTCTGCCACGCAGGGACCAACCATGCGATCAACAGCATGGTCAACACAACGAACACGGCCAAACCAACGAAAAGAGCGCGCCAGCCGAACAGGGGCATTAACCATTGCACCGGCAACGTCGACATCAACATGCCGAGCGATCCGGTCATCAGCATCCATGAGTTGGTGCGCAGTTGGGCTGTGGCATCAAACCAACGGCGGTAACCGGTCAAAGGCGCCATCAAGCAAGCACTCAAGCCCACACCACACAACATGCGCGCGGCCAGCAAACCGATGAAGCTGGTGGCTGTGGCGAAAGCCAGACAACCCAACACCGCCACAGCCAAAAATGCCAAATTGACTTTTTTAGGCCCAAACCGATCGAGCCACGACCCCAGTGGCAGTTGAGTAAACGAAAAACCCAAAAAATAGCCGCCGGCCAACAAGCCCAGGTCGCGGGCGTTCAAGCCCATCTCGACAGTCAATGTGGGGGACAAAGTGGCCGTGATGGCGCGAATCAAAGTCGAGAAGAAATAAGCACTGGCAAAAGCCAGAAACACCGTGATCGCGGAACGACGGGACAGCAACGGGTGCGCGGTGGAAAGAGTCATGGTTGTCGGATGCCTTCAAAAAATGTGTCGGCCATCTCAGCCTGAATGTGGGTTTGGTAGACCATGGCGTTGACCCATTGCACGCCATCGCCCTCGGGCCAGGCCACCCAGACCCCTTGCGCTTGCGTGGGCTGTCCGTTGGCTTGCGTACCGCTTGCACTGACCCGAACAGCACCGGGCACGGCTTGGGGTGCGGGCCAAGGTCTGGATTGTGGCGATACCGCTTTCAAAGTCCGCCAAGTGGCCGCCTGCCAACCTTGTAGCACTTGTGTCGGGTCTAAGCCTTGATTCATCCGCGTGGTCATGACGACCCACATGCCATTGCCCGCCTCGCAGCCGGCCACTTGCAGCTTCACCTGGGCTTGGCCAATGGTGACTTCGCGGGTGGTTCGGTCTGGCTTGCATGGCAACTGGGCCTTGAGCTGCGTCCCCTCAAAAGTGACGTCCCGCCAGTTGTATGTGGGTTGGCAAGCGGTGAGCATGCACACCGTAAGCCCAAAAAATATTCGCATGGCTGTCATTATCGTGTCCATCTGCGGTTTTGAATTTCGCGACAATGACAGCATGAACTCTTTGCATGGTATTCGCGTCCTTGACCTGTCCCGCGTATTGGCCGGTCCGTGGTGTACCCAGACCCTGGCGGATCTGGGCGCCGATGTCATCAAAATCGAGCGCCCCGGCACGGGCGACGACACACGCACCTGGGGGCCACCTTTTTTGAAGGACGCGCAAGGCCATGACACCGCCGAAGCGGCCTACTATCTGGGCACCAACCGGAACAAACGTTCACTGACCTGCGACATTGCTCAGCCTGCGGGTCAAGCCTTGGTTCGTGAATTGGTGCTGCATTGCGACGTGTTCATTGAAAACTTCAAGGTCGGAGACATGGCCCGGTACGGGCTGGATTACGACAGTTTGAAAGTGATCAACCCCAAGTTGGTGTATTGCAGCGTGACCGGTTTTGGCCAAACCGGCCCTTATGCCGAGCGCGCAGGCTACGACTATGCGGTGCAAGGCATTGGGGGGTTGATGAGCATTACCGGCGAGCGCGACGATTTGGGCGGCGGCCCTCAGAAAGTAGGCGTAGCGGTGGCCGACTTGTTCACAGGCATGTACGCCACGGTGGGCATTTTGGCGGCACTGCGCCATGCCGATCACACGGGCCAAGGGCAATGGGTGGACATGGCACTGCTCGACACCCAAGTGGCGATGCTCGCCAATCTGGGCGCCAACTACCTGGTCAGCGGTAAAGTGCCTGGGCGTGCGGGCAATGCGCACCAAAACATCGTGCCTTACCAGGTGTTTGAAGTCCAAGCGCCCCTCAATTCAGAACCTGGGGCCAAGGACCATCTGATTTTGGCGGTGGGCAACGATGGCCAGTTTGCCAAGTTTTGCGCTGTGGCCGGACACCCCGAAATTGCCGCCGACCCGCGTTATGCCAAAAACTCAGGTCGGGTGGGCAACCGAGCAGAGCTGGTGCCTTTGCTTGAAGCCATTTTGAAAACCCGCACCAAGGCCGAATGGTTACCCGCATTAGAAGCAGCCAAAGTGCCTTGCGGCGCGATCAACAATTTGGCCGAAGTGGTGGCCGATCCGCATGTGCAAGCGCGCCACATGATCACGTCCTGGAATCACCCCATCGAGCCCAACCTGCGTTTGCTGGCCAGTCCGCTCAAACTCAGCGAAACGCCCGTTCGAACAGATTTGCCTCCGCCTTTGTTGGGCCAGCATACCGATGAGGTGTTGACCCAGGTGCTGGGCTACTCAGCCGCGCAACTGGCGCAAATGCGCGAGCAGGGCGTTATCTGAGGATGGGCTTACTTGATTGCGCCAAAGACCTTGCCCAGTAGTGCGCTGCCCGTGCCCATCGGGTCTTGCCGGATTTTCTTTTCCTCTTCGGCGATCATCAGGTACAAACCATCCAAGGCCTTGCCTGTGACATAGCCCTCCAAACTGGCTTCTTGTGGCTTCAGAAGGCCCAAACTGGCAGCCTTGCCTGCCAGTGCGTTGTATTTTTCGGATACGCCCACTTTGGCCGTGGCTTGTGTGATCACGGGCAGAAATTTGACCCCCAATGGCTCACGTGTCTTGCTGTTGAAGTAGTCTGTGGCCGCAGTGCCTCCCCCTAGCAAAATGCTTTTGGCATCCCCCACACTCATCGATTTGACTGCGCCCACGAGCATGTCTTTGGCCATTGGCATGGCCGTCTCCGCCGCGCGGTTCATGCCTAAGACCAATTCGTCCACTTTTTGGCCTTGTCCCATCATCTTGAGCCACTTGGCGGCCTCATTCAAATAGCCAGGTAAAGCGATGCGCACTTTGTCATTGCCCATGAAACCATCTTGCGCCCCCAGCATGCCCACTGCCGCAGTGGCGCCTCTTTCAAGTGCCAACCTCAGTCCAGAAGAGGCATCATTACCTGTCAGATCGGCCAAACAAAGGGCCTGCGCAACACGAACATGCGCCATGAGCGATACTGCGCTGATCAGACCGATGGTATTAAACTGACGTCGGAACATTGGCTTTTCTCCCTTTAAATTCATGAAATTTGTATTAACGCGCTTGCGAAGGCTGCTGTGCGTTGCACTGTGGAGCCTGCTGTCTGCGTGCACTTCGCAAACCGCCCCCGAATCTAACTTCGTTTTGCTCGATGGCTCACAAACCAGCACATCTCAATTGCGAGGAAAAGTAACACTGATCAATTTTTGGGCCACCAGTTGCACGACTTGCGTGGCCGAGATGCCCCAAATCATCTCGACTTACGGCCACTACCAGTCCCAGGGATTTGAGACGGTGGCCGTCGCCATGAGTTACGACCCACCCAGTTATGTGGTCAACTTTGCCCAAACCCGCAAACTGCCTTTCAAGGTGGCGATTGACAACACAGGCGCTGTCGCCAAGGCGTGGGGCGACGTCAAACTCACACCCACCACGTACCTCGTCGACAAGCAAGGGGCCATTGTCAAAAGGTATGTGGGGGCTCCTGATTTCAAGGAGTTGAATCAGTTGATCGAAAAGCTGTTGGCCGCCACCTGAGCGGCGAGAAGCGTGACGTTATGAGTGGCCAACCCGCTGGGATTGCACTTAATCTTTGCGGAAGGTGTCGTGGCAAGCTTTGCAGCTTGCCCCTGTCGCACCAAAGGCTGTTTTGATGGCATCCAGGTTACCGGTTTTGGCTGCAGCCTGTAATTTGACGGACTCGGCCTGAAATTTGTCAGCGGCTTCGTGGAACTTGGCTGCATCCTTCCATATTTCTGGCTTGGCACGGGTGTCGCCTTTGTCTGTCCCCTCTGGAAAAGCGGCCCATGGCAATTTGGCCATGGTGGCAACCAAGTCGGCATTTTCAGCCGCCACTTTGGCATCAAACGGGACTCGCCCGCTGGCCATGGCACCCACACGGGAAAAGTGTGCGCCCATAACGGTCAGACTGGCTTTTCGGTACTTGACAGCATCTTCAGGTTTGGCAAACTGCGCGGAGGCTGGCAATGCCATTGCCGCAGCCACAGCGGCTAAGATCAAAGCAATCGAAGTTTTCATGGGTTTCCTTGACGGGTTGAAAATGACTCAGCGACGGAGTTTCTCACGTTTTTAATTCACCCGCATCAGCATGCGGATTTGGAATATGTATGACCAATGTACGGATATGGGATTTACCGACTCGGCTCTTTCACTGGGCTCTGGCAGTTTGTGTTGCGGCACTGGTCATCACAGGCAACATGGGAGGTGAGGCTATGGTTTGGCACTTCCGTTTAGGTTTTACGGTCTTGTCTTTGTTGTTGTTTCGATTGGTCTGGGGGTTTTGCGGCGGCCATTGGTCTCGTTGGTCTAACCTGCCTATTCACCCCAGGACGCTTATGGCCTACCTGCGTTCGCCGCCCTCTAGCGTTCAGGCGGGTCACAACCCCTTGGGTTCACTGTCCGTATTGGCGCTGCTTTTGATGTTGCTTTTTCAAGTGGCTTCTGGTTTGATCAGCGACGATGAGATTGCCACCGCAGGACCCTTTGTGCCGTGGGTTTCATCTTCTTTGTCCGCCATGGCAACCCATTGGCACACTTCCAAAGGCAAAATGATTTTGCTTTTGCTGATTGCTTTGCATCTGGCCGCCATATGGTTTTACCGTCGGTTCAAGAAACAAGCACTCACACAAGCCATGGTGCTGGGTGATCAGTTGCTTTCTGGTTCACCGCCCCCTTCTCGGGACGATGCGTATTCTCGGCTGCTTGCCTTGCTGTTGTTTTGCTTGTGCGCCGCACTTGTGTTTGTCCTTTCACAACAAGCGCCATGAAGACCTACACAGGGGTTTTCAGGGTTTCCTTGCTCTGTCCAAGCCTGTAAACTTCGTGCTGATTTCATTCTGAATTTTTATTTTGTCTCCACCTGTCGTTTCATTGCTGGCCCCTTCTTCTGCACAAGAGATGGATGCTGTTAGACACATTTTCCAAGACTACGCCGACTCCCTCAGCGTGGATCTGTGTTTTCAGGATTTTGACAATGAGTTGACTGGTTTGCCTGGCGACTATGCCGCCCCACGCGGTGCTTTGCTGTTGGCCTTGGTGGATGGCGAAGTGGCCGGTTGCTGTGCCTTGCGTCCGATAGACAATGTCGACTACTCTAACGCGGCGGAAATGAAGCGCTTGTTCGTGCGCAAAGCATTTCGCCGTTTTGGCTTGGGCCGTATGCTGGCTGAAGCCATTTTGGATGCGGCTCGACTGGCGGATTACAGCTGCGTACTGCTCGACACCCTGGACGAAATGGAGTCAGCCCGCGCACTGTATGAAGATTTGGGTTTTGCTGAGATCCCCCCTTATTATCACAACCCACATGCGGGAGCGCACTACCTGAAGGTTGAGCTGTAAAAGCGCAATTGAAATCCGTCACAAAAAAGGAGGACACGATGCCCTCCTTTTTTGTGTTTCGCAAGGACTGAATCAAGCCTTGGCTTGGGCCAACAAGGTGGCTGCGTCACTCACTTCAAATTTACCGGGACCTTCATTGTTCAAGGCCGCCACTTTGCCGTCCTTGACCAACATGGAGTAACGGTTGCTTCGAACTCCCATGCCGCGCGCAGTCAGGTCCAGGGTCAGGCCAGTGGCCTTGCTGAAATCTGCGCTGCCGTCGCCCAACATGCGCACCTTGGCACCGGTCTTGAGTTCACGTGCCCAAGCACCCATCACAAATGCGTCATTCACACTGACGCACCAGATCTCGTCGACACCAGCTGCTTTCAGGGCATCATGTTGTTCAACGTAACCTGGCACATGCTTGGCCGAGCAAGTGGGCGTGAACGCACCTGGCAGAGCAAACAAGGCAATTGTTTTACCTGCGCTTGCTTTGGCCACATCCACCGGGTTGGGGCCAATGCTGCATCCATTGCCCTCCACCTCAATAAACTCCATCAGGGTGCCAGCGGGCAATGTATCTCCAACTTTGATCATGAAAATGTCCTTCAAAAGGTTTTAGAAAAATAACTGTACCGAGTACAGGCGAAAAAAAACGACTCACTATTGTGAGTCGTTTTTGCAAGCTTTGCAGCGAGTAAGCCTTTTGGGCTTAAATCACCGAAGCCTTTGTCACCAAACGGGTCGCAACCCAGTTCTTGGTTTTAGAGATAGGCCTGCTTTCGGTAATTTCAATCACGTCGCCGAGATTGAATGTACCGGTCTCGTCATGTGCGTGGTACTTGCTTGATTTGGCAACAATCTTGCCGTACAAAGCATGTTTCACGCGACGCTCGACCAAAACAGTCACGGTTTTGGCGCGCTTGTCGCTAACCACCTTGCCAATCAAGGTGCGCTTGAGGGATGTCTTAGCTTCCGTCATGGTCACTCCTTATTTGGCGGCTTGCTTTTCAGCAAGAATGGTCTTGGCACGGGCCACACTGCGGCGAGTTTCGCGCAGCTGGTTCGTGTTACCCAATTGTTGAGTTGCTTTTTGCATGCGCAGTCCGAAATGGGCCTTTTGCAAGTCCTTGATTTCGGCTTTGATGCCGGCGGCGTCTTTTTGGCGCAGTTCAGTCGTATTCATTTCTTAATTCTCCTGAATTACTGGCCAATCATGCGCGACACGAATGTCGTACGCAGGGGCAGCTTTGCAGCGGCCAATTTAAACGCTTGACGTGCCAACTCTTCTGGCACACCGACGATTTCATACAGCACCTTACCGGGCTGAATTTCAGCGACGTAGTACTCGGGGTTGCCTTTACCGTTACCCATCCGCACTTCAGCAGGCTTGGTGGAAATCGGTTTGTCAGGGAACACACGAATCCAGATACGACCACCCCGTTTGACGTGACGAGAAATCGCACGGCGAGCGGATTCGATCTGACGGGCCGTCAAACGGCCACGGTCTGTGGACTTCAGACCGAAATCACCGAAGGCTACTGTGTTACCACGTGTAGCGATACCTGTGTTGCGGCCCTTTTGTTCCTTACGGAACTTTCTGCGAGCGGGTTGCAGCATGTTTACTCTCCTTTAGCACCGTCAGCTGCTGCAGCTGGCGCGGCGACTTTGCGTACGCGCTTAACGGCGGGTTTATCACCCCCTGCTTCGGCGGGCTTATCGCTGCCGTCAGTGGGTGCTGTGTTCGTGCCACCGGCACGGCGCGGTGCACCGCGGCGGTCACCACCTGGACGCTCGCCTGGGCGGGCATCACGGCGAGGACCACGTGGGCGACGCTCTTCTTCGGCACGAGGCTCAGCCAACGCAGGCGCATCATTACGGCCCAATGTGTCGCCTTTGTAGACCCACACTTTGACGCCAATAATGCCGTATGTTGTTTTGGCTTCGGAGGTGCCGTAGTCAATGTCAGCGCGCAGAGTGTGCAAAGGCACGCGGCCTTCACGGTACCACTCGGTACGCGCAATCTCGATGCCGTTCAAGCGGCCCGCCGACATGATCTTGATGCCCAAGGCACCCAGACGCATGGCGTTTTGCATGGCACGCTTCATGGCGCGGCGGAACATGATCCGCTTTTCGAGCTGTTGTGTGATGCTGTCAGCGATCAGTTGCGCATCGATTTCGGGCTTGCGCACTTCTTCGATGTTCACGGCCACGGGCACACCCAAGCGCAGAGCGAGTTCCTTTTTGAGGTTCTCAATGTCTTCACCTTTTTTGCCGATCACCACGCCCGGACGAGACGAGAAAATGGTGATGCGCGCATTTTTGGCAGGACGCTCGATCAAGACGCGCGATACGGACGCGTTCTTGAGTTTGGCTTTGAGGTACTCGCGCACCTTGATGTCTTCGGCCAGCATGCCAGCGAAGTCTTTGTTGCTTGCGTACCAACGGCTTGCCCAGTTACGGCTAACTGACAGGCGGAAACCGGTAGGATGGATTTTCTGTCCCATAGTTCTTCCTGATTAATTGCCGACCGTCACATACACGTGGCATGTGGGCTTGCTGATACGGTTGCCACGCCCTTTGGCGCGGGCGGTGAAACGCTTGAGCGTTGCGCCTTGTTCGACGTAGATCGTTTTCACTTTCAATTCGTCGATGTCGGCGCCGTCGTTGTGTTCAGCGTTGGCGATGGCGGACTCAAGAACCTTCTTGACAATACCGGCAGCTTTTTTCTGCGTGAAAGTCAAAATGTTCAGAGCTTGATCCACTTTTTTGCCGCGAATCAAATCGGCGACCAGACGGCCTTTATCGACCGACAAACGGACGCCCCGGAGGACTGCACGTGTTTCCATGGTCTTTCCTTATTTCTTCTGGACTTTTTTATCCGCAGGGTGACCCTTGAATGTCCGGGTCAATGCGAATTCGCCCAATTTATGGCCGACCATTTGGTCGGTCACGTAGACGGGAATGTGTTGCTTGCCGTTGTGAACGGCAATGGTCAGACCGATGAAATCGGGCAAGACCATAGAGCGACGCGACCATGTCTTCACAGGCTTTTTGTCTTTGGTGGCAACGGCTTTTTCAACCTTGGCCAACAAATGGTGGTCAACGAATGGACCTTTTTTGAGAGAGCGAGTCATTGGCTACCCCTTACTTCTTACGACGCGACACGATCATGACCTGTGTGCGCTTGTTGTTACGGGTACGGT
>CANBWK010000101.1 GCA_947373105.1 Comamonadaceae bacterium | reverse complement strand
TACAAAGGCGCTGACCGTGAAGCTTGGCTGCTGGAGCGGGCCCGCAAAGAGGGCTCGGTCACGATGTACACCTCTTTGGCGCCGACCGAGTCCAAACCTTTGATGCAGGAATTTGAAAAAAAATACGGCATCAAAGTTGAGCTTTGGCGCGGTCTGAGCGATGGCGTGGTGCAGCGGGTGGTCAATGAAGGCCGCGCCAAGCGCCATGGGGTGGACGTGGTGGAAACCAACGGCCCCGAAATGGAAATGCTGACCCGTGAAAAAATGCTCAGTGAGTTCTACAGTCCCCACATCAGCGACTTGCCACAGGCCATGATCCCCAAGCACCGCATGTGGATGCCGGACCGCGTTAATTTTTTCGTGGTCGCCTTCAACACCCAAAAGCTCAAGCCCGAAGATTTGCCTAAACACTACGAAGGTTTTTTAGACCCCAAATGGAAGGGTCGCTTGGGTATCGAGTTGACCGATGCCGAATGGATGGGCGGCTTGGTCAATGCCTTGGGTGAACCGCGCGGCATGGCATTTTTCAAAAAACTGGCCGAGCAAAAACCGGATGTGCGTAAAGGGCACATCTTGCTGGCGCAAATGGTGGCTGCGGGTGAGGTCCAAGTTGGCTTGACGATTTACAACGCCAACGCGCAATCGCTCAAGCAACGGGGTGCCCCGATCGATTGGGCGCCCATCGAGCCGACTTTGGCCAGGCCACAAGGCGTTGGCGTGGCGCGGCATGCCGCACATCCCCATGCTGCATTGTTGTTGGCAGATTTTTTGATTTCACCGGAGGCGCAGGCCTTGTTCAACAGCATGGGCAGGCCCCCTGCCAGCACCAAAGTCAAATCGAACTTGAACAACTTCAACTACGTGTTGACCGAGCCGGGTGTCGTGGTGGATGAGGCGGAAAAGTGGAACAAAGAATGGACCAAATTGTTTTTGGTGAAATGAAATTGAAGGAAAAGACATGAGCTTGAATGCATCGGCACAACTGATCAGCGACTTGGTCAGCGCCAACCATATTTTGGCCAACGAAGGCGTGTTCGATGGCTTTGGCCATGTGAGTGTGCGGCACGACAAAAACCCGGATCGATTTTTAATCGCCCGCAGCATGGCGCCGTCCATGATCACTGAAGAGGACATTGTCGAATGCGATTTCGAGGGTCAAGTGCACGATGCACAGGGCCGTAAATCGTATTTGGAGCGTTTCATTCACAGCGCGATTTTCAAAGCCCGCCCTGATGTGATGTCGGTGATTCACAGCCACTCTCCGGCCATCATTCCGTTTGGCGTGACCGGCGCACGTTTGCGGCCCATCTGCCACATGAGTGGCTTTTTGGGCAGCACCACACCGGTGTTTGAAATCCGCGATGCGGTCGGTGAATCGTCAGACATGCTGATTCGCAACCAGTCCTTGGGCGAGTCGCTCGCCAAAACCTTGGGCGGCAATGCGGTGGCCTTGTTACGTGGCCACGGTAACGTGGTGGTCGGTGATTCGGTCAAACAGGCGGTGTTTCGCGCCATTTACACCGAAGGCAATGCACGTTTGCAAGCGCAGTCGATGCTGATGGGTGAGCCGGTGTATTTGTCTGAAGACGAAGCCCGCAACTCCGCAGAGACCAATGCCGGTCAAATCGATCGGCCTTGGGAGTTGTGGAAGCGCAAGCTGGCCCACGTGCCACGTTGACCTTGACCCCACCGTGTTTGCAGATGCGCGTATGGCCCTGTTTTTTTGAAGCGAGTTGCTCATGTTGTTTCGTCGATCTTTGTTACTCGCCTGCACGGCACTGAGCGCCTTGGCTTTACCTGCGTGGGCGCAGGGCCCAATCTACCCTGCCGCACCGGTGACTTTGGTGGTGCCATTCACCACCGGCACTGGCGCTGATTTATTGGCCCGTTTGCTGGGCCCCAAATTGGCCGACCGTTGGAAAGTGGCCGTGGTCACCGACAACAAGGCCGGAGCCAGTGGTGCCATCGGCACGAATGCCGTGGCCAAAGCCGCCCCCACAGGTTTGACTGTGTTGGTGACCGCCACCGCGCACGGCACGGTGCCTGCGCTGAGCCCCAAACTGCCTTACGCCCCCTTGCAGGCCTTCACGCCGGTGGTGTTGTTGGGCACCAGTTCATTGGGACTGGCCACCGCTGGTAAATCCAGTTTGCACAATTTCAAAGACTTTCAGCAAGCCGCGAAGGCCAAGCCTGGCGATCTGAATTACTCGTCTCCCGGAAACGGCTCGCCGCAGCATCTGGCCATGGAATTGTTGGCCCAAGAAAGCGGTGTTCAATTGCTGCACGTCCCCTACAAAGGCACGGCTGGCGCTTTGACGGACTTGATTGGTGGACATGTGCAGGCCAGCATTGTGGCTTTGCAAACAGCAGCGCCGCACCTGCAAAACGGTGCCCTGCGCATGCTGGCCTTGATGAGTGCCGAGCGGTCGCCAGCGTTTCCGAACGTGCCCACCTTGAAAGAGCTGGGCTTGCCTGGCGCAGTGGTCGAGACCTGGTACGGTGTGTTCGTGCCCGCCGGCACGCCCCCCGAGGTGGTGGCCAAACTCAATGCCGACTTCAATAGCCTGCTGCAATTGCCGGAGGTGCGCGAGACCATGACCAAACAAGGCTTGGCAGTGGCCGGCGGCAAGCCCGAGCGTTTGCAAGAGCTGACCAAAGCCGAGTTGACGCGTTGGGCGCGGGTGGTGGACAAAGCTGGGATCAAGGCGGACTGACCAGTGAGGACAGAGGGTGATGGGCAAGGGGGTTGCGCTTATGTCCTCCGCCCTGCGGGCGCCCCCTTGACTTCGCTTCACCCCCTTGCCCATCACCCTTTGCAGTTCATCTGTCCCAGAATGCGACATCGCGGCCTTGGCGCTGTGCACTCAGCGCAGTGAGGTCAAGGAGGAGGCCAAAGGCCGGGGGACACGAACGAAGCTGAGTGCCCTGCCCCAAGGCCCCAGCACAGATTGAATTTGTTTTCGGGATGTCACCGTATTCGTGGGAAAATTGAAACCAAATTACATGGAGATTCGCATTTATGTCCCGCGCCACCAAAATTGTTGCCACCTTGGGACCTGCATCCAGCGACCCTGCATTGCTCGAAGCCATGATCCGTGCCGGCGTGAACGTCGTGCGCTTGAACTTCAGCCACGGCAAAGCCCAAGACCACATTGACCGCGCCCGCCTTGTGCGTGAAGTGGCCGCACGTGCGGGCCGTGAAGTGGCCATCATGGCCGACTTGCAAGGTCCCAAAATCCGGGTGGGCAAGTTTGCCGAGGGCAAAGTCATGCTCGAGAACGGGGCCAAGTTCGTGCTTGACGCCTCCCGCACCGAACCCGGTGACCTGCAAGGCGTGGGTCTGGATTACAAAGAGCTGCCGCGGGACGTCAAGTCCGGCGACCTGTTGCTCTTGAACGATGGCTTGATTGTTTTGACCGTGGACGCGGTCAAAGGTGAGCAGGTCCACACCACCGTGAAGATCGGCGGCGAGTTGTCCAACAACAAAGGCATCAACAAGCAGGGTGGCGGTTTGACGGCCCCTGCCTTGACCGGCAAGGACATGGAGGACATCAAGACGGCCATGAGCTTCCAGGCCGATTACGTGGCGGTCAGCTTTCCGAAAAATGCCACCGACATGGAAATGGCCCGTCAGTTGTGCAATGTGGCCGGTGCGGAGTTTGGTCACAAGCCCGGCATGATCGCCAAAATTGAACGCGCCGAGGCGATTCCGCGCTTGGAAGAAATTCTCAAAGCCAGTGACGGCATCATGGTCGCGCGCGGTGATTTGGCTGTGGAAGTCGGCAATGCTGTGGTGCCCGCCTTGCAAAAACGCATGATCAAACTGGCCCGTTTGAACGACAAAGTCGTGATCACAGCCACCCAAATGATGGAGAGCATGATCAGCAACCCCGTGCCCACGCGCGCGGAGGTCAGCGATGTGGCCAATGCGGTGCTCGATGGCACCGACGCGGTCATGCTGAGTGCCGAAACGGCCGCAGGCAAATACCCGCTGGAAACGGTCGAAGAAATGGCCAAAATTTGCGCCGCCGCCGAAAACGCCGAGCATGTTGAGTTGGATGCCGACTTTTCGGGTCAAACCTTCAGCCGCATTGACCAGTCGATTGCCATGGGCGCTTTGTTCACCGCACACCACTTGGGCGCCAAAGCCATTGTGGCTTTGACCGAGTCGGGCTCGACCGTGCTGTGGATGAGCCGTCACCGTGTGCAGATTCCAATTTACGCATTGACCACCAAGGTCAGTTCTCAGCGCAAAATGGCTTTGTACCGCAATGTGCGCCCCCTGTTGCTGGACACCAGCGCCGACCGGGACACCGCTTTGGCAGAGGCTGAGCGGCATCTTAAAAAGCGGGGCATTGTGGAAACTGGAGACGTTTACGCCATCACTTGTGGCGAACCCATGGGGGCCCCGGGCGGCACCAATATGCTCAAGATCTGCCAGGTCAGCTGAAGCACCACACGCATTCAGGTCAAGAACACCGGGATGCCTTTAAAATCCAGATCAGTTACACAGCGGTTACGAGCGGTCTTGGGCTGCTTGTGAGCCGTCTTTCATCATTCAACTTCTGGAAAATACACCATGGCCCTCGTTTCAATGCGTGAATTGCTCGACCATGCCGCCGTCCATGGGTACGGTATCCCTGCGTTCAACGTCAACAATCTGGAGCAAGTCCAAGCCGTCATGACGGCCGCTGACGAAGTCGGCGCACCGGTCATTTTGCAAGCCAGTGCGGGTGCTCGCAAATATGCGGGTGAGCCCTTCATCAAGCATTTGATCCAGGCCGCAGTGGAGCAGTGGCCGCACATTCCGCTGGTGATGCACCAGGACCACGGGCAAAGCCCATCGATTTGCCAAGGGGCAATCAACTTGGGTTTTTCGTCGGTGATGATGGACGGCTCTTTGCATGAAGACGGCAAAACACCGGCCGACTTTGGCTACAACGTGGATGTGACCCGCCGCGTGGTCGACATGGCGCACATTTTGGGCGTGTCCGTGGAAGGCGAACTGGGTTGCCTGGGCAACCTGGAAACAGGTGAAGCAGGCGAAGAGGATGGCATTGGCGCCGAAGGCAAACTGGACCACAGCCAGATGCTCACGGACCCAGAGGAGGCTGCGCAATTCGTCAAAGCCACAGGCCTTGATGCCTTGGCCATCGCCATTGGTACCAGCCACGGCGCTTACAAGTTCAGCCGCAAACCCACGGGCGATATTTTGGCCATCAGCCGCGTGAAAGAAATCCACGCCCGCATTCCCAATACCCATTTGGTGATGCACGGCTCATCGAGCGTGCCGCAAGACCTGCTGGCCATCATCAACAAGTATGGTGGCCATATGAAGGAAACCTACGGCGTGCCTGTGGAAGAGATTCAGGAAGCCATCAAACACGGCGTGCGCAAGATCAACATTGACACCGATATCCGTTTGGCCATGACCGCCGCTGTGCGCCAATTTTTGGCTGAAAACCCCGACAAGTTCGATGCCCGCGAGTGGCTCAAACCCGCCCGCGAAGCGGCCAGGCAAATTTGCAAGCAGCGCTACCTGCAGTTCGGCTGCGAAGGCCAGGCTGCCTCCATCAAAGGTGACAGCTTGCAGGTGGTTGCCGCCAAATACGCACAAGGCGTTCTGGCACAACAAGTTCACTGAAACGCAATGACTTCTCTCCATACTTCGGCCCTCACTTCGTTGACCTTGCTCGCACGCGGCAAGGTGCGCGACAACTACGCGGTGGGCACCGACCGCATCCTCATGGTGGCCTCTGACCGCATCAGTGCGTTTGACGTGATCATGGGCGAGCCGATTCCGGGCAAGGGCGTCTTGCTCACGCAAATGGCGCTGTTCTGGTTTGACAAGCTCGGCCCCCAAGGCCTGAACCTGTGCCCGATCCACCTGACGGGCGAGGTGCCTGAGAGTGCGGTGAGTGCGGCCGAAGCGGGGCAAGTCAAGGGCCGCTCCATGCTGGTCAAGCGCTTGAAGCCGATCCCCGTTGAAGCGGTGGTGCGGGGTTATCTGGCCGGTAGTGGCTGGAAGGAATACCAAGACAACCAAGCGGTCTGCGGCGTCAAGTTACCCGCAGGCTTGAAAAATGCCAGCAAGTTGCCCGAGCCCATTTACACCCCGGCCGCCAAAGCGGCGGTAGGTGAGCATGACGAGAACATCACCTTCGAACAAACGGTGGACATGATTGGCCTGGACCTGGCCACCCGCATCCGTGACATCAGCATTGCCATTTACAAAGCGGCCAGTGCCATGGCCTTTGACAAAGGCATCATCATTGCCGACACCAAGTTTGAATTCGGTCTGGATGCGCAAGGTACTTTGGTCCTGATGGACGAGGTGTTGACGCCCGATTCGTCGCGTTATTGGCCCGTCGAAAGCTACCAAGAAGGCATCAATCCACCGAGTTACGACAAACAGTTTTTGCGTGACTGGCTGGAGGCGCCGCACAACGGCCGGGTGTGGGATAAAACGGCGCCCGCGCCCCATTTGCCGCGCGATGTGATCGAAAAAACTGCCGCTAAATACCATGAAGCCTTGCAACGCTTGACGACCTGATTACCGCAGCGTTCAGCTGCCCCTCTTCGCCTGTGACCCGGTGGCCATGGGTGTCCGTTTGAAAGTGTTGACATGCTCAATTTGTTTCGCCCGGCCACAACCTTGATGGTGCAATACGCGCACTACCACCGCGATCGCCGCAACATCCTCACGCATCTGGTGGGCATCCCTTTGATCGTCATGTCGCTGGGCATGTTGTTGATGCATCCGGTCATGACCGTGGGCAATGTGTGGATCACGCCTGCAGGCGTGATCTGGTTTTTATCCAGCTTGTGGTATTTGACAAGGGGTCCTCTTTTGTTGGGGCTGGCCACCGTGCTGGTGAACGGCGCCTTGATGTGGGCCGCCTACCGCACACCGGTGTGGGTGGCTTGGCTGGGGTGGCCTGTGCTTGAGAGTCAGCCGTTGTGGTTGTTGGGCTTGGGTGTGTTTTTCCTCGGCTGGCTGATCCAGTTTATGGGCCATTGGTTTGAAGGCCGAAAACCCGCTTTCGTGGACGATGTCGTGGGTCTCATGGTGGGCCCCATGTTCGTGGTCGGTGAGGTCTTGATGTTTTTTGGTTTCTTGCGCCGCATGCACCACGACATCAACCGACTGGCGGGATCGACGCACTAGCAAAGGCCGCTACTTCGGCCCTATGACGAGGCGCTCAAGGTATCGCGGCGTAGGTTTGGCCTGTGGCCGTGAGCCGTTCATTGTCAAACAAGGCCGAGGTGCCTGTTTTCGCGTCATGCCACGCATAACGTTGTACGCAGGATGAAGTCGCCATCCAGGCCGTGGCATCACGGATGAACCTGTCGACTTGGGCTTGACTGTACTTTTGTGGTTCCTCACGTGCCTGCGCCGCTGTTTGCGGTGCAAATTCAGTCACCCACACGGGTTTGCCATAGGCTTTGCACAGGGCTTGCATATCGGCAATGAACTTGTCCGCCTCAATGCCCTTGTACCAATGCACGGCAATGAAATCGACCTGTGCACCCAAACCCAAAAAGGTTGACAACCAGTTGCCTTGCTTGATCGGATTTTTGGCCAAGGCTGGCGACCCGACGGTATCTGCCTTTTGGCGCAAGGCACCCCAAACTGCCAATGCCTGCTCGGGTGATGCATTGGCTTGCTTGGTGTTGTCGGGTTCATTAAAACCCAGCACAACCCGATGTTGTCCAGGCAGCTCGCGCACCCGCTTGGGGGAAAACACCATGGGCACAAATTGCGCGGCATGCTGAATCTGTGTGGCCGCTCCCCAGTTGTAAAACCAAGTCACTTGCAAGGCTGACAACTGCGCTGCACCCAAGCCGCTGGACTCGGTTAAACCGATGCCTTTTTTCCCGTTGGTTGCCGTTTGCGCGGCGGCCATGCCGACCAGACTCGCAAATACCAAGCCCTTGATCAAAATTGAAACCATAAATCGATGTCCTCCTCAGGCCTCAGTGTCTCCGAATCGGTGAACCATGCGTCACCTGCAGCGATGAACATGTGACATCTTGTCACGCCGATCTGCGGTATCGTGAGGGCACTTTTTTGGAAGGCACCGCATGTCGATTCACTTTTACGAACCCAAAGACGGGCACCGTTTGCCGCACGATCCTTTTAACGCCATTGTTGGCCCCCGGCCCATCGGTTGGGTCTCCACTTGCAGTGATGACGGCATCACCAACTTGGCGCCGTACAGTTTTTTCAATGCTTTCAATTACATACCGCCGATCATTGGCTTTTCGAGCGCAGGCTACAAAGATTCGGTGCGCAACATCGAGGCCAATGGCGAGTTCGCCTGGAACCTGGTCACGCGGCCCCTGGCCGAAGCCATGAACCAAACCTGTGCCGCCGTGCCGCCCGAAGTCAGTGAGTTTGAGTTGGCGGGTTTGACCCCGGTGGCCTCGCGCCTGATCAAGCCGCCACGTGTGCTGGAAAGCCCAGTTTCCTTTGAATGCAAAGTGACCAAAATCTTCCAATTGCAAGGCATCAATGGCGTCAAAGTTGAGACCTGGATGGTGCTGGGCGAAGTGATCGGCGTGCACATCCGCGAAGACTTGCTGGTCAACGGCGTCTACAACACCGCTGGTGCCGAGCACATCTTGCGCGGTGGCGGGCCAGCCGATTACTTCACCATCGGGCCTGAACAGTTGTTCAAAATGCACCGTCCACGCTGAAGTGCCCGACAATCGGTCTCTTTGACAGTTTTGGTCGGTAGAGATTTTTATGGCGATTCAATGGTTTCCTGGACACATGCACCTGACGCGCAAGGCGATCGGGGAGCGCATCAAAGACATTGACGTGGTCATTGAAATGCTCGATGCCCGCTTGCCGGGCTCGAGTGCCAACCCGATGTTGGCCGAGTTGATCAAGACCAAGCCCGCGCTCAAAGTACTGAGCAAGCAGGACCTGGCCGATCCGGTGCGCACCGCGCTGTGGCTGGACCATTACAACGCCATGCCCGGTGTGCGGGCTTTGGGGCTGGACACCAGCATGACCTCGCCAGCCAAGGCTTTGATAGAAGCTTGTCAGCAACTCGCACCCCTGCGGGGGGGCATGGTCAAACCCATGCGGGTGCTCATTTGCGGTATCCCTAACGTGGGCAAGTCCACGCTGATCAACACCCTCAAAGGCAAGCGCGCCGCCAAGACCGGTGACGAAGCCGGTGTCACCAAGATGGAGCAACGCATCACCCTGGCCGACGACTTTTATCTCTACGACACGCCAGGGGTCTTGTGGCCGCGCATCATCGTGGCGCAAAGCGGCTACAACCTGGCCGCCAGCGGTGCGATTGGCATCAACGCGTTTGACGACGAAGAGGTGGCGCTGGAGCTGCTCAACTACCTGATTCCCCATTACCCGCAGGCGTTGACCACGCGCTACAAAATCACCGATGTGGCAGGCCGCACCGACGAAGAGATGCTCGACGCCATCGGCCGCCAGCGCGGCGCAATCCAAAGCGGCGGTCGCGTCAACACCACCAAAGCCGCCGACATCGTGATCCACGACTTTCGCTCGGCCGCACTCGGTCGCGTGACGCTGGAAACGCCCGACGAATTTGCCGGCTGGCTGGCGCTGGGCGAGCAAGCCGATGCCGAGCGGGCGGTGCGCAAAGAGGCGTTTGAAAAGGCCAAGAAAGCCCCCAAGAAAAAGCGCTAACCCCGCCGTTGCCGCTCAGTTGAGCATCATGCTCAGCTTGCGCCGGTAGCTCGAAACCAGCTGGGCTTGCGGGTCTTCTGCGATGGCGGTTTTGCCCATCAATTCAATGCCGCCTGCTGATTTGCCGTTGGCGTCTTGTGTGACTTTGGGCTTGGGCGGGGTCAGCAACTCCAGCAAGGCGACAAATGTTTTGCGGGGGGCGTCGTCGCCCCATTTTTTGTCGCGCATGATGATTTCAAGCAACTCGTCCATCGCGCCGGTCCAGTCGTCGAGGGCAATCAACACACGGCTTTTGGCAAAACGGGCATCAAAGTCGCGTTTGTTTTCGGCAATCAAGGCGTCGAACTGACCGATCTCCCATTGGCCACGCGGGTCGGTGGTGACAAAAATCAGCGTTTGCAACCATTGGTGGAGCGCTTCAAAGCGCAACTGCAAAGGGATTTGTTTGACCGCGGGCGCGAGCAAGGCCTCTGCCGGTTCAAATTGGCCTGTGCTGATCAGGATTTTGATCAGATCAAAGCGGGCATCGTCGTTGCCCGGGTTGGCGGCCAAAGCCTCTTCGAGTTTGGCTTGCGCGGTTTCCAAATCACCCGAGGCGATCAGTTCTCCGGCGGCCTGGGCTTCGCTCTCGGCCAGCAAAGCTTCTTCGCTGGGGATGTGTTTGTCCAGAAACTCGCGCAGTTTGCCTTCAGGGATTGCACCCATGAACCCGTCCACCGGTTGGCCGTTCTTGAGCAAGATGCAGGTGGGAATGCTTTTGATACCAAAGGCCGAGGCCAGTTGTTGCTCTTGGTCAGAGTCGATTTTGACCAGCTTGAAGCGGCCGCCATAGGCCTCTTCTAACTTTTCGAGCAAAGGCCCCAGTGTTTTGCAAGGACCGCACCAAGGGGCCCAAAAGTCCACCAAGACGGGCGTGGTCATGGAGGCGGCAATCACCTCGGCTTCAAAATTTTCGGTCGTGACATCAATCATGTTGGCAATATTTCCGGTGGAGGCGGGTGAAACCTTAAAATTCGAGCTTGATTACACAAAGCACCCAATGACACAAGCGCTTATTGGCGTCGTCATGGGTTCCAGTTCTGACTGGGACACCATGCAACACGCAGTCCAGATTCTCCAACACTTTGGCATCCCCCACGATGCGAGGGTCGTTTCGGCACACAGAATGCCTGACGAGATGTTTGCTTATGCGCAAAGCGCTGCCAGTCGAGGACTGCAAGCCATTATCGCGGGCGCAGGTGGGGCGGCCCACTTGCCCGGTATGCTCGCGGCCAAAACGGTGGTGCCGGTGTTGGGCGTGCCGGTGCCCAGTCGCCATTTGCAAGGGGTGGATTCGTTGCACAGCATCGTACAAATGCCAAAGGGCATTCCCGTGGCGACGTTTGCGATTGGCGCGGCCGGTGCCGCCAATGCGGCTTTGTTTGCGGTGGCGCTGTTGGCCAACCACGATGCGGCCTTGCGCGACAAGTTGCTGGCCTATCGGGCCGAGCAAACCGAGGTGGCGCGGGCCATGGTCTTGCCACCTGTGGGCCCGGCATGAGCCGTGCGCTTTTGCCCGGCGCGGCCTTAGACGGCCAGCAAGTTACTTTGGGCGTCATGGGGGGCGGCCAGTTGGGCCGCATGTTCGTGCACGCTGCACAAGCCATGGGTTACGCCACGGCGGTGCTGGACCCTGATGCCACCAGCCCTGCAGGCTTGGTGAGCCACCACCATATTCAAACGGCCTACGAAGATCCGCAAGGCCTGGCGCAACTGGCGGCTTGCAGCGCGGCCATCACGACAGAGTTTGAAAACGTGCCCGCGCCCGCTTTGGCGGTTTTGGCGGCCACACGCACCGTGGCCCCTGCGGCAGCTGCCGTGTCGATTGCGCAGGACCGCGCACAAGAAAAAGCCCACTTCGACCGTTGCGGCGTGCCCTGTGCCCCCTATGCCGTGATCACCAACGCAGCTCAATTGGCCGCAGTGTCCCGCGACTTGCTGCCCGGTATTTTGAAAACCACCCGCATGGGCTACGACGGCAAAGGCCAGGTGCGTGTGGCCACCCAGCAAGCGCTGCAAGAGGCCTGGCAGTCCTTGGGCGGCGTGGCCTGTGTGCTTGAAAAAATGCTGCCACTTGCCAGCGAATGCTCGGTCATCGTGGCGCGGGGGCATGACGGTGCGATGGTGAATTTTCCGGTGCAACATAATTTGCACCGAGACGGCATCTTGGCCGTGACGCAGGTATTTGAGGGTCTGGTCGACCCTCAGTTGGCCGAGCAACTGGTGACCGCTGCCCGCGCCATTGCACAGGGTGTGGCCTATGTCGGCGTGTTGTGCGTGGAGTTTTTTGTGCTGCAAGACGGCCGCTGGGTGGTCAACGAAATGGCGCCCCGCCCGCACAACAGCGGGCACTACACGATGGACGCGTGCGATCAGTCGCAGTTTGACCTGCAGGTGCGTACCCTGGCGGGATTGCCGCTGGTGCAGCCGCGCCAGCACAGTCCCGCCATCATGTTGAACTTGCTGGGCGACTTGTGGTTCACCCACGGCCAAGAGACTTCACCGGCTTGGGACCAAGTGCTTGCCTTGCCCGGTGCTCACTTGCATCTTTATGGCAAATTGTCGGCTCGCAAGGGGCGAAAGATGGGACACCTCAACTTCATTGCGGCCACGACCTCTGAAGTGCGCACGAACGCTTTGCACGCGGCGGCGATCTTGGGTATTGAGGCCTTTGGATGATTTTGGATGGCCAACAAACACAGGCGATCTTGCAGGCCGCGGCCGCCTTAAAGCGCGGTGAACTGGTGGGTCTGCCCACCGAGACGGTGTATGGCTTGGCTGCCGATGCGGGCAATGAAGCTGCGGTGGCTTTGATTTTCAAGACCAAAGGCAGGCCGGCCGATCACCCCTTGATCGTGCACGTCGCCAGTGCGGTGGGCGCGCGGCGCTTTGCCTCAGATGTGCCGGATTTTGCAAATAGCCTGATGGACGCTTTTTGGCCCGGTCCATTGACGTTGATCTTGCCGCGTCAAGCGGGTGTTGGCGCTGTTGCGGCAGGTGGGCAAGATTCGATCGGCCTGCGTTGCCCTTCGCACCCGGTGGCCTTGGCATTGCTCGAGGCCTGTGAAGCCCAAGGCATTGCGGGACTGGCGGCGCCCAGCGCCAATCTGTTCGGGCGGGTCAGTCCCACCACAGCGGCGCATGTGCAGTCCGAGTTGGGTGCAGACCTGCTGGTGCTCGACGGCGGCGCATGCGAGGTGGGCATCGAGTCCACCATCATTGACTGCACACGCGGTGCGCCCGTGTTGCTCAGGCCGGGGCACAT
>CANBWK010000100.1 GCA_947373105.1 Comamonadaceae bacterium | reverse complement strand
TTGTTGATGCCCGCTATGCCCTTCGCTTCACCAAGTACCGAGCGCATCGCCAATCTGCGCCAGGAACCCGGCTATCGCAAGCGCTTATCTCGCTTTACTGCGCCAACCGATATGTCCGGTCATCCCACGCTGACATTTCCGGCAGGCACAACATCAAAAGGCCGTCCTGCGGCTGCACAATTGGTCGCTTCACACCTGAATGAGGCTTTGTTGGTTCGCGCTGGCAGGGCGTTTCAAGGGGTGACTGACTGGCATCTGAGCCGGCCACCGGTGGGTACCCTTAAATCCTGAAGTGCAAACTCAGTGCCGACTGAACTGAATTGCCCATATAGTTGGGCTCAATTCATTGTTTGATTGTGTATGAAATTCAAAATGTCCGAAAAGTCGCTCTTTGCGACCTTGTTGCGTTCGCCATGGTGGGTCAGTTTTTTGGTGATGTTGGGTGTGGCTGGGGTGGCAGGAGCTGTGTTGCCCGAAGCCTACAAAATGGCGGGCATATTAGGCGGCTTCCCCTTTCTGGTGATTGGCGTTATCGCGGCATGGCGACAAAGAAATGCATTGTCAGCTGAACGCATTATCGAGTTGACCGAACAAGCTCGCAGCATGGTGTGGGCTGACTTTGCCGATTTGATTGAAGGCGCCTTTCGTCAACAGGGCTTTGTGGTGAGTCGCCCAAAATCCGGTTTGGTAGATTTCCAGATAGAGAAGAATGGACTCATTACCCTGGTCAGTGCCAAACGCTGGAAAGCAGCGACAGTAGGTGCAGAGAGCGTTCGAGAGTTGCTCAATGTCCGCCAAAGAGACGAAGCGAATTCGTG
This sequence comes from Comamonadaceae bacterium, assembly GCA_947373105.1. Classification (GTDB taxonomy): domain Bacteria; phylum Pseudomonadota; class Gammaproteobacteria; order Burkholderiales; family Burkholderiaceae_C; genus Limnohabitans_A. The sequence goes on along the minus strand of CANBWK010000100.1, from coordinate 12,194 downwards.
TTCATTCATCAGTTTGGGTCAATTCAGTCAAGCCGCTAAGGACTTGGCTGACGAGAACCCTGTTCAGATGATCGGCCCGACACAAATTGCGCAGCTTTTACACGATGGCGCGAAGGCACAGAGGCATTAAGAAAAACATGACGCCAACAATCTGATGGTGAGTATTGTTTGTCAAGGTTTCTTTCCAATTGACTGCGTCCATCGTTCAAGCACGTCATAAACAGCGGCGGTGTCATCCATGCCGTGACCCATGGCCATCGCGGCGTTGTAGATTGGCAAGGTGGCAGAAAAAAGCGGGGCAGGGGTGTCAGTGGCATGCAAAAGATCCTGAATGAGCTTCATGTCTTTCTGCCAGGTGGAGACTTTCATGGTCGCGTTTTCCCATGAACGATTCATCATCGTGGGGCCGCGCACTTGCAGCATGCGTGAGCCACCAGCGCCATCTGCTACCACTTTCACAATCATGGCAGGATCTAGGCCTGCGCGTGCGCCCATCAACAGGGCTTCGGCAGACGATACGTTGTGGATCGCCACCAGTAAGTTGGCCACCAATTTCATGCGCATTCCGTTGCCAAACTCACCCACGTCATAGCGCACGCGTGCAAAACCATCAAAGACCCTGTGCATGGATTTGATTGCCTTGGCGTTGCCACTTGCATAGACTGCCAAGTCGCGCGTCACCGCTTGAGCGCCTGTGCCCGACAGAGGACAGTCCAGCAATGTCATGCCGTGTCGTGCCAGCATGTTTTTGTTGCGCAGTTTGCACGCCTCAGGCAGGGTGCTGGTTTCTGCAGCAATCAAGCCTTTATGCCCTGTTGAAAGCAACTCTTTGCACACCCGGTCCAGTGCAGCTTCACTAGGAAGCGATAGCACCAAGTGTTGAGCGTTGTGCGTCACATCACTGATATTTTTGCAGGCATGTCCACCTGCCTTTCTCAGTCTTTGTCTGGCTGCTGCGACGGGGTCATAACCAAAAACATCGAACCCAGCTGTTATCAAGTTGGTCGACATGGCCGAGCCCATGATGCCCAAGCCGATAACGCCGACTCGGGGGCGGTTGGCTGGAAGTGTTGAGTTCAATTTTCAATCCACTTTGATGTCAAAATCTTTCACGATTTTGGCCCAAAATGCATAGTCTGAAGCGGCCACTGTGGTCAGTGCTTCTGCTGATGTGCCAGTAGGGGTAAGGCCCAAATCGCGCATACGCGACTGGATTTCCGGCATCTTCACGATCTTTACGATCTCAGTGTTGAGTTTGGCAATGATGTCATCGGGAGTTCCTTTGGGGGTAAAGATGCCATGCCAAGAGCTGCCAATTTGGCCGTTGACATCAAGCGTTGCGCCAAACTCGGTCATGGTAGGGACATCGGGCAAACTGGCAATGCGCTCAGCACCTGAAATGGCCAAGCCTTTGACTTTACCTCCCTTGATCAGCGGAATCGCTGTGGTGGACGCTTCAATTGACAGGCTGACCACACCGCTCATCACATCGGGTGAAGGGTTGGTTTTGTAGGGCACATGGTTGAGTTTGATGCCCAAACGCTGAGCCCATGCCTCCATCGCGACGTGAGGTTGCGAGCCTATGCCCAGTGAGGCGTAGTCGATCTTGCCCGGATTGCGCTTGGCAAAATCCACCAGATCTTTCATGTTGTTGTAAGGCGTGTTGGGCGAGGCCGTCAGAACGTGTGGCACCAAGAGCAATTGGCTGACAGCTTTGAAATCGCGAACAGGGTTGAACTGGGCTTTTTGGTAAACGTTGGGGGCGATGGCATGGACTGCTTTGACACTGTAAAACAAATTGTAGCCATCAGCTGCGGCATTGCTTGCAGCTTCCGATCCAATCATGCCTCCCGCGCCGGGGCGGTTGTCAATCACCACCGGTTGACCCATGGCCTGGCTGAGTTTGTCGCCCACCAAACGCGCAATGACGTCTGGTGAAATTCCGGCAGGAAATGGCACGATGATTTTGATGGGGCGGTTGGGGTAGCTTGCGCTTTGAGCCCAGGCTGATGGCGCCGCCATGGATGCTGCGCCTAAGGCGGCGGCTGTTAAGAGGTGTCTGCGTTGCATGAGTTTGTCTCCGTTGGTGTTGAACTGATCAGTCGGCAGTGATATTTGCACTTTTAACCGTTTTACCCCACAACTCAAAATCAGACTTGATGCGGTCAGCTGTTTGTTGAGGCGTCATGGGAATAGGATCGTAGCCTTCGCGTTTGATGGCGGCGATGACTTCAGGGTCTTTCAAAATACCTGCCAGCGCAGGCACCAATTTTTCCATGACTTCTTTGGGCAGGCCTGATGGGCCGACGATACCAAACCAAATGCTGGCATCAAACCCTGGAAATCCCGCTTCTGCCATGGTGGGCACATCGGGAAACATGGAACTGCGTTTGCTGGAAGTATCCGCCAAAGCGCGCAATTTGCCGGCCTGGATTTGAGAGGCCGCAGAGCCTAAGGAAGAAAACAACATGGGCACATGACCCCCCATCAATTCTGCCAAAGCAGGACTTCCGCCTTTGTAGGGAATGTGATCAATGTCCAATTTCGCTGAAGCTTTGAATTGCTCACCCGCAAGGTGGCCAACGCCCCCAATCCCGGATGTTCCGTAACTCCAGTTTTTGGGGTCTTTTCTGGCAAGTTCAACCAGGGACTTCATGTCGGTTGCTTTGGAAGTGGGCAAAACCACCACCACCACGCCACCACCGCCTACCATCGAGACTGGCGTAAAGCTGGTCAGCGGGTCATAACCCAGTTTGCGCATGTGCGGCAGTATGGTCATGGGCCCTGAATCGGTGATGTGCAGGGTGTATCCATCCGCAGGTGCTTTGGCCGTCATTTCAGCTGCCAAAGCGGCACCTGCGCCTGGCTTGTAATCCACCACAAACGGTTGCTTAAGGATGCGGGAAAGTCTGTCGGTAATAGGGCGGATCAATTTGTCTGCAGCGCCGCCTGGTGTGTACCCCACAAGCATCCGTATCGGCTTGTCCGGATACTCGGCACTGGCAGGAGGGCAGATGACAATAAAACTGAGGGCTGTCACCAAAATGGTTTTGAACATAGAGTTGATTTATTCCTGGTTATTCGTAGAGCGTCTGGAATCAGAACGCTGTGGCTCTGCTTGGGATGATCTGTCCCATGGTCGTACGAGTCTTTAGCTTTGTGGACCCGTAGTTACCCTGATTTTGAACTGAAGTAAGGCAACGTAAACCTGGTTGGGTGGTGAAATGGACTCACAGGTGCTGTGTGAGAAATCGTGTGCAGCCCGATTGCACCTAGACCTTGAATTGCGGTAAGGTGCATTCGGATTGAAAGATGACTTGAAACTTGAGTTGGAAACGCCGCATAAAGGGACAAAGTGAGCACTGTCAAAATAGATATTTACAACCATGTGATGCCGCCAGCTTATGTGGAGTTAGTTAAAGCCCATGGCAAAGAGCCCGGCATGGTCAAACGCATGAGCCAGTTGCGCTTGTTGTGGGACATGCCAGCACGCGTCGCCATGCTCGAAAAGTTTCCTGATGTTCAGCAAATTATTTCGTTGGCGGTGCCATCTCCCGATATGTTGGGCAGCCCCGAAGATTCTCCCGCCTATGCGCGGGTTGCCAATGAAGGCATGGCCGACATTTGTCGACAATGGCCGCATAAATTTCCTGGTTTTGTGGCCTCATTGCCCATGAACAACCCTGACGCTGCATTGTTGGAAATGGACTACGCCATTGATACGCTAGGCGCCAAAGGCGTTCAAATCTTGACGAGTGTGAATGGCCAAGCCATGGACCATCCTGCGGTTTTCTCTATTTTCGAGCGCATCACGCATCACCACCAATTGCCCGTTTGGATGCACCCAACCCGACCTGGCTCTCGGTCTGATTACCCCAGTGAAGACCGCTCGCAGTATGAGATTTGGCAAGTGCTGGGTTGGCCTATGGAGACCAGTGTGGCCATGGCCCGGATGGTGTTTTCGGGTTTGCTGGAAAAGCTACCAGAGTTGCGTTTGATCACGCACCACTGCGGTGGGATGTTGCCTTATTTTTCAGGGCGCGCTGAAACCTTATGGGCGCAACTGGGAAGCCGAAGTGCGGATGGGGCAGAAGCAGATGTGCTCAAACGCTTGTCCAAACCGCCGATGGACTATTTCAAAATGTTCTACGGAGATACCGTTCTTGGTGGCTCTGCATCAGCCTTACGTTGCGGCCTGGACTTTTTTGGCCCAGACCATGTGGTGTTTGCCAGCGATTGTCCTTTCGACCCGGAAGAAGGCCCTATGTTCATCCGCGAAGGTTTGCGCTCCATTGAAGAATTGAACTTGCCCGTGGAGGATGCTCGCAAAATTTATTTCGGTAATGCCTTCAAACTGTTACGTCGTAAAGATCAAAGTTAAATTATTGAGGAGACAAGATGCACTGTTTTGATGGGGTGACCCCGTTCAAGCGTCTGGCAGCGTTTGTGCTTTTAGTCTTTAGCGGAAGTTCTTGGGCAGCCTTTCCGGAACGCACTGTGACTTTGGTGGTGCCTTTCACGCCCGGCAGTGGCAGCGACATCATTGCCCGCATCATTGCACCCAAACTCAGCGAGCGCTGGAAGCAAGCAGTCATCGTGGACAACAAAGCGGGCGCCAGCGGCATGATCGGCGCAGATGCCGTAGCCAAAGCGGTGCCAGATGGGTACACCCTTTTGATGGCCATCAATTCCATGACCATGGCGCCGAACATGGTCAAAAAGCCTCCCTTTGATACGGCCACTGATTTCACGCCGATCATGAAAATGGCCGTGGCCAACTTTGCAATCGTGGTCAATCCGCAAATTGGGGCCACCGACTTGAACGGTGTAATTGCGCTGGTCAAGTCCAAACCAGGGCAAATTCCTTTTGGATCTGCGGGCACAGGCACCCCGCATCACCTGGCCATGGAACTGATGAAACAGCAGTTGGGTCTAGACATGCTGCATGTGCCCTACAAAGGTATCAGCAATGCCACGACCGATTTGATCGGCGGGCAAGTGCAAATCATGTTTGCCAGCGTGCATTCAATGCTGCCGCACGTTAAATCTGGTCGTTTACGCATGCTGGCTTCAACCGGGGCAACGCGTTCTCCAATTACGCCCAACGTGCCGGTGTTCAGGGAGTTGGGCATTGACTTTATGGATGCTGTTGATGCGTGGTACGCGGTTTTAGCGCCGGCCAAAACTTCGCCCGAGTTAGTCAAAACCATTCACCGCGATCTGTCTGCCGTACTCAGCTTGCCAGATGTCAAGGAACAAATGGCCGCACAGGGCTTATTCATTCAAACCAGCAGTCCCGAGCAGTTGGGCGCTCTGGTGCAGGCCGACTACGCCCGTTGGCGTAAGACCATTTCCGAGGCCAAATTACCGATTGAGTGAGCCTTTCGGCTTCTCAGAGGCGGAAAATTGGCGTCGGCTTGTTCAGCTCTTTTCAAGTGAGGGAGAGATATGAAAGTCTGCGCCCATCAGTGTCCCATAAGCTTTCAGTTTGTCAGCAATGACTCGTCGCCCGATACTGTCTGCATAGTGCATGGGGCCGCCGCGGTAGACTGGCCAACCGTAGCCATTGATCCACACCACGTCAATGTCAGACGCACGAATGGCAATGCCTTCGTCCAGAATTTTGCAGGCCTCATTGACCATGGCAAACAGACATCGCTCTAGAATTTCGGTGTCGCTGATGTCTCGGCGTACCTGTCCAGACCTTTGCATGAATTCGGTGATGATGCCCTGCGTAACCTCTGAAGGATGCGCATTCCGAGCTTCGTCGTAATCGTAGTAACCTGCGCCTGTTTTTTGTCCCCGTCGGCCTTTTTCACACAGCACTTCCCGGATGGTTGAACTTTGGCTTGTCGCTGCAGACCATCCCAAATCCAGGCCCGCCAAATCCGACATGGCAAATGGCCCCATGGGCATGCCAAATTCATACAACACGCGATCGATGTCCCAGGGCATACAGCCTTCCATCAGCATGGCTTGAGCCTGCAATCCTCGTGCACGCAAGATGCGGTTGCCGATAAAGCCTGGACAGACGCCGGACATCACCGCCACTTTGCCGATTTTTTTACCGATGTCCATGGCCGTTGCCAAAGCCGTGTTCGATGTTTTGGCGCCACGCACCACTTCGAGCAATTTCATTACATTAGCGGGCGAGAAAAAGTGCATGCCCACCACCGCTTCGGGACGCTTGACTGCCGAGGCAATCTCATTGACATCCAGCGCTGAGGTGTTGGTGGCTAAAACAGCGCCGGGTTTGGCAATGGCGTCAAGCTGAGCAAAGATGGTTTTCTTAACCGCCATGTCTTCGAATACGGCTTCGATCACCAAATCGCAATCGGAAAGACTTTGCATGTTGAGCGAGCCCGTCAATAAGGCCAGTCGATTTTCCATGGCGTCTTTAGACAATCGACCTCGCTTGACGGTGTTTTCGTAATTTCGGCGCACCACAGCCAGACCCCGATCGAGTGCGTCCTGCGCAGTCTCGATAAGCACCACGGGGATGCCGACGTTGGCAAAGTTCATCGCAATGCCTCCGCCCATAGTGCCTGCACCGATGATGCCCACCTTGGCGACCTTAACCACAGGTGTGTCTGTAGGCAGGTCTGGGATTTTCGCTGCTTGTCGCTCCGCGAAGAAAGCATATCGCTGTGCGATGGACTGTGGCCCGGACACAAGTTCTAAAAAAAGTTTGCGCTCTGTTTGCATGCCTTCGGTAAAAGGCAGATTGACTGCGGCCTCGATGCAGCGTATGTTGTATTCAGGGGCTAAAAAGCCACGGAATTTGCGGGCGTTGGCTTTGCGAAACTCAACAAACAATTCCGGATGCGCACGAGCCCCTAGCATTTTGCCGTCCAGGTCACGGACTTTACGCAAGGGGCGTTTTTCGTCAATTACCTTGCGGGCAAAAGCCAATGCACCTTCGCGTAACTGGCCCTCGGGCACCAACTCGTCGAGCAGGCCCATAGCCAAGCATTCTGCGGCTTTAACATGCAAACCGCCAGTGATCATGTCCAGTGCCTTGGCCGCGCCAACGATACGCGGTAAACGTTGTGTGCCGCCTGCACCGGGCAACAAGCCCAAATGCACTTCGGGTAATCCACATTTAGCGCTGGGCACGGCGACACGGTAATGGCAACACAAGGCGACCTCAAAGCCACCGCCCAAGGAGGTTCCATGGATTGCGGCAATCACAGGCTTGTTGCCCAATTCGATGGCGTCTTGTGCTTCAAATAAAGACGGTGATTGAGGTGGTTTGCCAAACTCGGTAATGTCTGCGCCGGCCAGAAAAGTTCGTCCCTCGCAAATCAAAACAATGGCGCGAACTGCGGGATTCGCTTGGGCTTGCGTCATGCCTTTAACCAGGCTTTCACGCACAACTTGTGAAAGCGCGTTCACCGGAGGGTGGTTGATGGCAAGAATGGCGATATCGCCCTCAATGCTGAGAATGGCTGCGGGTAAGGTCGTGTTCATAGCGAGACTTGAGTTGTATGAGCTGTCAATAGACTTCAAAGAGTCCAGCACCGCCCATGCCACCGCCAATACACATAGACACCACCACGTTCTTTGCGCCACGTCGGCGACCTTCCATCAGTGCGTGGCCGCTCAGACGGGCACCTGTCATGCCAAAGGGGTGACCAATCGCGATGGACCCTCCATTGACGTTGTATATCGAGGGGTCGATCCCTAAACGGTCCCGGCTGTACAAACATTGGCTCGCGAAAGCTTCGTTGAGTTCCCATAAATCGATATCGCTGATTTTCAAGCCGTGGCGTTGCAGAAGTCGCGGTATGGCAAATACAGGCCCAATGCCCATTTCATCGGGTTCGCAACCGGCCACAGCCCAGCCCTTGAATGCGCCGAGAGGTTGCAGTCCTCGACGCTCGGCTTCTTTGGCCTCCATCAGGACCACCGCTGCGGCGCCATCCGACAATTGGCTGGCATTGCCTGCGGTGACGAATTTGCCTGGGCCTTTCACGGGCTCAAGTTTGGCCAAACCTTCGAGCGTGGTTTCTGGGCGGTTACATTCGTCACGGTCGACCACGGCGTCCACAAAGGATTCGGCTTTGGTGGCCTTGTCAACGACCTTCATCTGGGTTTTGACTGAGATGATTTCATCTTTGAATTTACCCGCGGCTTGAGCTGCGGCCATGCGCTGTTGAGATTGCAAAGAATACTGGTCTTGATATTCTCTGCTGATGTTGTAGCGCTCGGCCACAATGTCGGCAGTTTCGATCATGGGCATCCAGATCGCTGGGTGTGTATTGGTTAAATTTTCATCACGCCCGCCACCGCCGCCGCCTTGAAAGCTGATGGAGTCCACGCCACAGCCGACCATGATGTCAGCGCCTTCTTCGACGATCTGATGAGCAGCGACTGCAATGGCGTTCAGACCTGATGAGCAGGCGCGGTGCAAAGTCATGCCTGAAGTGGTCACAGGAAGTCCTGCCAGTAAACCGGCTGCACGGGCGACGTTGCCCGAAGCCGCAACGCAGCCGGCAATAACGTCTTCGATCTCTGCCGGATCGACTTTGGAGCGCGCTACCGCTGCACGAATGGCATGACCCAAAATGGTCATATTGGATGTATTGTTGAAGCCACCTCGACCTGCTTTGGCCAAACCAGTTCGGGCATAAGAAACAATGACTGCCTGTCGCATATTAAATTCTCCTAAGGGGGATGAGTGTGAGGCGAAGACCATTTAAGCGATCTTTTTGAATGAGTAACACCGGTCAACTTTAGGCCAGATGTCGGTTAGGACCATATCGGTAAATACCCTTGCGCGTTGAGTCCGCAATGCGTCAGGGGTGTGGGTCAACGGGTCGTTAAGATTTCAAAGAGCTCTCTGCTTTTTTTCAATGACATGAAGTGCTCGAATGAAGCGAGCCGAGAAGGATTTCCACGCATGAACAAGTTGATCAAATGGTTGTCTGCCATCTTGGGCGTGATGATTCTCGGTTGCCTAACGCCTGCAATGGCCCAAGACACTTTCCCTTCACGGCCGATCACTTTGATTAATCCCTGGGCAGCAGGAAGTTCGACCGACGTCATGGCCAGGGCTGTGGCTGATCAGTTCTACAAGCAACTGGGGCAAAGTGTGGTGGTTGTTTCGCGTGATGGCGGTTCAGGGGTGATTGGCATGACGGTTCTGATGCAAGCCCCTGCAGATGGTTTGACACTGGCATTCACACCCATGACACCTGTGACCATTCAACCCCACCATCTCAAAGACCTGAAGCTGTCTCCAGACAGCATTCAGCCTGTTTGCGGCATTACAGAAAATATACTGGGTTTGTCGGTTAGGGTAGACAGCCCCTTCAAAACAATGGCTGATTTGATTGCAGCTGGAAAAACGAAATCATTGTCTTATGGTTCGCCTGGTCCTAACTCAGCGCCATTTTTGGCAGTTGATGACCTCGCCCGTCACCAGAAGCTGGATTTGGTTCACATCCCATTTAAAGGCGATGCGGCATCTATTCAAGAACTTCTGGCGGGGCGACTTGATTTTGCAACCAGCATTGCTGCCTCGGCCGCCCCTCAGGTCAAAGCAGGTACCGTCCGATTGTTGGCAGTCGCCGCTGAACGGCGGCACCCCGGGTTTGCAGATGTGCCCACCCTCAAGGAATTGGGTATTGATGTGACGCAACTGTCTTTTGCGGGGCTCTTTGCACCGCGTGGAACACCATCATATATTCTCGCGAAACTGGATGCGGCTTGTTCATCTGCTGTGAAGTCTGATGCAGTCAAAGAGGCCGCACTCAAGAGCAATCAAATACTGGCCTATCAGTCAACGCTTCAGTGGGAAAAGCGGGTACGCGATGAGTTTCAAAAACAAGGCGCTGCATTTCGTGCGGCGGGTGGTGTTCGACCTTAACTGGAAATCAATTCATGACAAATTCACTTCATCCGATACGCCGTGTTGTAACTTATGATGACGCCCAAGGCCGATCCCATATTTTGCAAGATGGTCCGTCGCCCGCTGTTCGTGTCGTTACGAAGCGCCCAGGATACCGTGTCACCAATATATGGCGCACGCAGGCCAGTCCTTCTCCAATTGATGCAATAGACAGTATCAGTGAACATACTGGCGTCTCTCCACCCCCCGGTGGTACCGTGTTGCGCATCATCGACATACCACCAGAGCCAACCGATCCGCAAGAATTGCAGGAGGCCATGGAAGCAACTTTTTCAAGCATGTACCGTGATGCGCATCGCGAGGTGAAATCTGGCGAACACCCAGGTATGCACAGAACGCAAACCGTTGATTACGCGCTCATGCTTCAAGGCGAGTTGACGGCCATTTTGGATGAGGAAGAAACTGTGCTTCGTGCAGGTGACGTTCTGATTCAAAGAGGCACCAACCACGCATGGGCCAACCGGTCAGGCCAACCCGCGCGAATTGCGTTTATTTTGATTGATGCCAAGTAGATGGCAAGTAGATGGCAAGTCTGCTTCAGTGAAAACGCCTTGAGGCGTTTAAGCAGGCTTTGAACCACTGGATTTAAGGGGCTTGATTCGTGTCAGTTGTCGGCTTTGATGCCGAGTTCCTGGGTCAATGATTTCCAGCGCAGCAGGTCTTCATGCAGAAAACGAGCGAATGCATCAGGCCCTAAGCCGGTGGGCTCTAAACCCTGTCCACGCAGTGTCTCAGTGACGTCCGGTAATGCCAAAATTTGCGCGGTATCGTTCGCAATTTTGTCCACAATGCTGCGCGGTGTTCCTGCGGGGGCCAACATGCCGAACCAGCCGCTGGTGTCGAGCTTGGCTACGCCGGCCTCACCAAAGGTCGGGACCTCAGGCAAAACTTTGGAGCGCACCGATCCCACCAACGCAAGTGGCCTGACACGACCACTTTTGATATGGGGCATGGCCGTGCCAATGGAGTTGAATGAGCTGACCACCTGCCCCCCAATAAGGTCGACGATAGATGCAGATTCGCCTTTGTAGGGAATATGGGTCAGATCAATACCGGCGCCACGTTTAAGTGCTTCACCATAGATATGAAAAGAAGAAGCATTGCCAAACGATGCATAGTTGAGTGGCGCACCGTTGGCCTTGGCAGTTTTTGCGCCTGCTATGAACTCGCCCAGCGTTTTGTAAGGCGAGTCGCTTCGCACCAGCAAAATGACTTCGGAACGAATGAATTGCACGATAGGCGTGAAGTCGCGTTCAGCATCCCAAGGCACTTTGGGCAGCAAGGCGGGTGCTTGTACCAAAGATGTGAAAGTTGAAAGCAAGGTGTAACCGTCTGCGGGTGCACGAGCAACAAAGTCTGTACCGATCACTGTGGTGGCGCCGGGCTTGTACTCCACCACCACGGGTTGACCCCAGCGAACCGAAAGCTTCTCTGCAACCATGCGAGTGACGCGATCTGGACTCCCAGCAGGCAGGCTGGGCATGATGATTTTGACCGGTTTGGTGGGCCACGGGGCTGGCGTTTGCGCTACAGAATTCCCAGCCGACCAAGCCAGTGAGATGGCGATAATTTTGAGGAGCAGGTTTTTACGTTTGTGCATTCTGGTCTTGTTTCAGTGGGTTTGTAACGTGTCAGTGCGTTCAAGGATCCAAGGCATGACATCCGATGCAAACAAAGCTACCGAACGTTTGGAATGGACTAAAGGCAGGTCGCCAAAAGCAAAGCGTGTCAGGACGAAATTGATGCCTGAAACCTCGATTTGTTGCAACAGTTGTTCACGAACAGTCTCTGGTGTTCCGGCCATGGCACGGCCTGCGCCTGCCAATTCGTCCCAGGTTGACGGAAAGTGCGCGCCTGGTTTGGTACCGTGTTTTTCCCAAAGGTACATGAAACTCGTGTACCAACGGGTGTAGGCCTTGCGTGCAAGATCTTGGGCCTCTTTTTCTGTGGGGGCTATCACCATGTGGCGTGTTGTGCCCATCAGCGGCAGTGTTTCGGCGCTGTGACCGGCTGCTGCCCACTCTGAACGGTATCTGTCCGTGATGATGCGGATCCGATCCAGGGGGGCATTGCCCACGATGTTGCAGCGGTTGGCAACGCACCAAGTCACGCCATTGGGATCGCCGACGCCATACCACAGTGGAGGGTGCGGTCTTTGAAATGGCGACAGAGAGAGTGGTACGTCTTTGTATTGGTAAAAATGTCCTTGGTAACTCAGTTCACGCGAGCTTGAATGGGCTGCTTTTAAAGCCTGCATAACCACCTCATACGATTCAAGGTA
>CANBWK010000099.1 GCA_947373105.1 Comamonadaceae bacterium | reverse complement strand
TCATCTGCGCCTTCGCCGCCGAGTTCATAGCCCATATTTTGGGCGTCTTCACGAAAAGCGGGAGAGGCCATGACCGCCGCCACATCTGTTTGCAAGCGTTGAATGACGGCGCGAGGTGTGCCAGCAGGCACAAACAAGCCATTCCAACCAGAGGCCTCGACATTGGCCAGGCCTGCTTCGGCCATCGTGGGGACTTCAGGCAGGATCGGGATGCGCCGCGCGCCAGCCACACCCAAGGCCATCAGCTTGCCCGAGCGGATGTGCTGCGCCACCACGACCGGTGCCAGATAAGCCGCGCCGACATGCCCGGCCAGCAAATCGGGCAACTCGGCCCCGATGGCTTTGTACGGAATTTCACGGGCTTGCAGGCCCGTCACTAAATTGATTTTGGTGCCCAGCAGTTGGGTGATCGATCCATTTCCGCCCGAAGCAAAAGTCAGGGATTGCGGTTGGCTTTTGCCCAACGCCAAATACTCTTTGAGCGACTTCACGCCTAGGCCTGGATACACCACCATGACCAACGGTGTGCTGGTTAATTTGGTGATCGGAATCAGCGCTTCGTTCAGCAGGCAGCAGGCGTCCCGCGTCAACAAGTCGTTCAAGGAGTTGTTGATGTTGGCATGGAACAGGGTGTGCCCATCAGGGGCTGCGCGTGCGGCTTCGCGTGCACCAATGGCGCTGTTGGCACCGGGGCGGTTTTCTACCACCACACTTTGGCCCAGCCGTTTGGCCAAGTCTTGCGTGAGCTTGCGCGCAAACACATCGACGGCACTGCCTGGGCCTGCTGGCTCGATGATGCGAACGGTCTTGTTGGGGAAACTTTGCGCCAGCGCCGATGTGGCCAGTAACGCAGACAAACCCAAGCCGATGAGCCAGGGTCTAACTGTGAGGGTCTGTGTGTTCATGGTTGGGCTGATCCTTGGACTTTGTTCATGAAATCGGCGAAAACGCCAGCCAAGGTTTCTTCGTGGGGAGCCCAGTCCGAGAAAGGCAGCAGGGGCACATCCTGATCTTTGATCGGCAATTCGAACAAGATGCTGCCCGGGATCAAAGCGGCAGCAGCATGGCCATTGACCGAGGCATGGGTCTTGTCGTTGCCAGGCACCACGATGGTGGGCACACGTATCGCTCTCATGACATCGTCTTCCATGCCCAGCACCGGTTTGCGGGGCCCTTTGAGGAAGATGGACAGCCAGTGTTTCATCACGCGGATGTACTCTGCTGGGTCCATGCCCATGAGGCGTGTTTGGTTGGCGGGGTTGGCCTGGATGCGTTCGCGGTACTGCTCGGTGTCGCAAACGGCTTGCATGCCGCCTTGCTCGGCCGCACGGATGAATTGCTGGTAATACATTTCGGGCAATCGACCGGCCGCAAAGTCGCCACCTGTGATGCGCATGAGCAGCAAACCTTTGACCGAGTCAGGATGACGTTGGTTGAACAGCATGGACAAGCGAGCGCCGGATGAGGTGCCGCCAATGAAGGCGGGTGTGGCTTGCAGCTTGTCCAGCAGAACGGCCAAGTCGTCGGCCCAGATTTCTTCTTCACCGTCGTGACCTGCAATCAAGACGTCGGAGGCGCCCGTGTTGCGGCGATCGTGCAGCAAGACCCGAAAGCCCTTGGCCGCTATTTTTTCGGCGAAGGCAATGAACTCATTGAAGCCACGACGACCGCCCGTGATCAGGGCCAACCAGGGCCCGGTGTCACCGTAAACGCGGTAATGAATCTGGACATCACGAATATGCAAAAAAGGCATGTCTATCTTTCAGAATATCAACCGAATGCGGCAAGCACTTTGTCGCCCGCCACCACGGAATGGGCGTGGATCAATATGACAGCCAACAGGCAAGGCTCAGTACCGCGGTTGATCCAGTTGTGCACGGTGCCGCGCTGCACCATCACATCACCTGCTTTGAGGTGAACCTCCTCACCCGTTTCCAACTCCATGTCGATCTCGCCTTTCATGACGACGATGTAATCGATGGTGTCGGTGCGGTGCACACGTTCCTGAAGGCCCGGGCGGAATTCGAGGATGCGAAACACCGTGCCGTTTTCAACCATCGTGAACTTGCCTTCCCGCTGGCCAGCGTCATCTTGCTTGGAGTTATTGGCCGGTGAAGAGTCGGTGGTCCACACGTTGCAGACCATGCCGCCGGGACGGCCTTCGCGGAAGTGGCTGCAGACCTCGTCAATCTTGACGATGGCTTTGCCGGCTTCATCGTGGCCCGTGATGATGCGGCGTACGGAAGGTAAATTCATTTCAATCTCCTGAGTATCAAAGGGGGGTGCAGGTTTCGGGGGTGAGCATGGTGCCTTTGACAAAGAGCAAAGGCGGGTGGTCAGCCGTGTCAAATTTCAGGACGCGTGCCAGAATAATGCTGTGGTCCCCACCTTGGTAAATGCGGTCGGTTTCACAGTAAAAGCGGGCCGTACAGCCTTCAATGACGGGCACTTGAAGTTGCGCGTCCATCGCATAGTCCACGTTGGCAAACTTGTCGGATTTGGGATTCGAGAATTGGTAAGCCAAATCTTTCTGCGCATCCGCCAAGATGTGGATCACATGCGCCGAACCCACGGTGAACGCATCCAGATTCGGCGAATTATTGGACAGCGACCAGAGCACCAAGGCAGGCTCCAGTGAGACCGAACTGAAGCTGTTGACCGTCAGGCCCACGAAGCCTTCTTGGGTGGGTTGCTGGGCCGTGATGACGGTCACGCCTGTCGCGAAGTGGCCTAATGCGCCACGCAATGTGCGTTGGGCTGTCAAGCGTGCATCTTGCGCCGGTGGAGAGCTTGTTGAAGACATAGAGGAAAGGCTCATAAGCCCATGTAATATTTTTTAACCAAGTCGCTTCCGTAAAGCTCGCTGGTCGTACCTTGCACTGCAATTTCGCCGTGCACAATCAAGTAGCCTCTGTCCGCCACGCGCATGGCTTGGGTGAAATTTTGCTCGGCCATCAATACGGTCAAGCCGGCCATCTCTTTGAGGGTTTTGATTTGATCGATCACGCGGTGAACCAAAATCGGAGCCAAACCTACAGAGGGTTCGTCAATCAGCAGTATTTTGGGGCGAGACATGAGCGCGCGCGCCAGCGCCAACATTTGCTGCTCACCACCGCTCATGCTGCCGGCCAATTGTTCGCTGCGTTCTTTGAGAATTGGGAACACCTCATAGGCTTGTGCCAGGGAGGTTTCCAATGCAGAGCGTGCAGACGGTCGGAAGGCGCCGAGTCTTAAATTTTGCGCCACTGTCATCTTGGGAAAAAGATGGCGGCCTTCGGGCACCAAAGCGATCCCGGCATCCACAATTTGTTCGGTCGTCATTTCACGCAAGTTGAGATGTCGACCATCAATCTTGGCGTGAATCTCCCCCTGGGTGGCACGTACCAAGCCCATGATGGACTTCATCAAGGTGCTCTTGCCGTTGCCATTGGTGCCCAACAAAGCCACAGTTTCAGTATCGTTCACGGCGATACTGACGCCATTCAGTACCGTGACCGCACCGTAGCCTGCATGCAAGTTCTGGATGTGAATTTCAGTCGCCAAGGTAAATCCTTTCCACCAGTGGGTCGCGCAACACCTCTTGGGTGGGACCGTCGGCAATTTTCTTTCCTGCGGCCAGCACCACCAGGCGCTGCGAAAAAGCAGAGACCGCACGCATGATGTGCTCAATCATGATCACCGCAATGCCTTGAGAATTGAGTTGCAACAACAAGGCCAAGATCTCATCTGTCTCTGATGTCGCCAACCCGGCCATAGACTCGTCGGCAATCAGCAATTTAGGCTGCGCTGCAATAGCGCGCGCTAATTCGAGTTTGCGCAGATCGATTTGCGTGAGGCTGCCGGCCAACAACTCGGCCTTGGCCAGTAAGCCCACCTGATCCAGGGCTTGGCGCGCTTGCGCATCCAACTCGTTTTCGCTGAACCGACGACCGCTTCTTTTTTCTGCGGCAAACATCATGGGCACTTTGATATTTTTGAGAACACTCAAACGCGCAAACGGCCTTGGAATTTGGAAGCTTCTGGCCAGGCCGGCATAAGAACGTTGATGGGGTCTCAGTCCATCGAGTGCTTGCCCATCAAATGTGATCGTGCCCGTATCGTGGGTTAACACGCCCGACAAGCAGTTGACAGTGGTGCTTTTGCCGGAGCCGTTGGGCCCGATCAGGCCCAAGCGTTCTCCGGGATAGACCTCGAAATTAATGTCGTCCAAGACCACAAACCCGCCAAAGCGCTTGCCCATGCCTTGCACACTCAGCAACGGAGCTGTCATTTCACATCCTTTCCACGCAAGCGTTGCCACAAGCCCAAGATGCCATTCGGTGCGATCGCCACGAACACCATCATCAGCACGCCCACAAAGAGCAGACTCAACTCCGGTGTGACCATATTTTTAGAGCCAAAATACTGCTGAACCCCGCCCAGCAAAATCGCCCCGATCAAGGGCCCAGACCAATGCGTCATGCCGCCAATCAAGGGCATGGCAATGCTGTTGACGGTGTGGACCAGATTGAAGGCACCGATGGGGTCGACGAAGGTGACAAAGAAGGGGAACAGCGCACCGACTGCACCCATCATGGCCCCGCTGATTGTGGTCGCCTGCAGTTTCAACTGCAGAGTGGGAACGCCCGAGCACTCGGCCGAATCCTCGTCGTCTCGAATGGCCTCTAAGCCCGCGCCCAGCTTTCTGCGCTCAACGCTGCGCGCAATGGCCAGGGCGCCCATGGCAATCAGCAGCATCACGAAAAAGACAAACTCATTGGTACTGGCAAAGCCCGCCACGCTGGGAGAGCGCATGACATAAGCGCCCCGAGCGCCGCCCACATAAGACCAGTTCAGCACCAAGGTTTGCACCACCACCGTCAGTGCCAAGGTGGAGATGGCAAAGAAGACACCTCGCAAGCGCAAGGTGAGGTAGCCGGTGCCCAAGCCCATCAAACCCGAAATCACCGCGCCCACCAGCACCGATGCCGGAATAATCAGGTAGGACAGGTAGGGGCCAGTGATGACAAACCAGCCGCAATCCAGTGACTTGAGCGTCTGTAAGCCGAACAGCTTGTAAAAGAAAACAGTGGAGTAGCCACCCACGGCAAAAAAGCAGGCTGAGCCAAAATTCACATACCCCCCGTAGCCACCCAAAATATTCCAGGCGGTGGCCAAGACAATGTACTGAAGAATGTAAAAGGCCACCAAGAGGTAGTAGCCCTCAGCCAAGGCCTGCACGCCAAAAAAGACCAAGGCGCCCGCAATCAACAGGCCTACAAAAAAGCGAAGATTCGATGAAGACATCAGTTTCTCCCCATCAGGCCCGCAGGACGCCAAGCCAAGGTGAAAAGCAAAATTCCAAAAGCCACCGCGGGGGACCAAGAGGGACCCACAAAGGTGGAGGTCAAACTTTCTGCCACCCCTAACAAAATAGCGGCAAACAAAGTGCCCGACATGCTGCCCATGCCGCCCAAAACGCAGACTGCAAAAACACGGCCAATGTATTCACGCCCCAGGGCGGGCTCGACCGGCTGAATGATGATCAAGGCGGCGCCCCCCAAAGCAGCTGTTGCAACCGACAGTCCAAACGCGATTTGTTTGACCCGAACCGGGTCGACGCCCATCAAGCGCAAACCCAGCGGCTCTTGTGAAACAGCGGCCACGGCCAAGCCAAAAAAAGTACGCGTTAAAAACAGATGCATGCACAGCACCACCAACAGGCCAATGAAAAAAGGAATTAAGAGGCGCAGTGGAATACCAACAACACCGAAATTGAGCACGGTATCGACATAGGATGTTTCGACACCGCGAAGATCCGCGCCAAAGAAAAGGATCAGCAACACATCGGTCACAAACAACAAACCAAAGAAAAAGGCCAGTCCTCGGCGAGGATCTTTTTCTCGGCTTTCAAAGAGCTGGAAATAAACCCGGTAAATCCCCATGCCTAAAAGCCCAAAAACAGGGGCTATCAACAGCATGATGAGCAATGGGTCGAGCCCCCAATGGCTGTTGATCAGGTAGGCCATAAAGGAGCCCAGCATGATCATGGCAGGGTGCGAAATATTGGCAATGTCGAGCATGCCAAAAGAGATGGATATGCCGATAGAGACTGCGGCATAAAACCCCCCCAGCATCACGCCTGCCACCAGGGCATTGGCCAAAAGGTCGAGAATGGTGCTGATTTCCATGAGGCGATTCAGAGCAAAGTGAGGCGCTCGGCCAAACCGTGAGTGGACGGGGCCATCCGCGCGCGGGGGGTTAAGACGTCACGCGAAGGCACAAAGTCCTTCGCGTGGCCCGGAGCGATTAACCGCCAATCGGGAAGGGCGTGATGAGGTTGCCAGATTTGAATTTTTCGGGGTACAAAATCACCTGCGTGCCGGGTTGGTCAAATTGCCCCAACTCCTTGCCGTTGACCTTTTGAAATTGCGTCATCAAGATGCGCGGCTCGGCCCACTCGCCACCGGGGGCAAACTTGACATCCCCTGCCACTGTCTTGAACGTGGTCTTGTGGATGTACTCGGCCAACACATCGTCTTTGAGCGTTTTGGTGGCCGTGATGGCTTGCTCCAGCACTTGCATTTGTGCGTACGTCGTGGGCGGCACATAAAAGCCAAGTGCGTCCAGGCCTTGTCCTGCGGTCGCTGTGCGGTAACGGGCGATCATCTCTTTGATGCCCGGGAACTGCATGCTCGGCTCTGGCAAATACAGTTCGTAATTCACCAAGCCGTTGATCACGCCAGAGAGTTGTTGCTTGAGCGCGGCCACTTGGAGGCCAACCATGGCGCCTCCAAACATGGTGGCCTTGAGTTTGATCTCTGCGGCGGCACGGATCAGCCCGGAGCTGTCTGCAACATACGAACCGGCAAAAATCAGATCGGGTTTGACCGCTGCGATAGCGCGCACGACAGATGAAAAATCGACCTGATTCGGAGGATACGATTTGTCGTACACCACGCGAAAGCCCAGTCGCTTGGCATGGTTGCGTGCGCCTTCCAGGGCGTTGTTGGCAAACTCAGAATCTGCGCCCACCAAGGCCACGGTTTGCGGTCTGGGTGTGAGTTTGGCTGCCACTTCAAAGAAGCCTCGCGCCAATTCATCTTTGCCATTGGGGCCATAAGCCATCATTTGAAAGTACTTGTCGTACTTGAACTGGTCGTTCAAACCCAAGGCCAGATTGCCCATCATTAATTTTTTACGCTCGATGACCAAGGGCATTGCCGGCGCGATCAAGTTGGTGCCAGTCCCAACCAGCATGTCCACCTTGTCAATGTCCAGCAGTTTGGTAAACAGACCGGGCGTTAAGGTGGGGTTGGTTTGGTCGTCATAAATCACCAACTCAACTTTGCGACCCAACAGGCCGCCGCGTTTGTTGACATCGTCTAACCACAGCTGCATAGTCGCTTGTGCGACCTTGCCAATCGAGGCATTGCCACCGGTTAATGGCAGTGTGCCGCCGAACTTAATCGGCCCTGTTTGGCCGAATCCGGAGCCTGAATAAACCATGGCCGTCGCAGCGGGCAAGGCCAACATCACCTGCCGGCGGGAGGGGTGAGAAGCAGAAGTCATATTTGTCTCCAACGTATTGATTTAAGTCACACTCTCACCGTAGCACAAAGAAAATTGCCATGCAATAGCCGTAAGCCATAGACTCACACCTGTATTTACCCTATGTATACGCGGGTTTGAAATCGAATTATTCTTTCGGTCGTAGACAACTTTAGAGAGATGAGATCACCATGCGCCTTGGCTACTTCACCATGCCCGTGCACCCTGCTTCGCGCAGCCCCACAGAAACCTTGAGAGAAGACCGGGACATCATCATCCTGGCCGATCAATTGGGCTATCACGATGCCTTTGTCGGCGAACACTTGACTGACTTGGTTGAGAACATCACCAGCAGCATGATGTTCCAGGCCACCCTCATTCATTCAACCAAAAACATTCGACTCGGAACCGGCACCTCCAATTTGGCGCATGTGCACCCTGTCTTGGTGGCTTGTCATGCCGCCATGTTCGACCATTTGTCCGAAGGGCGGTTTATTCTGGGCGTCAGCCCTGGCGCATTGGCCTCGGATGCAGAAGCATTGGGCATCCTGGACCAAGACCGCAACCAGATGTTTGCAGAGTCCATCGATGTGATTCTCAAGCTTTGGCAAAGCGATCCGCCCTACAACATCGAATTGCCGAACAACCGTTTCAAGGTGACGACACAAACCACACTCGACGAGTTCTGTCATACGGGCAAGATGTACAAGCCCTATCAGCGCCCTCGTCCAGAAATCGTGGGCACCGTGGTGGCGCCATTTTCCAAGGGGGTCATTGCGATGGGCGAGAAAGACTTGCACCCCATCTCGGCCAACTTCTTGTACGACCAATGGTTGACCTCGCACTGGACCAATTATGCGCAAGGCAAAGCCAATGTGGGCATTGAGGCTTCACGCGCCGACTGGCGTGTGGCCCGCACCATCATGGTTCACGACGACGACAAAGTTGCTCGCGAATATGGCAAAAGTTCTGAGCAAAGCCCCTACCGGTTTTATTACCGGAACTTGGGCTACAAACTGCGCAAGGGTAAGCGCGATGCGGTCTTTACGATGGACGGCAAGACACCTGAAGCGCCCGTGCCGTTGGATGACATCCTTGACCAGTTGGTGATCGCGGGCAGTGTGAGCCATGTGGTCGATGAAATTCTGAAATTGCATGAAAAGTTGGGTGGCTTCGGCGAGCTGGTCTATGCCGGCTTAGACTGGGCCGATCCTGTACTGTCGCGCCGATCCATGGTCTTGATGGCCGAACAAGTGATGCCACGTGTGCGCCAAGCGCTGGGCTTACCTTCTTAAATTCAGGAGTATTTCATGAGTTCTTTTCACCTGGGTAGCGCGTCGCTTGACCGCATGCCTGCCATTGCCGACGCCGACATGACCGCTGAACAAAAGGCGGTCATGGACGAGATCGCGGCCGGCCCTCGGGGCCGGATTGGCGGGCCTTTCATTCCCCTCATGCGCAGCCCTGAGTTGATGAACCGTGTGCAAAAAGTCGGCGAATATCTGCGCTTTCACAACACAGTGGGTTTGCGCAATTCAGAATTCGCGGTGTTGATTGTGGCGCGCCATTGGGGCCAACCGATCGAATGGGCCATCCACCGCACCATCGCGGAGCGCGAGGGCGTGTTGCCCGCAACCTGTGATGCGATTGCACAAGGACGCCGCCCTGACAACATGACCGCCGATGAGGCCTTGATTTATGACACGCTCGAAGAACTGCGATCCAACCGCTGCTTGAGCGACGTCACTTACGACCGCGTGCGCCAGCGCTTTGGCGAGCAAGGTGTGATCGACATGGTTGCTCACTATGGTTACTACAGCTTGTTGGCCATGACCATGAACGTGGCCCGTACCGCCTTGCCAGAAGGGACCGAGTCCGTATCCGGGCTGAAGGCTTTCCCAGGCTAAGCAGAGACGCACTGATCGCAAAAAAACGCCCAGGTTTTTGGCCTGGGCGGTTTCAATACTTTGAGAGGTCCTGTGGGACCTCTAAGTATTTAAGCGGCAGCCAAACGGCTTTCCAGCAGGGCTTTGGTGTCGAGCAAAGCCTTGGGCATGTGGTAGGCCAGTTGATCGAAATGGGTGTTGTGCAATTTCAACTCTTCAACCCAAGCGGCTTTGTCAATGCTTGTGACGGTCTTGAATTGGTCGGCGCTGAAACTGATACCGTTCCAAGTGATTTCGGCGTATTGCGGTGCAACGCCGAACAAGGTTTCTTCGCCTTGGGCCTTGCCTTCCAGGCGGTCAATCATCCACTTGAGAACGCGCATGTTGTCGCCATAACCGGGCCAGACAAATTTACCATCAGCACCTTTGCGGAACCAATTCACACAGAACATGCCAGGCAGCTTGTGGCCTGCAGCCTGCACTTTGGCGCCAATGTCGAGCCAGTGCTGAAAATAGTCGCTCATGTTGTAGCCGCAAAACGGCAGCATCGCAAAGGGATCGCGTCGGACCACGCCTTGTGTGCCCGCAGCGGCGGCGGTCGTTTCAGAGCCCATGGTGGCGGCCATGTAGACGCCCTCTGTCCAGCTGCGTGCTTGGGTGACCAAAGGCACCGTGGTCGAGCGGCGCCCGCCGAACATGAAGGCATCGATGGCCACACCGGCAGGGTCATCCCATGCGGGGTCCAATGCGGGGTTGTTGGTCGCCGACACGGTGAAGCGGGCATTGGGGTGAGCCGCTTTGGCACCGGTTTCTTTGGCGATCTGGGGCGTCCAGTCCTTGCCTTGCCAATCGATTAAATGGTCGGGCAATTTGCCGCTGTCTTTTTCCATGCCTTCCCA
The DNA here is from genome assembly GCA_947373105.1 of Comamonadaceae bacterium. GTDB lineage: Bacteria > Pseudomonadota > Gammaproteobacteria > Burkholderiales > Burkholderiaceae_C > Limnohabitans_A. The sequence goes on along the minus strand of CANBWK010000099.1, from coordinate 2,744 downwards.
CCAAATATCGCCATCGTCTGTGAGGGCCACATTGGTGTAGATCACATTCTTGTCCAGACTGGCCATGCAGTTCGGGTTGGTGTGGAAGTTGGTTCCCGGGGCCACGCCAAAGTAACCAGCTTCGGGGTTGATGGCGTACATCTTGCCGTCAGCATGCGGCTTGATCCAGGCGATGTCGTCACCGATGGTGGTGACTTTCCAGCCGTCAAAGCCTTGGGGCGGCACCAGCATCGAGAAGTTGGTTTTACCGCAGGCGCTGGGGAAGGCGGCGGCCACATGGTACTTTCTGCCTTCGGGGTTGGTCACGCCCAAAATCAACATGTGCTCGGCCAACCAGCCTTGCTCTTTGCCCATGTTGGAGGCGATGCGCAATGCAAAGCACTTTTTACCCAGCAATGCATTACCGCCGTAGCCCGAACCATAAGACCAGATTTCGCGTGTCTCGGGGTAATGCACGATGTATTTGGTGCTGGGGTTGCACGGCCATGCACTGTCTTTTTGGCCAGCGGCCAAAGGTGCGCCCACGGTGTGCATGCAAGGCACAAACTCGCCTTCAGCGCCCAACACGTCGTACACAGCTTTGCCCATGCGGGTCATCAGTTTTTGGTTGACGGCCACATAGGCACTGTCGCTCAATTCGATGCCGATGTGGCTGATGTGCGAGCCCAACGGGCCCATCGAAAACGGGACCACATACATCGTGCGGCCCGCCATGCAACCGTCAAACAAAGGCTGCAGGGTCGCGCGCATTTGAGCGGGCTCCATCCAGTTGTTGGTGGGGCCGGCGTTTTCTTTTTGGGCCGAACAAATGAATGTACGGTCTTCCACGCGGGCCACGTCAGACGGATCTGAGCAGGCCAAGAAACTGCCGGGACGCTTGGCGGGGTTGAGTTTTTTGAAGGTTCCTGCGGCCACCAATTCAGCGCATAAGCGGTCGTATTCTTCTTGGGAGCCATCGCACCAGTAGATGCTGGAAGGCTTGCACAGGGCGGCCATTTCGGCGACCCAAGCGACCAGCTTGGCGTTTTTCACATACGTGGGCGTATTCAGGTTCAAGCCCTGCATCACGGGTGAGTTCATAGGGAAAGCTCCAAAGTTTAAAAATCGTTTTTTGAAAAATGACTGGCAGACCACTCTGTTTTTCAGAAAACGACCTCATTCCGTCACAATGGGCACATGTTTTTCATGTAGCAACTTGGTAACCGGACCTGAATTTTAGGGATTCAAGCCAATCAGTGCCTTCCAAAAAAGGAAATAATTATGCAAAACTTGCATAAGGTTATGCGCGTCCTGAAGGCCGGGATTCTGGCCATGATTTGCGGTCTGCCTTTATCAACTTGGTCGCAGTTTGGGGCGCCTGTGGCCCCGATTCTCAAGGTCAATGTCGCGGCTGCCAGTAACTTGAAGTTCGTCATGGATGATTTGCTCGCTCTGTATAAAAAGCAAACAGGGCGGGAGGTGCAGCTTACCCTGGGGGCCTCGGGACAACTCGCACAACAAATCAGGCAGGGTCTGCCTGTGGCGCTTTTCCTCTCAGCGGACGAGGACCGGGTCAACGATCTCTTCAGCGCGGGTCTGACTCAAGATTCAGGGCAGGTTTATGGCATCGGGCGCTTGGCCCTGGTGGTTCCCAAAGACAGTCGATTGCCCTTAGAAGCGGGCTTGAAGTCGTTGGTTTTGGCGCTGAAAAGCCAAGACAAGCTCGCGATCGCCAACCCCGACTTGGCGCCGTATGGATGGGCTGCCCAACAAGCGCTCACGCATGAAGGCGTATGGCAGCAGGCCAAGACACAGCTGGTGAAAGGCGAGAACATTGCCCAAACCATGCAGTTTGTGGTCACAGGTTCGGCACAGGCGGGCATCACGGCCTTGTCCCTGGTGATGACCCCTGAGGTGACGCAGCGCATCCGATACAAAGTGATTTCAAAATCGATGCATGCCCCGATACGACAAAAAATGGTGGTGTTGAAAAGGGCCGGACCAGAGGCCGCCGCCTTTCGCGACTTCTTGCTGACATCACCCGCGCAAGCGGTGTTCAGTCGCCATGGGTACGATACGGCACCATGATGGATTGGCAAGCTGTTCAAGTTTCCGCAACGTTGGCCTTTTTAACGGCCGGCCTGTTGCTGCCGGTTGGGGTCTGGGTGGCACGGTGGCTGGCCACCACGCAGTGGGCGGGTCGTCCTGTCGTAGAAGCCTTGCTGCTGTTACCCCTTTTGTTGCCGCCGACGGTCATTGGGTTTTATTTCTTGTTGCTTTTCGGACAAGGCAGCACCTTGGGGGCCTGGTTGGCGCAGCATGACGTCCGCTTGGTGTTCAGTATGCAAGGCTTGTTGTTGGCCAGTTGGCTGGTGAATTTGCCGTTCATGGTGCAACCGATTCAACGCGCATTTTCTGCCGTCCCCAACGCCCTGCGTGAAGCGGCATGGGTCTCGGGACTGGGCCCTTGGCAAACTTTTTGGCGTATTGAATTGCCACTGGCGTGGCCCGGACTGGTGGCCGGCGTGGCCTTGACGATGGCGCACACCTTGGGCGAATTTGGCGTGGTGCTGATGGTGGGGGGCAATATTCCGAGTGAAACGCGCACCGTGTCGGTGGCGATATACGACCGTGTTCAAGCCTTCGATTTGCAAGCTGCGCATGTCATGGCCTTGGCGCTGGTTGTTGTCTCCGTGTTGGCGCTCACCTTGGTGTTGGCCTTTGACCGTCAAAGTCAGCGCAATCGCTTGGAGACGGGCGCATGA
>CANBWK010000098.1 GCA_947373105.1 Comamonadaceae bacterium | reverse complement strand
CCTTCCATGACGAAGGCGGCAGACATGCCACCGCCCATGTCTTCAGTGCCTTTAAAGCCCAGACGGTTGGACAAGTTGCTGCCGTTCGCCAGGCCGCTGAATTTGTTGCTGCCAGATTCGACAGAGCGGTAGCCAGTATCTACCACGCCGTAAAGCGTAGCGGATGACTGTGCGAAAGCTGTGGTGGCTGCCAATGTAGCCAAAGCAGCTAGAATGTTATGAGGAATTAAGATTAATAAAAATTTAATTTTTTATGTTTAATAGATAAAAGAAGTATATGAAGTTAACAAGCATCCACGCTGGAAAATTGGTCAGTCTGACGGACTTTACCTCTTCACCATTGCAAGCGATAGCCCAAAGTGATCACGCCCCCATTGCCGTTTTAGCTGAAAACAAGTTGTTGTTTTATGTGGTTCATCCCGAAGAATGGGATCGGCTGAATTCCACATTGAACGTGTCACCAATAAAATCCATAGAAGTTGAAATTGACGGGCAATTTCCTGAAAGCGCTGTGCAAATAAAACAAATTACTTATCCTCCAAAAAAACCAATCGACAGTTATAAAAAATTAAATACAGAACCAAATTCAGCCGTTGATTTTGGAAAGCAAAACAACTTCAACTACTTGGCCAGTGAATTGTTGAGTGCAGAGTGGGACAGGGTTTCAAGGGGAGAACTTAGCGCGTCCTCTATAGGCATACAAAAAAACAGGCTTGACGCCCATATCCTGCCTTTTTTTCGGTACATCCCTGCCACGCAAGTCACCCATCAGACCTTGGATGATTTTGTTTCCAGGTTAACCAAACAAGATTTAAGTACAACCACCATCTCCCAGTACTTGGTGATCGTTCGCAAGCTGCTCAAGTTAGGTGTTCGCAAAGGGTTCTTAAAAGAAACGCCTGAAATGCCTAAAGTCAAAATTGCCATTCAACCCCGCTCGATGTTGAGTGTTCTTGAATACAGAAAGGTTTGCAAAGCCGCCAATCGTTTGTCGCAGACCCGCGTTCAGGCGCCGCCTCTCAAATCAACCGAAGGCAAAAGGGAGCGTTTCTGGGTGGCTCCGCGCAATATGTTTCTTCCCCCAGACATGGGCTGGGCGATCAGGTTCATGGTCAACAGCTTTATAAGACCAGGCGACCTCAGAGAGCTGAAGCACAAGCATGTCACCGTGGTCCGTGGAAGCAGTATTTACTTGCGCTTGAAATTACCTAAAACCAAAAAACATGACAAACAAATGGTCACCTTGCAGCCCGCAGTCAAGGTCTATGAAGCCGCATTAAGCCACCACATTGCTGAAGGCTATGGTGGAGATGAAGACTATGTTTTTTTGCCCGCAGAAAAAGACAGAAATTATGCTTTGGCGGTGTTGGGTTTTTGGTTCAAGTGGTGCGTTCGGGAGGCTGGTTTAGCGAGCAATGACGAGTTGGGCCAGACCAGGACTTTGTATTGTTTAAGACACACCTCTTTGATGTTCAGGCTGCTTTACGGGCAGGGCATCGACATGTTGACATTGGCCCGCAATGCACGTACGTCGGTACAGATGATTGAAAAATTTTACGCATCTTCACTGGATGGTGAGATGAACGTCAGAATGCTGCAAAGCCGTCGGACAGTCAAAGCCAATTAGCCTTCAGGTGTAGCGCTTGCTGCGCAAATTATTTTTCATTTCGCGCAGCAAAGGTTGCAAACGCTCCCCCATGCGCAAAGCGACTGTGGTGGCCAAAATATCGATGATCAGCAGGTGCAACAGGCGCGAGACCATCGGGCTGTATTTGTCATAACCCTCGGGGTGGTCGGCGGTCAGGTGAATGTGTCCGGCACTGGCCAGCGGTGAGCCGCTGCAGGTGATGACCAACGCAGTGGCACCCCGTTTGCGGGCGATGTCGCAGGCGTCCATCAAATCACGCGTGCGCCCGGAGTTGGAGATGATCACCACACAATCACCTGGCTGCAACATCGATGCGCTCATAACTTGCATGTGCCCATCGCTGTAGGCGATGGTGTTCAGGCCCAATCTAAAAAACTTGTGCTGTGCGTCTTGCGCCACGATGCCGGAGTTGCCCACGCCGTAGAACTCGATCCGGCGTCCTTTGGCATAGGTCTCGGCCAAGGCCGTCGCCGCGCGCTCAAGGGCAAAAAAACTGGCGTCGTTGCGGTACTTCAAAAAAGCCGCCACTGTGTTGTCGATCACCTTGACCGCCACGTCACTTGTTTTGTCATCCACATCCACACTGCGGTGAATAAAGGGCACGCCCTCGCTCACGCTGCCCGCCAACTTGAGTTTGAAGTCTGACAAGCCGTCGTACCCGATGCTGCGGCAAAAGCGCACCACCGTGGGTTTGCTGACGTGCGCACGGTCGGCCAGTTCGCTGACGGGCAATTTGGCAAAGGCCCGGGGATCGGCCAGCACGAGCTTGCCCACACGTTGTTCAGCAGGCGCCAACGAGGGCAGGGAGGCTTTGATTCGTTCGAGCATGGTGTGTCTCCACAAATAATCAGGTTTCTTCGCTCCAGCAAAAGCTGTCGCGCGCAATCATCGCACTGGCCGCGCTCGGACCCCAAGTGCCTGCGGCATAAGAGCGTGGACCCATGGCGTCTGAACGCCAATGGTGCAAGATCGGTTCGACCCAGCGCCAGGCTTCTTCTTGCTCATCGCTTCGCACAAACAGGTTCAGGCGGCCGCCCAACACATCGAGCAACAGGCGCTCGTAAGCGCCGACGCGCTGGCTGCCAAATCGTTTGTCAAAGTCCAAGTCCAAGTGCACCGGGCTCAGGACGTTGTTGCTTCCTGCTTGGTTGCGCTTGCTTTGATCTTGTGCAAACAAATGCAGTTCCAGTCCGTCTTTGGGTTGCAAGTGAATCACCAAGGTGTTGACCTGACCGGCCGGGTTTTTGAAAATCTCATGCGGGGTGCTGCGAAAGTTGATGTGAATGTGGGCCTCGTGGGACGCCATGCGTTTTCCGGTGCGGATGTAAAAGGGCACACCGGCCCAACGCCAGTTGGCGATTTCTGTGCGCAGGGCGACAAAGGTTTCGGTGCTGCTGTCAGGATGGACACCCGCCTCTTCGCGGTAAGCGGGCACGGGCTTGCCATCGATGGTGCCTGGCGCATATTGGCCGCGGATGACGTGCTGATTCAAGGTTTCGGGGGTCCAGCGTTTGAGCGCGCGCAGCACCTTGAGCTTTTCATCGCGAATGGCATCCGCATGGGCGTTGATGGGCGGCTCCATGGCGATCGCACACAGCAATTGCAAGGCGTGGTTTTGCACCATGTCGCGTAAGGCGCCAGTGGTTTCGTAAAACCCCCCCCTTTTTTCTACACCCAGTTCTTCGGCGATAGTGATCTGGATGTTGGCGATGTGCTCACGCCGCCACAGCGGCTCAAACAAGGCATTGCCAAAGCGCATGGCAAACAGGTTTTGCACCGCAGGCTTGCCCAGGTAATGGTCGATGCGAAAGATTTGCTGCTCTTTGAAGACCTTGCCTACGGCCTCGTTGATGGCGCGATTGGACGCCAAGTCGTGCCCCAGTGGTTTTTCCAGCACAATGCGTGTTTGGGGCGTGTTCAGACCCTGTGTCGCGAGGTGCTCGCAGACCGTGGTGAACAGGCCTGGCGCGGTAGACAGGTACATCACCACGTGGTCAGTTTGGCGTTCGGCCAGGCGAGTGGCCAAAGCGGCATAGGCTTCGGGCTTGGACAGGTCCATGCGCACATAACACAGCAGGCTGGCAAAACGGGCAAACTCTTCGCTGTTGGGGCGTTTGGCACCGTCGACCTGTTCGAAACGCATTTGAATTTGCTGGCGGTACTGTTCGTCGCTCAGGTCGTCTCGGCCCACGCCAATGATGCGACCCCCTTGAGGCAGCGTGTCATGGCGGTAAGCTTGAAACAAGGCGGGCATGAGTTTGCGCCAGACGAGGTCGCCCGTGCCGCCAAAAAAAACGAGATCAAAAGCCATTATGTTCTTGAGTTACATGAAAATTTGATTTGTAATGTAACTTTGTTTCATTGATAATTCAAGTGTCATTTCGGAAAATACCTATGAACCAACTCGACGCACTCAAACAATTCACCACCGTGGTGGCCGATACCGGTGATTTCAAACAACTGGCCCAATTCCAACCGCAAGATGCGACGACCAACCCATCGTTAATTTTGAAAGCGGTACAAAAACCAGAATATCTGCCCTTGCTCACGCAAGCTGTTGCCGAGCACCGTGGTGAGGCGCTGGATGTGGTGATGGACCATTTGCTTGTGCGTTTTGGCTGTGAAATTCTCAAGACCATTCCGGGTCGCGTGTCGACTGAAGTCGACGCCCGTTTGAGTTTTGATACGGCCGCGAGCACGGCGCGCGCAAGGCGCATCATGTCGCTGTATGCCGCGCAGGGTATTGCCCGTGATCGGGTGTTGATCAAGATTGCCGCCACGTGGGAAGGCATTCAAGCCGCCGCCGAGTTGGAGCGTGAAGGCATCCACACCAATCTGACCTTGCTGTTCGCTTTTTGCCAAGCGGTAGCCTGTGGTCAAGCCAAGGTGCAATTGATCTCGCCTTTTGTCGGCCGCATTTATGACTGGCACAAAAAGAACGCTGGGGCCGCTTGGGACGAAGCCGCGCAATCGGGTGCCAACGATCCGGGCGTGTGTTCGGTGCGGGCGATTTTCAACCACTACAAAAAACATGGCATTCGCACCGAAGTCATGGGCGCTTCGTTTCGCAATGTCGGGCAGATCACCGCATTGGCCGGCTGCGACTTGTTGACGATCAGCCCTGAGTTACTGGCCCAATTGGCCGCCACCGACGCGCCCCTGGGTGCAGCCTTGGACGCACAAGCCGCACTGGCGCTGGACTTGCCAGCCGTGGCTTACAACGAAGCGTCTTTTCGTCTGGCGCTCAACGAAGACGCCATGGCCACCGAAAAACTGTCCGAGGGCATTCGCGCCTTTTGTGCCGACGCCGTCAAACTCGAAGTCTTGATGCAGAAAGCCTGAAATCGCCAGCAGGCTGGCTCCTACAAACTCCGTATCCTCAGAATCCCTGTAGGAGCTTGCCTGCAAGCGATCCATGTTATGTCACCGTAGGAGCTTGCCTGCAAGCGATCTCCCTATCGAAAGAAAACACCATGCGATGTGATCAAACCGCTGCCTGGAAACATCTGCAACACCACGCGCAAGCTTTTCAAGGCTTTGATTTGCGTGCTGCGTTTACTGCGGATGCGGGTCGTGCAGAGTCCCTGAGCCAGACAGCGCCTTATGTGTTTGCCGACCTGTCCAAGAACCATGTGGATGCGGCGACCGAAGTGCTGCTGCAAGCGCTGGCCCAACAGACGGGTTTGGAGGCGCACCGCGACGCGATGTTCCGTGGTGAGCACATCAATGTGAGCGAAGACCGTGCGGTGATGCATTGGCTGCTGCGCCAACCGGCGGGCAGCCTGAATGGAGACCTTGCCGCACCATTGGCCCAAGTGCACGACACCTTGAATGCCATGCTGGCTTATGCCGAAGCGCTGCGCGCAGATGCGCAGATCACCGACGTGGTGAATATCGGCATTGGTGGTTCGGACCTCGGTCCGCAAATGGCGGTCTTGGCTTTGCATGACTATGCGTTGCCGGGTAAACGGTTTCACTTTGTCTCGAACGTGGATGGCCATGAACTGGCCGGCGTACTCAAGGGCTTGAATGCCGAAAGCACCTTGTTTTTGATCGCCTCCAAAACCTTCACCACCATTGAGACAATGACCAACGCCCACTCGGCTTTGCAATGGTTCAAAGCGCAAGGCGGCAATGATGTGGCAAGGCATTTTGCAGCGCTGACCACCAACGTGGCGGCAGCGGCCGAGTTCGGCATCAGTACCACCTTTGGATTTTGGGATTGGGTGGGGGGGCGTTACTCCCTGTGGTCGGCCATTGGCTTGCCGGTGGCCATTGCCATTGGTGCGGCCGGCTTCAAAGACTTGTTGGCCGGGGCGCATGCCATGGACCAGCATTTTCAGACCGCGCCGCTGGGGCAAAATTTGCCTGTGCGTTTAGGTTTGTTAGACGTTTGGTACCGCAACTTTTTGCACTACACCAGTCGCTCCATTGCGCCGTACCACAGCGCTTTGCGCCGTCTGCCGGCGTACTTGCAACAGCTGGAGATGGAGAGCAACGGTAAGCGCGTGGACCGCAATGGCCAGGCCCTGAACTATGGCACGTCACCGGTGCTGTGGGGCGAGCCGGGCACGAACGGCCAGCATGCGTATTTTCAAATGTTGCACCAAGGCACCGACATCGTGCCCATGGAATTCATGGCCGTCAAAACCCCCACGCACAACTTGAAAGACCACCACGAACTGCTGCTGGCCAATGTGATTGCACAAGCGCAGGCCTTGATGCTGGGCAAGCAGGATGCCGGTGGGCACAGGCATTTCACCGGCAACCGGCCCAGTACTTTTTTGCTGCTCGATGAATTGACACCCACCAGCTTAGGCGCTTTGATTGCGCTGCAAGAACACCGTGTGTTTGTCAGCGGCTCGGTGTGGGGCATCAACAGCTTTGACCAATGGGGCGTGGAATTGGGCAAGGTGTTGGCCAAAGACATTCATGCGCGGATGGTATCGGGCGATGCTGCCGGTCTGGATGCATCAACAGCGAGTTTGCTGCGGCGCATTCGCGCATGAAGGCCAACGAAACTCTCATTTGCGTGAAGGTCAACGTATTTCATTTTGGTGGAGCCAGCCTGCTGGCGATTTGAACTCGGCGTTCATCACCGCTATCGCTTGCAGGTAAGCGCCTGCAGGGCGATGACGTTCAGGGCAAGATCGCCAGCAGGCTGGCTCCTACAAAAGCAAAAGCAAAACCAAAGGCAAAGGCAAAGGCAAAAGCAAAAGCAAAGGCAAAGGCAAAGGCACACACAAGCACACTATTGCGTGCATCGCGTATCAGTGCTTGTGCGAGCTGTGGTCGTGTTCTTTGCTGGGCTGTTGAATTGGGGCTGGCGTTGATGCTGACAGTACATTCACAGTGCCACGCATGCCCGCTTCATAGTGACCGGGAATCAGACAGGCCATTTGCAACTGCTGAGCTTGGGCAAAGCGCACCACCAGCTCCCCTGTTTGTCCCGCTGCCACAGTGATCGCGGCGCCCGTACCATGGCTGTGATCGGCTTCATGGCCCGCACCTTGGCGCATGGACTGCGCATGGGTGCGAATTTCCTCGTCACTGCCCAGAATCATTTCGTGTGCAGTTTGCCCTGCGTTACGGACCATAAAACGCACCGTTTCGCCTGCTTGAATATCGATGCGGGCAGGTGTGAAGCGCATCTGATCGTCCATGGTGACATTGACGCTGCGTGTCACGACGTGAGCGATCAAGGCGGCGCCGTGCGGGTCTTCAGCTGCACCCGTTTCACCATGGCTGTGCCCCGTGGCCGCCCATTCGGGATGCTGCTCTAGCCATTGCCAAGCGCCCCAACTGCCTGCAGACACCAAGGCCCCTAAGACCAGGACATACACCGTAGCGGCGCGCTGCCAAACACGCGGCTCGCTCCACGCCAGCGCACAGACCGACACAATGAAACCCAAAGGCACCACCCAACTGCTGCGTGCAGGCGAGTCTGGAAAGTGCTGCAAGCCGCCCGTGAAAAACCCCAAGCCGATCGACAACAACGAGCCCAAAGCCAGCGTCTGCAGCATGCTCTTTTTAGGTGTGTCATTTGCGTTGGTTTCGATGCGATGCTCCAGCACGGTACCGAGTACAAACAAGACCATGCCGATGGCCGCAGTCCATAAAGAACGCTCCTCACTGAAGAAGCCATGATTCACCGCGCCCGAGATAAAGCTGATGCCGGAATAGCGCAGCAACATCGTGCCGTGTTGGTATTGAAAAGTTGTCGTCATGAGCAGTCCATGCGCCTGAAGGAAAGACGCTGATTATGTTTCCATCATAAGCATCTTTACCGTCGAACTATGGGGCTTAGAAGCTTCAATGCAACTCAATTGAGATGGGGCTATGACATGATTTATTTTGTTTGTGGCAAGCTTCAAATTAGGCTATATTGCCTAAAGGTAAGTGTATTGAGATGTGAGTTAAATGCATGTCTTCTTGCATAGAACTCATGTTTATCAAGTCGGCACACTGCGCGGTGCAAGGCTTCACATTAAGGTCCTACTCCACGTCATGCAAACCCACACGACGATTGCCCAAGGGCTGCTATTCCCCGAAGGGCCCGTGGCCATGCAGGATGGCTCCGTTATCTTTGTAGAAATGAGGACGGGCCTGATTCGCCGTGTGAACACGCAAGGAGAACTCAGCGTTGTAGCCCATTGCGGCGGCGGACCCAACGGTGCGGCTGTAGGACCAGACGGCGCCTTGTATGTGTGTAACAACGGCGGCAATACCTACGCCCCCGGCCACTTCACTTCGTCCGGCCCAGCGCTCAATTACGAAGGTGGCTGCATCCAAAGAGTGGACTTGCTGACGGGCGATGTGACAACTTTGTATCAGTCTTGTGATGGCCATCGACTCAGTGCACCTAACGACTTGGTTTTTGACAAGCAAGGCGGGTTTTACTTTACCGATTTCGGTAAGAAACGCGCGCGCTCACGTGATCATGGGGGCCTCTACTATGCGCTGACCGATGGCTCGGTGATTCGCGAACTGGCCTATCCTGTTCAAGCGCCCAATGGCATTGGCTTGTCTCCCGATGGCCAGATTCTCTACGTAGCGGAAACAGAGACTTCACGGCTTTGGGCCTTTGATGTTATTGCGCCGGGTGCAATCCAAAAATTAAAATTCCCTTCCCCGAATGGGGGCCGCTTGGTGTGTGGCCTGTCTGGATTTCAGCGTTTTGACAGCCTCGCCCTGGATGCGATTGGCAACATTTGTGTGGCAACGCTAATGACAGGGCATATTTCAGTCATTTCGCCACAAGGCGCATTATTGCGTCAAGTCAAGTTGCCAGACAGTTACGTCACCAACATTTGTTTCGGTGGCCTTGGTTTGCAAACGGCCTACATCACGTTGAGCGAAACAGGACAGATTGTGTCCATGCCATGGCCGGAGGCTGGCCTGGCACTGAACTTCAATGCATGATCGATGCTAAAAAGGAAATCCCATGAAACGTCGCGATACCTTGCTTTATCTCAGTGCTGCCGGACTGACGGTTCTTGCCAATTCTTCAAGCGCAGCCACGCCATACCCTACCAAGCCTTTGAAGATCGTTGTACCCTTCCCGCCAGGCGGAAGCACCGACATGGTGGCGCGTGCGTTTGCACCGCGCCTTGCAGAGGCCTTGGGTCAATCCGTGGTGATTGACAATAAGGCGGGCGCCAGTACGGTCATCGCATCGGACTATGTGGCCAAATCAGCTGCCGATGGGTACACGTTGTTGCTGACGAGCGTTCCCTTGGTCACCAATCCTTGGCTGATGAAGGCGTTACCTTTCGAAACCCCGCAAGCATTTGCGCCCATTAGTTTGTTGGTGCAGTCGCCTTTTATTTTGGTTGTTCAGGCTGCTTCTCCCATCATGTCATTGAACGATTTGATTATGCGAGCCAAAAACGAAAAGTTGACATTTGCGTCGACCGGCAGTGGCACCGCAGACCACCTGGCCATGGAACTTTTTTGTCTTCAGGCCGGTATATCCATGGTTCACGTTGCCTACAAAGGAACGGGGCCTGCTTTGACCGATGTGATGGGGGGCCATGTGCACCTCATGTTCGGTAACGTTGTGGGTGCAGCTCCGCTTATCAAATCCGGTAAGTTGCGTGCGCTTGCAACGTCAACAGCACAGCGCTCGCCTTTGCTCCCAGAGGTACGCACAGTGGCTGAATTGAGTTCAAAACCATTTGATGTCAGTGCCTGGACGGGCCTGCTGGCACCAGCGGGTACTGATCCGTTGGTAGTCACTGCGATCAGCAATGAATTGACCAAGATACTGAAGATTCCAGCCCTGCGCGAACTCTTGATTTCGAACGGCACTGACCCAGTCGGGAGTGCCCCTGCTGACTTTCAAGCCTTCATTGTGCGGGAGATGGCGACATGGGGAAAAATCATCCGATCCGCTGCCATCACGGCAAGCTGATCACCACACCAGCCCAAGGAGCTTCATATGCCATTTGCCATCATGACCCGCGATAAACCGAATTCCAGCGCGCTAAGAGTACAGCTACGGGATGCCCACCTCAGCTACCTCAGTGAACGCCAAAATACCATGCTGGCGGGCGGCGCCATGCTCGATGAAGCGGGGCTGGCAATAGGCGGGCTCATCATCTTGGATACCAACGATCGAGTTGTCGCAGAAAACTTCATTGCGGGGGATCCTTTTCAAACGGGCGGCTTGTTCGCTGATGTGCAAGTTGTGCCGTGGCGCAAAACATTTTTCGATTTTCAACGCTGTGTTTAATCTGCATTCGCATCTCCTCCCCACCCTCGCCCTTGAGGCGTCATTCGCATGAGTGCGCAACACCCTACTGCACAGCAAGAGGTCGACTATCTCATTATTGGCGGGGGGAGTGCCGGTTGCGTTTTGGCAGACCGTCTTTCAGAAAACGGAAAATTCACAGTCCTGTTGCTGGAAGCGGGCCCGCCCGATCGGAGTCCCTTCATTCACATTCCCGCAGGTTTTCTGAGCCTTTTGGACAATCCCAAATTGAGTTGGCGCTATGGGTCTGACCCGCAGGCGTCTAGCACTGGTCGGGTGATCGCGTATCCACAAGGAAAAATGTTGGGAGGTACAGGGTCCTTGAATGGCATGTTGTATGTGCGCAGTGCGCGAACAGAACATGATCGGTGGCTCGCAGAGGGTTGCACCGGTTGGTCATTTGAAGACGTCTTACCTTTTTATGAAAAATTGGAAAATATAGACGGTGCCGCGCCGCACAAACGCATGCCTGTCTCGCGTTACGTCAAACAGCACCCGCTAAGCAGCGCCTACTTGCAAGCCTGCGGCGAGGTGGGTTTGACGGTCCGAGACACATTGAACGGCGTTGAGCGCGAAGGCGCAGCTGCATTCCATCAAAACAGGCAAGGGCGTTTTCGAACGGGCCCGGCGCAAACTTATTTGCGCCACGCGCGAGGACGTACCAATTTAAAGATCAAGACGAATACCCTTGCACAACGCATTGTGTTCGAGGGCCAGCGTGCTGTGGCTGCCCAAGTGCAGTGCGATGGCCAGACGGTTTTTGTGAAAGCCCGAAAGGAAATTATCATCTCTTGCGGTGCGATTCGTTCTCCCCAGTTGCTTCAACTCTCCGGTGTGGGACCTGCGCCATTGCTTGAATCTCTGGGCATTCCTTTGGTTCTGGCTCTAGCGGGTGTGGGTGAAAACTTGCGTGACCATTATTCTGTGCGTCTTTCGCAGCGCGTGAAAGGTATTGGTACTTTGAACGAGCGGACCCGCGGCTTCGGATTGGCTGCCGAACTCTTGAACTACGTGTTCATGGGGAGCGGTGTGCTCACGATGGGTGCCAGCTCTTGCGCGGCGTTCGCCAAAAGCAGTCCGACCCTGAACGCCCCGGACTTGCAATTGAGTTTTGCACCAGGAAGTTTTGAGCCAGGAACTTACCAACTCGAGCGCCAAGGTGGAATGACCATCTCCGTTTACCAGTCATATCCGCAAAGCAAGGGTTCCGTGCGCATTCGTTCTACCGACGCCGCGCAGATGCCTTCGATCCAGCCGAATTATTTAAGCGATGCGGGTGATCGCAGCGCGTTGCTGGCGGGCTTGCGGTTGGCGCGGCAGATCTACGCCATGCCGGCGCTGAGTCGCTGGGGTATTGAAGAAACATTGCCAGGCCCGAAAATTCAAACGGACGAAGAATGGCTCAACTATGCGCGTGATAAAGGCGTTTCGGGCTATCACTTGGTGGGGACATGCCGCATGGGAACCTCCGAGACTGCGGTGGTGGACCCACAGTTGAAGGTGCGTGGATTGCATGGCCTTCGCGTAGTCGATGCTTCGATTCTGCCCAGTTGCACTTCGGGAAACTCCAATGCACCAACATTGATGGTGGCCGAAAAAGCTGCTGACATGATTTTGGCTTCTTCTCAATAAAAAAAGCCCCACGATTTCTCGTGAGGCTTGGAGGTCATGGCCCCCGGGTCAAGCCCGGGGTGACAGACCCAGGTCGGTTGACCGGCTTGGCAATTACATGCCCATGCCGCCCATGCCGCCCATTCCACCCATGCCGCCCATGTCAGGCATGCCGCCGCCAGCTTCGTCTTTTGGCGATTCGGAGATCATGCATTCAGTGGTCAACATCAAAGAGGCCACAGACGCTGCGTTTTGCAAGGCAGTGCGTGTCACTTTGGTGGGGTCCAAGATGCCCATTTCGATCATGTCGCCGTAGGTGTCATTGGCTGCGTTGAAGCCGTAGTTGCCTTTACCGGCCAACACAGCGTTCACCACCACCGATGGCTCGCCGCCGGCGTTGTACACGATTTCGCGCAGAGGCGACTCGATGGCTTTCAACACCAGCTTGATGCCAGCGTCTTGGTCAGCGTTGTCACCTTTGATGGTGCCAGCCGCTTGACGCGCGCGCAGCAGAGCCACGCCACCACCAGCCACGATGCCTTCTTCCACTGCAGCGCGCGTGGCGTGCAATGCATCTTCAACGCGGGCTTTCTTTTCTTTCATTTCGACTTCGGTGGCAGCGCCGACCTTGATCACGGCCACACCGCCAGCCAACTTGGCCACGCGCTCTTGCAGCTTTTCGCGGTCGTAGTCAGAAGTGGCTTCTTCGATTTGCACGCGCACTTGTTTGACGCGGGCTTCGATGTCTTGTGCAGCACCTGCACCGTCGATGATGATGGTGTTTTCTTTGCCCACTTCGATGCGCTTGGCCTGGCCGAGGTCAGCCAAAGTCACTTTTTCGAGGGTCAGGCCGACTTCTTCAGCGATCACTTTACCGCCGGTCAAGATGGCGATGTCTTCCAACATGGCTTTGCGACGATCGCCAAAGCCAGGGGCCTTCACAGCCACAACCTTCAAGATACCGCGGATGGTGTTCACAACCAGAGTTGCCAAGGCTTCGCCTTCGACTTCTTCGGCAATGATCAACAAAGGACGGCCCGCTTTGGCAACGGCTTCCAGTGTGGGCAACAAGTCGCGGATGTTGCTGATTTTCTTGTCGAATAACAACACGAAGGGGTTGTCCAACAAAGCAGCTTGCTTTTCAGGGTTGTTGATGAAGTAAGGCGACAGGTAGCCGCGGTCAAACTGCATGCCTTCAACGATGTCGAGTTCGTTGTCCAAAGACTTGCCGTCTTCCACGGTGATCACGCCTTCTTTGCCCACTTTGTCCATGGCTTTGGCGATGATGTC
>CANBWK010000097.1 GCA_947373105.1 Comamonadaceae bacterium | reverse complement strand
TGTCGACCAAGGTCAAAACCTTGGCGCTCGCCTGATCATTTGATCATCAGCCCGGCCGCTCCTGTTCACACAAGATTGGCCGCCGTTTGAAACGGGTGCGCTGCCAGCAAAGAAAAGCAAAAAGCCGTCGCAAGACGGCTTTTTTGTTTACTAACATTTTCAGCAATGCCTCTCAACTCTGCGAAACGTACTTCACCTCTTTGTTAACCGAAGTAATGATGCGAATCGGATTGCCATCGATCCAGGCACTGATATTCTGCAAAGACTCCCCATAATAGATCCGATAGGAGTCCTCTGTCACATAGCCCAGATGAGAGGTTCCTATAAAGTTCTCCTGTCGACGCAGCGGATAATCCGCCGGCAACGGCTCTGGCCAAAAGACATCCGCCGCAGCGCCCGCTATTCGTCCGCTGCGCAGCGCCTCAACCATCGCAGCTTCATCAACGATGGGACCGCGTGCAGTGTTAATGAGGTAGGCCGATTTCTTCATTAGCGCAAACTCAGGCTCGGCAAACATGTCCCGGGTACGATCAGAAAGCCGCACATGAACTGAAACAAAGTCGCTGCGGCGCAACAACTCTTCCTTGCTCACGTATTCGGCCCCTTTGGCCGAAGCCATTTCAGCGGTCATGTTCTGGCTCCAAGCCAAAACATGCATGCCGAAGGCCTGACCGTAGCGCGCCACAGCCGTTCCGGTATAACCCAAGCCAACCAAACCGAGCGTGCGTCCGGCGAGATCCATGCCCACTGTTTCTTGCCATCCACCTCGACCAAATGCGGCTATCTCTCTAGGCAACTGCCTTGCACAAGCCAAGAGCAATGCCCAAGTCATTTCGCCGGCTGAGGTCAGCGAACTGCCGGTCGCGCAGACCGTGATGCCCAATGCGTCCGTAGCATCCATGTCAATGGCCGCATTCCAGTTACCCGTGCTGGCAATCATCCGCAGGCGGGGCAACTGTTCCAAAAGGCTGCGGGTGAACCATGTCCGCTCGCGCATCACGCAAAGGATATCGAATGGTTGCAACAGCTCGGCGAGTTCTTCCTCACTCTTGATTTGTTCATGAAAGAAAGTGACCTCTGCGCGTGGCAAGAGTGAGCCCCAGTCGGCAAAGCGATGGGCGACACCCTGATAGTCATCAATTACGGCAATTTTGTACATGTTTTGGCTGTTACTCAATTTTGATTCCGGCAGCTTTAATGACGGCGCCCCAACGCTGGTTTTCAGAGTTCACGAAATCGCCGAAGCTTTTCGGATTGCTCAGGTCAGGCGCCAAGCCCAGGTCCTTCATCCTTGCCTGGGCGGCAGGGTCGTTCACCACCTTGGACATTTGAACCTGGATCGCATCGACTGCCTCCTTGGGCGTTCCGGGGGGGGCGAGCACGCCAAACCAGATATTTGCGTCCACGGGGAAGCCCAGCTCAGCAAGCGTGGGCACGTCTGGCAGGCCGGGGTAACGTTCTTGCGAAGCGACGCCGTACACAGTGAGTTTACTTCGACTGGCAATTACGAGGGGCGTGGGGATAAGCATCAGGTCCACCTGACCCGAGAGCAGGCCGACCAACGCGGGGGCTGTGCCAACATAAGGCACACCCAGCATCGGCTTGACCCCAGACTGCGTTTGGAAAATTTCTATGCCAATGCGGCCATTGCTGCCCGCACCCCAGTGCGCATAAGAGTACTCGCGAACCTTGGCTCTGGCGATTAGCTCAGGCAAGTTTTTCGCATCGATATCGGCTCGACCAGCCAACACCACGCCGATTTTGGCAATCGGTGCCACCGGTACAAAACCACTGGGTTTGAACTGAATTTTCGGATAGGTGTGAGGGCTGATGGATATCACGTCGCCCGATCCAAACAGCAGCGTGGTAGCGTCGGGGTTTGATGCGTAAACGTAATCTGCGGCAATCACCCCGTTGGCACCTGCCTTGTTTTCTATCACGATGGGTTGTCCCAATGCGTTGCCAACGCCACCAGCCACTAAGCGTGCAGCAATGTCGGTGCCCCCACCTGCGGGATAAGGCACGACGAGACGCACCGGCCGCGTTGGTGTCCAAGTGGGTTGTGCAAATGCTGCGGTTGCGCCGATGCAGGCCGTGGCCAGCAAGATATGGCGACACAGTTTCAGTAGAGAATGTAATTTTGACATTTCAGGACTCCTTGGATGTCAGTTCTGCGGTTGTACCTGCGCTGCACGCATGATTTCACCCCATCGCGTGATGTCCTTGGAGATCAAACTGGCAAATTCTTCCTGGCTTCCTGACAGGGGCAGCGCACCCAGATCTTCAAGTTTTTTACGCACCACGGTATCGCCAATCACCTCCGCAGTTGCGCGGTGTATGCGTTCGATGACCGGACGAGGCGTCTGCGGTGGTGCGAAAAGTCCTTGCCACACCTCAAGGTCGGCGGGAACTCCGAACTCGGCCATCGTTGCGACGGTGGGCATGCGGGGGTAGCGCGCCTTTGCGGCGACAGCATAAGTCACGATACGCGACTGCATCGACTGCCAGAGCGGCATGGGCATGAACATAAGATCAACTTGACCGGCCAAAAGGGCCTGGGCAGCAGGGGCTGTGCCCTGGTAAGGAACCGTCAGCATCTTGGACACCTTGCCCAAGGTCTTAAACATTTCTGTGCCAACGTGACCAGGGCTACCGTTACCCCACGACGCAGACGTGAGTTCCCTGCTTCGTGCCAAAGCAAGCAACTCCTCAAAACCTTTTGCCTCTAAACCTTGGCGGCCGGCCAGCACAAAACCAATGCCGCACACTGGGCTGATGGCCACAAAGTCCTGAGGTTTGTAGGGTAACTTTGCGTAAAGATGAGGCGCAATAGCGAGAATATCCGCATTGCCCCAAAGCAATGTGTAGCCATCCGGTTGCGAGTGGTAAACAACTTCGGTACCGACCACGCCACCTGCGCCGGCTCTGTTGTCAATTACAACGGGTTGTCCCAGTTTTTGTCCCAGCCTGTCCGTTATGGCACGGGCAGAGACATCGGCACCACCGCCAGGCGGATATGTCACAACGAGCTTGATCGGGCGGGCTGGGTTCCATGTGCTCGGTTGCGACCAAGCGGAGGTTGCTAGCATTGCACCTCCAGCCAGCAAAAGCTTCCTTCGTTGCTGGGATTCAAGCGAAGTTTGTAGTTCAAGCATTTCCATAATGTCTCCTTTGGGATGGTTAAGGGGTGTGATGGCCTATTGGGCCCAGCGCAATACGAGAGGACTGAGTTCGCGGGCGGTCTCAATCAGACCGCGGCGGATGTCGGGATGCAAAGCAACAAGCGGTGAACGTGGGAGCTCGCAAGAAATGACGCCACCTTCCTTCATTAAGGCCTTGGTTGCAAGAAGACCACACTGCCGATTCTCATAGTTGATCAACGGCAGCCAACGCGAATATTGCTCGCGTGCTTCGCCACGCCGGCCCGCCAAATAGGCGTGAACAATGGGGCCCAGACCGTCCGGGTAAGCACCGCCGGTCATGCTTGCTGTGGCACCTGCGTCCAAATCCGGCAGCAGCGTAATGGCTTCTTCACCATCCCAAGGACCTTCTATTGCATCTCCGCCCAATCTGATGAGCTCGCGCAACTTCGAAGCCGCCCCTGCCGTCTCTATCTTGAAGTAACTTACGTGCTCGATCTCTAAAGCAAGTGAAGCGAGAAAGCTTGCCGAAAGTGGTGTGCCGCTGACCGGCGCATCTTGAATCATGATTGGGATGTCGATGCTTTCGGATATGCCGCGGTAGAACCCGCGGATCGCATCTTCCCCCACACGCACAGTGGCGCCGTGGTAGGGTGGCATTATCATTACCATGGATGCCCCCAGGTCTTGCGCTCGCCTGCTTCGTTCTGCACACACGCGAGTACTGAAGTGGGAGGTGGTCACAATCACGGGCACACGTCCGCGAACATGCGCCAGAATCTTACGCGTAAGGACCTCCCTCTCCTCATCTGCAAGCACAAACTGCTCGGAAAAATTCGCCAAGATACACAAACCATCAGCGCCTGCGTCAATCATGAAGTCCACACACCGCAGCTGACTTGGCAAATCCAATTCACCGCTTGCTGTGAAGGTCGTAGGCACCACCGGAAAAACCCCGCGGTAGGGCCGCTGCTCTGCCCGGCTCATTTGCTGCCTCCACTCAGCTGGGGAACAAGCTCTCTCAAGTAATCGGGGTCAGGGCGCTGGTAGTGCCATCGGCGCGAGACTTGCATCCCACTGGTGAGGCGCAGGCGCACCAACATGTCGGCGTAGGCCCAGGAGGTCCCAAAAACGTCAACAACGGCGGCACCTTCGATTTCGCGCACACCATTCGACCACAGCAATTCGGCCAGCATGCCCTCAGCCGGAATAATCACATCGGCGCCAGCATTGATGGCCTTGATTGCCGCGGCACGAAAACAGGCTATTGCCTCAGCAGGCTCACGGAAGGCCGCAGCCAGAGCCGGTTCGTGCAACGGTGGGTCAATAGCCGTGACTTCAAGCACACGTGCGTCCATGCCATGCGATTGAACAGACAAGCGCGTCATCCACGCTGTCGTGGGTGCATTTGACACTGCGGCTACATACTTCCCCAAAGAACAAGCCACGAACAAACTAGCCTCCGTGATCGAAATGACCGGAATGTCTACTGCAGAGCGCAACTCCCGAAGAAAGGGCTCGCTAAAAGAACCAATCACAAATGCGTCATAACCCTCTTTTTCAGCTTGCAAGACATTGGCCAGCACGGGCTCCAAAATCACATGGTGCAGCATCGCATTGCCAAGCGCATCAGAGGGCGCACGGCCGAGGTAACGACCAGTTGGCATGCCGTGCACACTGAGGTCAACATCATTGCCTAGCACCACTTTGGCATGTGCCACCAGCGTGTCCCTGTACACCCCTAGACTGTCAATTTCTGTAGTGCTCTGGTGCCAAATACGCATCTCGTCTGCTCCTAATATCTGAGTACGATGCCAGCCGAGGACATCTTGAAAATTTCGACTTGCTTTGAGTAACACGCCGCCAGTACTTCTTGATTAATGGCGCTGCCAATGCTGGCAATGCTGGCAATGCTGCTCATGCAAGCTCCATCATGTCAACCAACTTTCGAATCGACATCTGGGCATGTCCTTGGGCAACCTCAAAGACCTGCGCAGCCAATGCCGCGCCCACACCCGGGCGGCTGCCGCTTACTCGCAACCTGTCTTCAAACAAAGCGACTGCCGTTTGTGGTTGATGAAACATCAACTCCCTCGGCCCATCGGCGCAAGTGCGTTGAACGATTCGGCCATCCCGCAATTTGGCCTCGATAGTTGCTTCATGCCACTCGCCATCGTGAGGTTCAACCGTGACACAATGCACTAGCCGCAAAATATTGGGATCTTTTCGGCGCTTCACCGAAACGCTGTAATCGAGCTCGCCCAAGGCAAGCATGGCGGACACGCCAAAGGCTGTGCTTGCAAGCGCTTGTGCAACTGAGTCGAATGGGCCAGCGTAGCCGGTCCCGGGATACTCGGCGTAATGACGCCAGATCGTGACCTTCATCTCCAAAATGTCAGCAGGGTTCACGCCGCTGTCGCGCAAAGCGCTTGCGGCAGCAACTGCCGAAACGTTGTCCCCTAAGGTGGCCCAGGGCTTCGCCCAGACAGCAAGAATGCTCTCCAACTTCGGGTTGTGGCTCCATTCCGGCACATGATCTAAACCGGCGTAAGCCCGCATCAGGCCCTTCGGACCATCCAGCCCCTGAACGGCACCTTGCATCCCGGTTCGGGCAAGCTGCGCAGCAAGAAGACCTCCACGCGCAGCATGTGCGTTTTGCAGCCGCCATTCGTCGGATCCCGATCGAACAGGCTCCAGCAGTCCTCCAGTAATGCTGGATGCGATGCCGATTGCATTCGCCGCCTGCACCTCGCTGAGTCCAAGAATGCTGCTGCCTGCAGCCGCAGCCGCAATTGTGCCCAGTGTTGGGCTTGTTCTGATGCCGCGCTGAATCAAGGCGCGAGCCACGCGTTCTTCTGCACCGAGCCAAGTCATTGCAGCGTAGCCAACTGCCAGTGAACGCAGAACATCTGAGAGCGATGCATCCACGCTCTCGCCAGAAGTCACGGCTACGGGCGTGACCAAAGAAGCAGGGTGCGACCAAGAGGGCACATCATTATCATCTTGGAACAGAGCGTGCACAGCGGCCGCGTTAACGGTTACGGCTTCTGAAAGCGAGACCCGTTTATTCACTCCCCACACCCGCGCACCAAGGCATGTGTCATGGACTGGGGAGGCGATATCACGCAACGCTTGGACTGTGGCCTCATTGCGTGCCAGCGCGGCCAACCCCAAGGCATCGAGTAAACACATGGCCGCTTTTTCAGCCACAGGCAGCGGCAGTGGCTCACGCCGATCCACCGCAAAGATGCCAAGTCGTTGGGTCGGCGAGACCATCATTGGTGTGGTATCGCTCATTGGTCGATTTTGATTCCTGCAGTACGGATCACCTGACCCCACCGGCTGTATTCGCTGCTCACATAGCTTGCGAACTCAGGTTGCGTCAGCAAATGCGGAACCATGCCCAAGCCTAACAATTTTTCTTGTACTTCTGAACTTCCTACTGCCTCCATAACTCTCGCCGAAATCGCTGCAACGGGTGCGGCAGGCATTTTGGCAGGGCCTAACAAACCAATCCAGAAGTTCGCGTCAACAACATAACCCTGCTCAGCCAGTGTCGGGACATCCTTGATCGCTTCAATGCGCGCCAATGCGGAGACTCCAAACACAGTGAGGCGACTGCGGTTAGCGACCGCGAGCGGCATAGGCACCATCATCAGATCCACCTGACTGCCCATCAGCCCCTGTACTGCAGGGGCTGAGCCGGCATAAGGAACATGCAACATATCCGTCAAATCAGCGGCTCCCATGAACATGCACATTGCAGCATGCGCAGCGCTGCCTGCGCCCCAACTGCCATAAGACAGCTTGCCCTTGCCCGCCAGGGTAACCAACTCACGGGCATTTTTAGCTGGCAGTCCAGGACGTCCCATCAGAACGTAAGCGATGCGCGTAATCGGGGCGACCGCTGTAAATTCTTGTGCCTGAAAAATAGGGCGTGTGTAAACGTGAGGGTAAATTGAATGCGTATCAGCACTGCCAACCAACAAGGTGTAACCGTCCGCACGCGCAGTCTGGACAGATTGCGAACCCACCGCACCGCCAGCACCGGCCTTATTGTCGACAACAATAGGCTGACCCAATTTCAAACCGACGGCCTGTGCAACCATACGTGCTGCAATATCGGCCCCACCACCCGCGGGGAAAGGCACGACGAACTTGATTGACCGCTCCGAGAGCCACGACGGCTCAGCAGCGCTCGCCAACTGCGCGTAAGGCGTCGCAACGGCAGTAAGCGTGAAACCAGCGGCTCGTCGCATCAAGGTACGACGAGTTTGCGATGTGGGGTAACTGATATGGGGCATTTTTCTGTCTCCTGAGTGAGTCTCGTTTTGAAAAAATTCATTCAATTAAAAGGTTCGAGAACACAGGGCAGACATAAGGCCCGAAGGGTCGACAGAACCGAATGAAACGTTTCCATATTAAGTCGGTATAGGTTAACAGTCAACAAGGGTTGACACTAGGAGGCGAAGAGGCCGCAGGCTTTCGGGCTTTCAAATTGAATAAGATCTGATGACATTACAAGTTATCCGAGCTCAATTCCAGCTGCCTTGATCAACTTCCCAGCCTTTTCGCGTTCATCTGCAATCATTGCAGCGAACTGTTCAGGCGTCGAGGTGTTCAGTGCTGCACCTTGACCCTCGTAGACGCCTCCAATCTCGGGGCGAGCCATGCCTTTGACGATCGCGCGGTTCAGCATTGCAATGATTTCAGGCGGCGTACCGTTCCTGGCGATAGCACCCTGCCAGGCCCTCCCTTCGAAGCCTGGCAATCCCGATTCCGCTACGGTGGGCAGTTCAGGCAAGAACTTCGATCGCGTCAGCGTGGTGACTGCCAGCGCGCGGGCCTTGCCTGACTTCACCTGGGCCGAAGCCGATGCTAGATCTATAAACATGAAGTCGACGTGATCGCCCATCACATTGAGCAAACCCTCCGACGCGCCCTTAAAGGGGACATGCGAGATGTTGACGCCAGCGCGCAGCTTGAACAGTTCCCCAATCATGTGCGGCGGCGTCGCATTGCCTGCCGAAGCGTAGCTGAGCTTTAAAGGTTGAACCTTAGCCAGGGCGATGAGCTCCTGAACCGAATTGGCCTTCAAGCCGGGTCGCACGATCAATACGGCAGGTGCAACGACTAAAAGCGTAATGGGCGCGAAATCCTTCTCGAGGCTGAACGAAAGGTTGCGCTGCAGGTGCGGCATCACCGCCATGTTGGTATCGCCGCAGATCAGGATCGTATGACCATCAGCGGGTTGACGAGCCAGGTGCTCGAGCGCGATCATGGTTCCCGCGCCGGGGCGGTTTTCTACAATGGCTGTGTGACCGAGTTCAGCCTGCAACCCCTTGGCGACAGCACGTGCGCTGGTGTCGTTTAAACCGCCGGGTGGAAAGGGGGAAATCACTGTGAGGGAGCGGGTTGGGAAAGTGATAGCGGCACGCGAACGCCCCGGCAAGCCTGCAGCCACGATGCCCATTGGAGCGAGGGTGGCAGCGGTGATCAGTTGGCGACGGCGTGAGTCGATGTTTTGAAGGTCAGTGGGCCATTGCATGAGATTCTTTCTTTTCGGATTCCTTAGATGGGCAACGCACCGTCGCGTTGAATACCGGCGGCCTGAAGCCCTTTGCGTATACGCTCGATCTGTTCCGGCGGTAGTTTGAGCAAAGGCGGACGCACAACAGCGCGAGGCAGGCGACCAAGAATCACCTGCGCTTCCTTCATACGGTTGTGCTGGTCAATTCGCGGAGCGCAATAAAAGGTATTGGTGGTGTGGTACAGCCGATCGTTAATGCTTTTGGCAAGAGCGAGGTCATTGGCTTGCACAGCATTGAACAAGGCCACCTGCAAATCCGCGATGGTGCTGCCAGAGCCGGAAATGATTCCCTTGCAGCCCAGCACGAGCGAGCTGAGCAGCCAGGGGTTGTGCGCGCTGAAAACACTGATCGGCCGCGGCCCGGACTGCAGCTCGCGGATCGATCTCTCCAGAAAAACAGGGTGATCTGAAACATCCTTGATGCCACAGATACTTGGAATTTCTTCGACCAGCCGATGCAGCACCTCATGACTGTGCCCGATCTCTGAAACTCGAAACTGAAAGATGATGAGCGGCAGGTCCGTGGCTTCAGCGATGTAGCGGTAATGGTTAACTGCAATTTCGGGCCGCAGGTTCGCACCGCCATTGAAGATGCCCGGCGGGAACACCAGCAAGGCCGATGCACCACCGCGTTCAGCCATTTTGGCCACGCGCGCGGCCTCCAAGCTGCCCTCTGGATAGACACCATTGACGACGTGAGTGCGGCCGCCGATCTCATCGACCGTCGCGGCAAGGATGCGCTCCTGCTCCTCGAAGGTGCATGAACTGACCTCTGAGGCATGGGCGTTAATGCAGATGGAGTTGACCCCGTCCACGGCCGCGACCTGCCTCACATGCTGTCGAAGTACGGGTAAGTCGATCGAAAAGTCCTCTTGAAAGGGCAGCAGGCAGGCAGGTATCACACCAGTCGCAGAAAATTTTGTTGAAGTCGTCATGGCGAGTCCTTGTTGTTCGTTAGGGTGTCCCCCAATGCTCAGGGGCCTTGCTGGAACAAAAAAACGTTGTTTTTCGCCCGAACTCAGTCGGAATTCGATTGCCGCCTCAGTCTCCTAAAACAGACAAGAATTTAAGCCACCTCATCAAGTATGGCTCGTTTGATCAACCCATAATCTGCGTAAAAACCCTTGTCCGCTGTGCATTAGTCACACCATTTCATCTGACATAACACCAATAAGCACCCTTGGAAAGATCGATAGCCGCTGCGCCTTGCATGTGACCTGCATAGCACCCGATCTGAACAGCTTATTCACTGGTTTCTGCAAGAATTAGTTGAAGTGAAAATCGACTTCAAAGACGATTATGCTTTGGTCCTTTAGATCACACCACAGAGCCCCAATAACGATCTCTAACAAGCTTCTTGTAAAGCTTGCCTGTCGCGTGGCGTGGCAATTCAAAATCAAAATCGATCGTTCTTGGACACTTGAAAGAGGCCAACCTTTGCTTACAGTAGGCGATCAGTTCTTCAGCTAATGCAGGGCCGATGTCATGGGGATTCACGGGCTGGACTACGGCCTTGACCTCTTCTCCAAATTCTTCATTGGGCACACCGATGACAGCTACATCCAAAACTTTGGGGTGTCCAATCAGAATATTTTCAGCCTCTTGCGGATAGATATTGACTCCACCCGAAATGATCATGAACGCGCGCCGGTCCACCAAATACAGGTAGCCCTCATCGTCCACGCGGCCGATGTCCCCCAAGGTCGTCCAACCCTTGGCATTGCGTGCCTGGGCTGTTCGTTCGGGGTCGTTGTGGTAACTGAAAACTGGGCCATCAGAGAAGTACACCAGACCTGTTTCACCCGCAGGTTGCTCATCGCCAGAATCATCACAAATATGCAGATTCCCTTGCGTGGCTCTGCCCACCGAGCCTTTGTGGGCCAACCATTCCGCAGAGGTAATTGCGCAAAAGCCGTTGTTTTCGGTCCCGGCGTAGTACTCGTTGATGATGGGGCCCCACCAAGCCAGCATTTTTTCTTTGACCTCCACCGGGCATGGCGCGGCAGCGTGCACCGCCACCTGAAGTGACGACACGTCATATTGCGCCCTGACCTGCGCGGGCAATTTCAGCAGACGCACGAACATAGTCGGCACCCATTGGCTGTGTGTGATGCGCTGAGCTTCGATTAAAGCCAGCGCTTGGTGCGCATCGAAGCTGGCCATCACCCACACGCAGCCGCCCAACTTGATAACCGTCATGCAGTGACGCAGCGGCGCTGCATGGTACAGCGGTGCAGGCGACAAGTAACGACAATCACTTCCATAGCTAAACAAAGGCTGCAACAGGTTGACAAGCATCGTGCGTTGCCCTGCAAGAGCCTGCGTCATTGGCCACTTGACGCCCTTAGGCTTGCCCGTCGTGCCAGACGAATACAGCATGTCCAAACCCTGATACTGATCCTCAATGGGCAGCGGTGAAGCGCTTTCCACGGCGGCATCCCAGCTCTCATATCCTGGCATGCCCTGTCCAAGAGTGAAGCACCTGACATGCGTTGGCAACATCGCGCGCAGTGGTGCGCAGACCTGCTGCAAATCATCGGAGACCACCAGGATCTTTGCCGAGCAATCCTTGACGATGTAGGCCACCTCATCACAGTTTAGGCGAGTGCTGATGGTGGTGTAGTAAACGCCGGCGCGGTCCATGCCAAAACACGCTTCCAAAAATTGGCGCTGATTGGTCATGAGCACAGCCACATGCTCGCCTGGCACCACGCCACACGAACGCAGGACCTGCGCGACCTGATTGGCCCGCGCATCCAACTGCCCGAAGCTGACCTGCTCCCCGGTTTCACACATTTGAAAGGCCAACCGGGACGGATCAGCCGCATGGCCATCAATCGGAAAAAGCATGGAAGTCCCTTGTTCGTTTTTAAATTGAATGAGTCAGGCAGACTTTGCCGAACTGGGCGCCGCTTTTAAGGTAAGCCATAGCCTGCTTCAGTTCCTCAAACGCAAACACTCGATCGACCACAGGTTCAACGTGGTACTGATCCATGGCGCGCAACATGGCTTCAAAGCCGTCCCGGTGTCCGACTGTCACACCCTGCAGGCGCACTTGACGCGTGATGATGTGGCCTAGCGAGGTTGCCATGGCGCTGCCAGAAAGAATGCCAATCATGGCAATGGTGCCGCCCGGACGAATACAGCGCAAAGACTGAGGTAAAGTTTTCTCGCCACCCAATTCAACGATCAGGTCGTATCCCCGACCCGCAGTGATATCGCGTGTGGCCTTGGCCCACTCGGGTACCGCCCGGTAATTGATGACCGCATCCGCGCCGAGTTGACGCACCCGCTCCATCCGCTCATCGCTGGAGGTGATGACGGTGACATGGGCGCCCAGCAGCTTGGCAAATTGCACCGCAAACAGCGCCACGCCCCCGCAGCCTTGGATCAGGACGCGGTCTCCCGCCTTGGTGCTGCTGCCCGTGGTCAGCGCACTCCATGCGGTCAGCGCCGCGCAGGGCAGACTGGCTGCTTGTGCATCGTTCAGATGGGCGGGCACCTTGACCACACCCTGTTCGGACAGACACATGATCTCGGTCATGGTGCCATCAATGGGCCCCCCCAGTGACTGCGTGAGCCGCTCCAGGTCAGGCTCGCCAGCCACCCAGTTTTGAAAATATGTGGGACAAACTCTGTCGCCAACAACGACACGGCTCACGCCTGCCCCCACCTCGCAGACGACACCTACACCGTCCGAAACAGGAATCAGCGGCAAAGTGCCGGTGTAGTTGCCATAGCCCCGTTCAGGAACCACCAAGTCACGGTAATTCAGAGAAGAAGCCTTCATGCGTACGAGCACCTGTCCTGGTCCGGCTTTGGGCTCGGGACGCTGGGACAGCTTCAGATGATCCATGCCCCAATCACCTTCAATTTGAAAAACGCGCATGGGTTTATTCCTTCAATATTGCTGAATGAGTTGCGCGGCCTTAAGGACTCGCCGTAGCTTTGAAATCCTTGGCAATCCGTTCCAGCAGCATTTCGGTGGATCCATCCACCAAACAGGCCACTTGTGCGGAGGCCAAATGGCGCACAAAGGGATAGTTTTCGCCAAGTCCTTCAGCCCCCATGGCGTGCATGAGAGTCGCCAGGTGTTTTTGGGCCATGCGTGTCGCAAATACTTTGGCCTTGGCCGATGCACTTTGGGCATCTCGTCCCGCATCAATCAAGTCAGCAGCCTGAACGACCAACAGTTGCGCGGCCTCCAGCGCTATGGCCGCATCGGCCAAACACCAACGCCAACCCTGATGCCCATGCAAAGGCTTACCAAATGCTTGGCGCGCATGACCCCAAGCGCTGGCCACCTGCAGTGCCTCGCTAACCATCCCGCAGCACATGGCGCCAACATAAGTGCGTGCGCCGTTAATGGCACCCAAAATATCTTTGAACGCCTCACCAGGGGGCGAAAGCATTTCGTCCTCACTGCAAAGGTAGCCCTGCAATTCAAAGCCACCCGTGCCAATGGTCGATACCGGCCCCATCGCTGGACCTGATGAGCGTTTGAAACCGGCGCGCTGCGCCTGCACCACAAAGGCGGCAATCCCTGCAGCGCCTGCGCCAACACTCGTCTGGGC
>CANBWK010000096.1 GCA_947373105.1 Comamonadaceae bacterium | reverse complement strand
AGATACCAACAGCGGCATTTTTATTCGCGCTACTGACCCGCAAAAAATTTCGGCCGATAGTTCTTATGAAGTCAATATTTGGGATATTCGACCTGATCCTAGCTATGGGACTGGGGCCGTTGTGAATTTTGCCAAAGTTCCTGTTCCACTTGTTAATAAAGCAGGAGGACAGTGGAACACCATGGAGGTCACCGCAATCGGTCAGTCCATTACGGTCAAGCTCAATGGTGTAACGACCGTGTCGCTGCAAAACGGAAAATTTTCAAGCGGCCCATTTGCACTTCAATTTGGTCCAGGGGTCAATAATGCCCTGGGTGGGCCTATCAAATGGCGAAAAGTGATGGTCAAGTCCTAGTACTTCAATACCAGGCGCTCAAGCTATAGGTTATGCCCCACAGGGTGATGGGGCATTGTTTTTTAAGCCGGTTCGCCAAACCGAATGCCTACTTTGGCCATCGCATCCACGGTCGCTGGTCCCCAACGTTTGGCAATTTCTTCTCCGCTGGATTTGGCGTGGTAAACCGCGTCTTGGGTATCGCCAGGTTCAGGTTGGATCATCACCAGCAGGCGACCTAATTCTGTCCCAACATTTTTAAAGTCACGGTAAATGCCGGACGGCACTGAAACAAAATCCAAGGGCTCCAAGATCGTGGAAAACTGACCTTCATCACCCCAGATAATTTCAAATTGACTTTGGACACAAAAAAAGTTTTCGACGGCGCCAGTGTGCTTGTGCAGGCCAGCGCTGTCACCTGGAGGGCATTCAGCCAATGTAATGGTCAATCCAGGTGCTCCTTTGACCGGTGCGATTTTGCTACGTCCCTCCCAGCCTTGGGGTGACATGATGGGCATGACCTTATCAGGCGACATCATCAACATGGCCTCAGGGGGGATACCCTCTGAATGATTCATGGAGTCCTTATAAGGCACCAAATTTGTGTATCGGGCGACTCGCTGGGGCACGGTATCGTCAACAGGATTGTGTTTCGTCATGGGGCTGTCTCCATCAATGGGTTTTTAAATTGAATATCCATCAGGCTTCATATTAGCTAACTTTATGTGCTAACGCCAATGTGCATATCTTGCAATGAGACTACGAGAGAGAAATCGCCATTAATTTTTTGAGGTCACGCCAGAGGGCGGGTAAACCTTGGCAGACTTGTCTGCGCGTTGTCTTTAGAATCTGTTGCACTGCAACACGTTTCCTTGTCTGGAACTGTGACACCCCCTGAGGAATTCGAAGTGCCCGCCAAATCGCCAAATCCTAAATCGCCGCCTTCAAAGTCGTCTGATGCGTCTTCAGGCCGCCGCATGATCAAAAAGTACCCCAACCGGCGCTTGTACGATACCAATACGTCGACTTACATCACTTTGGGCGAGATCAAGCGACTGGTCATGGACAGCCAGGACTTTGTCGTCACCGATGCCAAAACAGGCGATGACTTGACTCGCTCAATGTTGCTGCAAATCATTTTGGAAGAAGAGGCGGCGGGAGCGCCGATGTTCAGCGAGGCCGTTTTGGCCAACATCATTCGCTTTTATGGTCACGCCATGCAGGGATATATGGGCAAGTACCTCGAGAGCAATGTTCAGTCCTTCATGGACATGCAATCGCAATTGGGTGATTCCAAAAAAGGAGTCAGTCCAGAAATTTGGTCTCAGTTCATGCAGGTGCAACCGCCCATGATGCAAAACATGCTGGGCGCTTATGTTCAGCAATCTCAGTCGATGCTGGGTCAAATGCAAGAACAGGTTCAAAAACAAACCGAGCAGATGTTGGGTGCATTGGGCATCAAAAAATAGTGCTTCTCCAAAAGCATGCTTTTGCGGGGACAATGGAGGCATGAGCGAAACATTAACTTTGATGACACCACCTAAGGTGAGTCCCGCGCCACGCATTGGCTTTGTAAGCTTGGGTTGCCCCAAAGCTTTGACCGATTCTGAATTGATTCTGACGCAATTGAGTGCGGAGGGTTACCAAACTTCCAAAACATTTGAGGGCGCTGACTTGGTCATCGTGAACACCTGCGGGTTCATTGACGATGCGATCAAGGAAAGTCTAGATACCATTGCTGAAGCCTTGAGTGAAAACGGCAAAGTGATTGTGACGGGTTGCCTGGGCGCCAAGACGGGAGAGGATGGCGGCAATATGGTTCGCCAGATTCACCCCAGTGTCTTGGCGGTGACCGGTCCCCATGCCACCCAAGAGGTGATGGACGCGGTGCATGCGCATTTACCTAAGCCACATGACCCTTTCATCGATTTGGTGCCGAATGCCTTTGGCGAGGCGGGACTGAAGCTGACGCCGCGTCACTATGCCTACTTAAAGATCAGCGAAGGCTGTAATCACCGCTGTACTTTTTGCATCATTCCCTCGATGCGGGGTGATTTGGTTTCTCGCCCCATTGGCGATGTGCTGAAAGAAGCCAAGGCTTTGTTTGAAGGGGGCGTCAAAGAGTTGCTGGTCATCAGTCAAGACACCTCTGCCTACGGTGTGGATGTGAAATACCGTATTGGTTTTTGGGACGGTAAACCGATCAAGTCACGCATGCTGGAGTTGGTTCAGACTTTAGGTGACATGGCGCAAGCCTATGGCGCTTGGGTCAGACTGCATTATGTTTATCCTTACCCGAGTGTGGATGACGTGATTCCCTTGATGGCCAGTGGTTTGATCTTGCCTTATTTGGATGTGCCTTTTCAGCACAGCCACCCTGATGTGTTGCGCCGCATGAAGCGACCCGCCAGCGGCGAAAAAAATATGGAACGCATTCAACGTTGGCGCGAGTTGTGCCCGCAGTTGGTGATTCGCAGTACGTTCATTGCCGGATTTCCGGGTGAGACTGAACAGGAGTTTGAGCATCTTTTGAGCTTCTTGCGAGAAGCTCAGATTGACCGTGCAGGTTGCTTTGCCTACAGCCCCGTGCAAGGTGCTGCGGCCAATGATTTACCAGGCATGCTGCCTGAGGCGGAGCGCGAAGATCGGCGCTCGCGTTTCATGGCCGTGGCCGAGGAGGTCTCGATCGCGCGTTTGCGTCAACGCATTGGTGCCACCATGCAGGTCTTGGTCGATTCGGCTCCAGCCATGGGGCGCAAAGGCGGTGTAGGCAGAAGTTATGCGGATGCGCCAGAGATTGATGGCGTGGTGCAATTATTGCCACCAGAAAAGATGAGCAAAACGCTCAAGTCCGGTGAATTCACGTCGGCCCGCATCGTTGATGTGCGTGGACATGATTTGGTCGGAGTGCCCATTTGATTTTTGTTCCTGTGACGGTAAAACGTCATTCAAGTTCAACGAAAATATGTTAAAACTTGGTGCCCAGGAAGGGACTCGAACCCCCACGATGTTACTCGCTAGTACCTGAAACTAGTGCGTCTACCAATTCCGCCACCTGGGCATCTCAGGAAAGATAGGATTGTATATCAAAAAAATGACTACACCCAGCAGTTTGCTGGAAGAAATAGAGGGCAGTGTCCAAGGACATCGCGATGGTCACGGCTTCGTTTTGCGCGATGACGGGGTGGGTGATATTTATCTGCCGCCAAACGAAATGCGTGCTGTTTTGCACAAAGATCGCGTCAAGGTTCGCATCGTGCGTCAGGACCGAAAAGGCCGTCCAGAAGGCCGTGTGGTTGAGATCGTTGAGCGTCCTGTTCATCCGATTATTGGCCGCTTGTTGCACGAGAGCGGCATCTGGATTGTGGCCCCTGAAGACAAACGTTACGGTCAAGATGTACTGATTCCGAAACTGGCCATTGGGACCGGTAAACCCGGTCAAGTTGTGGTAGTGGAATTAACGGAACCACCAGCGCTTTTTGGGCAACCTGTAGGTCGCGTGAAAGAGGTTCTGGGTGAGATTGACGACCCCGGCATGGAGATTGAAATTGCGGTGCGAAAATACAGCGTGCCGCATGAATTTTCGGATGCTTGTATTGGATTGGCGCGTACCTTGCCTGACAAGGTCAGAGCACAAGACAAACTCAATCGCATTGACTTGACTGACGTGCCTTTGGTCACCATTGATGGTGAAGATGCGCGAGATTTTGATGACGCTGTTTATTGCGAGCCGGCCAAAGTGGGGCGCGGTAAGGGATGGCGTTTGCTGGTCGCCATTGCCGATGTCAGCAATTATGTGAGCACCGGAAGCGCTATCGATGTGGATGCATATGAGCGCGCTACCAGCGTGTATTTTCCGCGGCGCGTTATACCGATGCTCCCAGAGAAACTGTCAAATGGTTTGTGCTCACTCAACCCCGATGTTGAGCGTTTGTGCATGGTTTGTGACATGTTGGTCACCGCGAAAGGCGATGTGCACGCCTATCAATTTTATCCGGCGGTAATGTTCAGCCATGCACGCTTTACCTACACTGAAGTTGCCGCTATTTTGGCCAATACGCGGGGGCCTGAGGCGAGTAAACGAAAAGCGCGGATTGACGATTTGCTCAACCTGCAAGATGTCTACAAAGCGCTATTGGCTTCGCGTGCAGTCCGAGGTGCGGTTGATTTTGAAACCACCGAAACGCAGATCATTTGTGACGAAAGTGGACAGATTGAAAAGATCGTACCGCGTACGCGCAATGAGGCACACCGTTTGATTGAAGAGGCTATGTTGGCCGCCAATGTCTGCAGTGCTGACTTTATTGAACAAGGTAAGCACCCTGGATTGTTCCGTGTGCATGAGGGCCCAACACCCGAGAAAAAAGACATTCTTCGCAATTACCTTAAAGCCCTGGGTTTGCCATTTGTTTTAAGCGACGACCCCAAGCCTGGTGAGTTTCAAAAAATTGCACAGGCAACCAAAGACCGTCCGGATGCACAGCAAATTCACACCATGCTGTTGCGCTCTATGCAGCAAGCGATTTACACGCCAATGAACAGCGGTCACTTTGGTCTGGCGTATGAGGCCTACACGCACTTCACCAGCCCGATTCGTCGCTATCCTGATTTGTTGGTACACCGTGTCATCAAGGCCATATTGGCGCGCCAAAAATACCAATTACCAGCCCTGCCTTTGCCTGGTGAAGCCCATGCAAAATTGGCCAAACGCTTGCAAAAAAACAAAGCTGGCGTGCAAATGGAAACGTCAGCTCCGAAGATCAAGATGTCCTATGCAGAGCAGCAAGCATGGGAGGCTGCGGGCTTGCATTGCAGTGCCAATGAGCGTCGCGCTGACGAAGCCAGCCGCGATGTTGAGGCTTGGCTTAAATGCAAATACATGCGTGAGCATTTGGGTGAGGAATACAGTGGTGTGGTGACGTCGGTCACCACCTTCGGTATTTTTGTCACCTTGGACGCCATGTATGTCGAGGGCTTGGTGCATATCACTGAGCTGGGCGGCGAGTACTTCAGGTTCGACGAGGTGCGCCAGGAGTTGCGTGGCGAGCGAACCGGTATCCGCTATGCCATCGGATCCCGTGTTCAAATTCAAGTCTCGCGCGTGGATCTGGATGGCCGAAAAATTGATTTTCGATTGGTCAATGGTTTGGAAGATATGGCTGTGCGCAGTCTTCGCGAAAAAGGCGGCGTCAGCAAAGAGCGACAAGGACTTGGGCGTTCAGAGGTCGCAGCCCCTTTGCGCGAAAACACTGCGGGTCAGCCTAAACGCCGCAAAGACCATGTGCGTGAGCGCGCCAGCGGGCCTGCAACGGCCAAAAAAGCGCCTGCGTCTAAGGCCTTGTACAAAAAGAAAATCGGCAAAGTCAGACCTTCCAAGCGGTGAGAATTTAAATCATTCAATTATCAGGAGACTCTTCTATGAATTCAACCATCAAAGTAGCCATCGTCACGGGTGCCGGATCCGGCGTGGGTAAAGCCTCCGCTTTGGCCCTTCTCAAAGACGGTTGGCGTGTTGTACTGGCCGGTCGCCGTCAAGCGCCCCTGGACGAAGTGATTGCCGAGTCGGGTCAGTCTGCGCATGCATTGGCGTTCGCTGCGGATGTTTCAGACGAAGCTTCTGTCAAAGCATTATTCGATGCCACAGTTAAGCAGTTTGGCCGCATTGATTTGGTGTTCAACAATGCAGGTGTCAATGCACCCGGCATTCCATTGGAAGAACTGACCCTGGCGCAGTGGAAAAATGTGGTGGACATCAATCTGACCGGGATGTTCTTGTGCATTCAGGCCGCATTCAGGGTCATGAAGGACCAATCACCTCGAGGGGGTCGAATCATTAACAACGGCTCCATTTCGGCGACAACACCTCGCCCTAATTCGATTGCCTACACGTCAACAAAGCATGGTGTTTCTGGCTTGACCAAGTCGGCATCACTTGATGGCCGCAAGTACGATATTGCCGTGGGGCAGCTTGACATTGGCAATGCGGCGACTGACATGGCCATGCGCATGGCCAAAGGTGTCATGCAGGCCAATGGCGAAATTGCAGTAGAACCTTTAATGGACGTCAACATCGTGGGGCAGTCCTTGGTGTACATGGCCAATTTGCCTTTGGAAGCGAACGTGATGTTTCATACCGTCATGGCAACTAAAATGCCTTTTGCGGGTAGGGGCTGAAGTTTCAGTGCAGTTGACTGGCCAAACGGCTTGCGGTCAAACGGGTTTGCGCTGGCCAAGCATCTGCAGCTTGGCCGTGTTCAAAAACAGCTTGAGAGGTGGCCTCAAAAGCTGTTAAACCTTGGGCCAGTTTGGCGCCTATCAATCCCGCCAATACATCGCCTGTTCCTGCCGTTGCAAGTTGGGCGTTGCCCGTAGGGTTGATTCGGCTGATCTGACCTTGGCACGCGATGACCGTGCCCGAGCCTTTGAGCGCCACAGTGCAACCCAAAAAGGCCGCCAATTGTTCTGCGCTTGCGACCCGATGTGACTGAATGTGTGCGGTGCTGCAACCCAGCAACCGCGCGGCTTCAAGAGGATGAGGTGTCAATACCGTTGGCATAGACCGTGCATTTCGATGTTGGAGCAGTTGTGCAAGCAATGTGTCCCGGGCAATGGCGTTGAGCGCATCGGCATCTAGAACCAATTTGTGGCTACGCTGCAATACCTCACTCAATACGTGTGTGATGGCCATGCCACCCCCACAGCCGCAAACAACCGTCAATTGCTTCAAGTCCAATGCGTCAAAATTGCGTTGCATCAACTCGGGATGATCCATAGCAATATCTTGTTGTTGTGTTTTTTTATCAGATGCCAGCAAACTGACCAACACGCGACCTGCTCCACCCTGCAATGCGGCCGATGCGGCCAGCACTGCGGCGCCAGTCATGCCCATGCCGCGGTTTGAAACAGATTCGCCGCCCACTATGGCCACGTCGCCATAGCTGCCTTTATGGCTGTTGTGCAGGCGCAGTGTTTGAGTGGGTTGTGGGTTGAGTTCGCAGTGAGCTTGAATGCCTGCCGTCAATGATTTTTCCAGGTCGTTTTGCGTCAAATCATCCAACCACAATTGGCCAGTTGCATCGCGGCCTTGAGCCATGAAGGCGCCAAGTTTGGCGGTCAACAGCATCAACGTGTGATCAGCGCGAACCAGTGCACCCGATTCACCGCTTGGATGTTGATGTGCTTGACCCGTGTCGGCATTCAATCCTGTGGGCATGTCGGCGGACAAAATCAGGGCTGGGCTCGTGTTCATGGCCTCGACCCATTGTGCCATTTTGCCTGTAACAACTCGGCTTGAGCCCATACCCAACAGGCAGTCAATGATCAAATCCTGCGGACCTAAATCCAAGGGAGACTCGCTGATTTGAATGCCCTGGCTCATTGCCTTGTTCATGGCTTCTTGGGCATCCACTGGCAGGTCATTAACTGCCGCGAAGTACGTTACAAAGACATTCATACCTTCATTGTGCAAAAAACAGGCTGCTTCCCAGCCGTCGCCGCCATTGTTACCCGGCCCACAGGCAATCCATATCTTTTGTGCGTGTGGTGCAATAGCCAGGGCCAGTTGCCCAATGGCTGCACCCGCTCGCTGCATTAAAGTATGCGCAGGCAATAGACTGGCCAATTGTTGTTCGGCAAGTCGCGTGTCTGCTATGTCAAACAGCGTGCAGGCATGGCTGCTGTCCAGGCGTCGCAGGTTCATGCATTCAATTTCAGCACGTGTTCAATGGCTAAAGAAGCATTGAGCACCACATCATCGGCCATCGGGCCTTGCCACACCATGAGGCTAACAGGGAGTTCACCGACTCGGTGGCAAGGCAGGGAGAGGGCGCAACCGTCAAGCATGTTGACCACACTGGTATTGCGTAACAACAATCCGTTGGCTTTGAAAAATGCTTCATCCCTTGCTGCGCCAGGTGCCATGCTTGCGATTGTCGGTGAGGTAATGGGAACCGTGGGCGACAGCATCACGTCATAACCCTGCATGGCTTGGTGCATTCGTCGGATCCAGGCTGCCCGACCTTGTTGAAGTTCCAAGTATTCAAAGGCTTTCATGTGCTCGCCGCGTTGAATTCGGTGTGCCACTCGGGGGTCGTAATCGGTGGCGCTTTTTGCCAGTAAATGGCGATGCCAGCTAAAGCTCTCTGCCGCACTGAAACCGCCTGTGGACAGCAAGCCAGACAGATCGTTGATTTCCGGCAGTTTGATTTCGGTTAACCGCGCGCCC
The DNA here is from genome assembly GCA_947373105.1 of Comamonadaceae bacterium. Lineage (GTDB taxonomy): Bacteria > Pseudomonadota > Gammaproteobacteria > Burkholderiales > Burkholderiaceae_C > Limnohabitans_A. Next base: position 4,748 of record CANBWK010000096.1, on the reverse strand, counting down.
GATTGTGTCAATTGATGCAAACTGCGATCCCAAGCTTGCCGAACCGTGTCTGACAAGTCGTCCAGCATCAATGTGGTGGGAATGGCAATCCTGTAATCAGACAAATCTAATTTAAACAAGGGCACCTTGCGATGCGCAAGAATTTCGTGAGCCAATATGCCATCTCTGACGCTGCGGGTCATGGCACAGATTGTGTCCATGGTGGTCGATAGAGGTACGGCACCTTGCGTTGAAACACGTCTGGCGGTGTTTTTAAAGCCCACAATACCATTGAGTGCCGCAGGAATTCGAATGGATCCGCCAGTGTCAGATCCCAAACCAATGAATGCGGCTCCCGTGGCCACCGAAACGGCCGCGCCCGAAGATGATCCTCCAGGGACCAAGGGTTCAAAATGACCAGCGCTTGCCGCTGTGGACAATCCCGCAAATTGATTTGACACAGCATCCCAGGCGGCCGGCGTACCGTAATGGGGATTGATGCCAACGCCTGAGAACGCGAATTCCACCATATTGGTTCGGCCAATCAGCGTCCCGCCTGCGCCGCGCATGCTTGCAACAGCGGGACAATCTTGAACTGCTGCAGGATTGTCTTTCAAGACAATGGACCCTGCTGAGGTGGTTTCACCTTGCACATCAAACAGATCCTTGGCAGAAAATGGCAGTCCAGCCAGCGCGCCTTGCACTATATTGGTGCCTTTTAAGGCGTTGGGAACATCGGGATGAAGCGACATGAAGACATGTTCGCAAGCTGGGCTTTGTGCCATTTCAAGGCAGGTTTGCAGGACTTCTTGTTTTGTTGTAAGGCCGCAAGCCATGGCTTGCAGGGTGGAGATCAGGTCCGCTTGAGTGTTCATGTTTATTCAGAGTGAAGTTTGTCGTGGACAGAGTGCTATAATTGAATGGCTAAACAGGTACAAGTTGGCAATCGTGCTTACAAGTGTTTGTTCAGTAAATCAATCGCAAACCGGCCCCTTCAAGGTGTTGCCCGTCAATTTCATGGCGGGTGATCAGTGGGCTGGATTTAAGACTTAACCTTTGGAGTTTATTATGGCCGTTACTATGCGCGAAATGCTGGAAGCCGGTGTCCACTTTGGTCACCAAACCCGCTTCTGGAACCCCAAGATGGCCCCGTTCATCTTTGGTCATCGCAACAAAATTCACATTATCAACCTGGAAAAGTCTTTGCCGATGTTCCAGGAAGCCACCAAGTTCGTCAAGCAGTTGGCTTCGAACCGCGGCAATATCTTGATGGTGGGCACCAAGCGTCAAGCGCGCGAAGTCGTGGCAGCTGAAGCTGCTCGCGCCGGCGTGCCTTTTGTCGACCAGCGTTGGTTGGGCGGCATGTTGACCAACTTCAAGACCGTCAAGACCTCGATCAAACGTCTGAAGGACATGAAAGCCCAGCAAGAAGTGGGTCTTGAAACATTGAGCAAAAAAGAACAGTTGATGTTCAAACGCGAGATGGAAAAGCTTGAAAAAGACATCGGTGGCATCCAAGACATGCCTGCTCTGCCAGACGCCATCTTTGTGATCGACGTGGGTTACCACAAGATTGCGATCTCGGAAGCCAAAAAACTGGGCATTCCATTGATCGGTGTGGTTGATACCAACCACTCACCAGAAGGCATTGACTACGTGATTCCTGGCAACGACGACTCGGCAAAGGCCGTGGCTTTGTATGCCCGTGGTATTGCAGACGCGATCATTGATGGCCGCTCAAACGCCGTCAACGACGTGCTCAAGGCTGTGGCTGCGGCTGAAGGCGAAGACGAATTTGTGGAAGTTCAGGAAGCGTCTGCTTAAGGCCTCTTGTGACTTGATGAAAGGGGCTTTGTTGCCCCTTTTTTTTAATCTGACTTTGAATTGAATACGGAGAATTAACATGGCAACAATTACAGCAAGTATGGTCGCTGAGCTGCGTGCAAAAACAGACGCGCCCATGATGGAGTGCAAAAAAGCTTTGACTGAGGCCGAAGGCGACATGGTTAAAGCAGAAGAATTGCTCCGCGTCAAATTGGGCACTAAGGCAGGCAAGGCCGCTTCTCGCGTGACCGCCGAAGGCGTGGTGACCAGTTTCGTCAACGGCCATACAGGTGCCATGATTGAAGTGAACTGCGAAACTGACTTCGTGACGAAAAACGACAGCTTCTTGGCCTTGGCGCAGGCTGCCGCCAAGTTGGTTGCCGAGCACAATCCTGCAGATGTGGCTGCACTCGGTGCATTGGCCTACAGCCAAGACAACTTTGGTCCGACGCTGGAAGAGGTGCGTAAGGGCTTGATTGGAAAAATTGGCGAGAACATGAGCTTTCGTCGCTTCAAACGAATTTCTGGCGCTTCCAAAGTGGCCACTTATTTGCACGGCACACGCATTGGCGTGTTGGTTGAATATGACGGTGAAGAGGTCGCCGCCAAAGACGTCGCCATGCATGTGGCTGCAATGAAGCCCGTTTCATTGAGCAGCGCTGAAGTGCCAGCTGATTTGATTGAAAAAGAGCGCTCTGTGGCTACAGCCAAGGCAGTCGAGTCGGGTAAGCCTGCTGACATCGCTGCCAAGATGATTGAAGGCTCTGTGCAAAAGTACCTCAAAGAGGTGTCCTTGTACAACCAGGCTTTCGTGAAGAACGACAAGCAAACTGTAGAGCAAATGCTCAAAGCCGCAAACACTTCACTCAAAGGCTTCACTTTGTATGTTGTCGGCGAAGGCATAGAAAAGCGAGTTGATGACTTCGCTGCTGAAGTGGCTGCGCAAGTGGCTGCTGCACAAGGCGCTGCAGCCTGATTTTCAGGTCTGCTGCTGTTCTGATCCACCTTCCTTTTCATCACATCCCATCAAGGAGCTTTTCATGACACTCGCCAAGCCAGCCCATAAGCGTATTTTGCTCAAGCTGTCAGGCGAGGCCTTGATGGGGGATGACCAATTTGGAATCAACCGCGCCACCATTGTGCGCATGGTCGATGAGATTGCCGAAGTGACCCGCTTGGGGGTTGAGGTGGCAATCGTGATCGGGGGGGGGAATATTTTTCGGGGTGTGGCTGGAGGGTCGGTCGGCATGGATCGGGCCACAGCAGACTATATGGGAATGCTGGCCACTGTGATGAACGCTCTGGCTTTGGCCGATGCCATGAACAAGGCCGGATTGACCGCACGTGTGATGTCCGCCATCGGTATCGACCAAGTGGTGGAGCCCTACGTTCGCCCTAAAGCCTTGCAGTACCTTGAAGAGGGCAAAGTGGTGGTGTTTGCCGCAGGAACGGGCAACCCTTTCTTCACGACGGATACGGCGGCCGCGTTACGTGGCGCCGAAATCGGTGCGGAATTGGTGTTGAAAGCCACCAAAGTAGACGGTGTGTATTCCGCTGATCCGAAAAAAGATCCCACCGCTACGCGTTACGACAAAATCAGTTTTGACGAAGCTATTTCGCAAAATCTGGGCATCATGGATGCCACTGCGTTTGCGTTATGCCGTGATCAAAAACTGCCGATCAAGGTTTTTTCTATCTTCAAAAATGGCGCACTCAAGCGCGTGGTGATGGGTGAAGATGAAGGCACTTTGGTCTACGCCTGAATGATTGACTTGCGTTGGAGAAATTCATGACTATTGCAGAAATCAAAGAAAACACTGAAGGCAAGATGGACCAGTCCATTGCAGCATTCAAAAATAACCTGACCAAAATCCGCACTGGTCGCGCCAATCCGGCTTTGCTCGACTCTGTGTTGGTCGAGTACTACGGATCGAGCGTACCCTTGTCGCAAGTGGCGAATGTGGCCCTGATTGATTCCCGAACCATCAGCGTTCAACCCTGGGAAAAAGGGATGGGCGCCAAGATTGAAAAAGCCATTCGTGAAAGCGATTTAGGTTTGAATCCTGCTTCTATGGGCGATTTGATTCGCGTTCCAATGCCCGCAATGAGTGAGGAGCGTCGCAAAGAGATGACCAAATTGGTCCGCAATGAAGGCGAGAGCGCAAAAATCGCAGTGCGTAATTTGCGCCGCGACGCGAACGAATCAGTCAAAAAACTGGTGAAAGATAAACTCGCTTCCGAAGACGATCAAAAACGTGCCGAAACCGATGTCCAAAAGGTCACTGACAAGCACATTGCCGAGATCGACCAACTGGTTGCCGGCAAAGAACAAGAAATCATGGCGGTTTGATCCTTGAATTCTCGGCCCCATTACGCCTTGGGTCGTTTTTGAAGCCGTATGGGTGATTTGCAGTTGAATCATTCACATCAACACCCCCTCTAAGAGAGACCCGATGCTCAAACAGAGACTCATTACGGCATTGATCTTGTTGGCATTGCTGTTGCCTGCTTTGTTTGCATCCAGTCCAGAGCCTTTTGCAGCTCTGACCTTGGTCCTGATTACTGCTGGCGCTTGGGAGTGGGGGCGGATGAACGGCTGCGCGCGACTTGCTTCGTGGGGTACCGGCGCATTGGCTTTGCTGATTTGCACGCTGTTTTGGCAGACAAACTGGATTGAGCACGCAAGCGCTTTTGTGTGGCTCTTCACGGGTTCAGCATGGGTTTTAATTGGTGCCTGGATGCTGTTGCGCGGCGTAGCAGCTTGGTCGCTGTGGCCCATCTTCATGCGCTGGTCGCTGGGACTCTTGGCTTTGTGCTTTGCCTGGTTAGCCCTCGCACAAGCCCGTTGGACAGGGCCCAATTTTTTGCTGTCTATTTTGGTTTTGGTGTGGGCTGCTGACGTGTTTGCCTATTTCGCAGGTCGTGCCTTGGGGGGGCGCTGGAGC
>CANBWK010000095.1 GCA_947373105.1 Comamonadaceae bacterium | reverse complement strand
TCATCCACTTGGTGGATGGCAGGGCGCACTTCCACCAAAGGGTCCACCAGTCCGGTGGGACGAACGACCTGCTCGACGACCTGCCCGGCGTGGGTTTTTTCGTAGTCCGCCGGCGTGGCTGACACAAATATGCATTGGCGCATTTTGGTTTCAAACTCTTCGAACTTGAGAGGCCGGTTGTCCAAGGCGCTGGGCAGCCGAAAGCCATATTCAACCAAAGTGGTTTTGCGCGCACGGTCACCGTTGTACATGGCATTGAGCTGACCGATCATCTGGTGACTTTCGTCCAGAAATACCATCGCATCAGGCGGTAAATAATCTGTCAAGGTGCTGGGCGCGGCGCCTGGGGCGGCACCTGACAAGTGCCTGGTGTAGTTTTCAATCCCCTTGCAATGGCCAACTTCGCTGAGCATTTCCAGGTCAAACCGGGTGCGCTGTTCCAGCCTCTGGGCCTCCACCAGTTTGCCCATACCGACCAATTCTTTGAGCCGGTCTGACAACTCGGTCTTGATGGTTTCGACCGCCGCCAACACTTTGTCTCGCGGTGTCACGTAATGGCTGGAAGGGTAGACGGTGAAGCGCGGAATTTTCTGCCGAATGCGACCTGTGAGCGGATCGAAGAGTTGCAGGCTTTCAATTTCGTCGTCAAACAATTCGATGCGAATGGCCAATTCCGAATGCTCTGCGGGAAACACATCAATCGTATCGCCTCGAACCCGAAATTTACCTCGGCTGAAATCCATGTCATTGCGCTGGTATTGCATACGGATGAGTTGTGCAATCACGTCGCGTTGACCTAGCTTGTCCCCGTTGCGCAGTGTCATGATCATGCGGTGGTAGCTTTCAGGCTCACCAATACCGTAGATCGCTGAAACGGTTGCCACAATCACCACATCGCGCCGCTCCATGATGCTTTTGGTGCAGCTCAACCGCATTTGCTCAATGTGCTCGTTGATCGCCGAGTCTTTTTCGATGAAAAGATCACGCTGCGGCACATAGGCTTCAGGTTGGTAGTAGTCGTAGTAACTCACGAAATACTCCACCGCATTCTTGGGGAAAAATTCGCGAAACTCGCTGTACAGCTGCGCGGCCAGCGTTTTATTCGGTGCAAAAATAATGGCTGGACGTCCCAACTGCGCAATCACGTTGGCCATGGTGAAGGTCTTGCCCGATCCGGTGACGCCTAGCAGGGTTTGAAAAACCTCTCCATCGCGCACCCCTTCGACCAATTTCTCTATCGCCGTGGGTTGATCGCCAGCCGGTGGATAGGGCTGGAAAAGCTCAAACGGCGAGCCGGGATAGCTCACAAAATGACCTTGCGGCGACTCGGCAATGACTTCTGCAAGTTCTGACATGGTGGCAATTGTGCAGCGGGAATCGGACTGAGGAAAAAGGCTTGGTTTGATCGACCCCATGTCCCGCTAAAATAAGGGGTAACCCGCAAGCGTAACCGAAGCTCCTGACTTTGGTTCATACCTTTTTACCCAAGGACTTTTTTCATGTCTCTGTTTTCCGCCGTCGAAATGGCCCCCCGCGATCCTATCTTGGGCCTGAACGAGCAATTTGCTGCCGACACCAACCCGAACAAGGTCAACCTGGGCGTGGGTGTTTATTTCGACGACAACGGCAAACTGCCCCTGCTGCAGTGCGTGCAGGCTGCCGAAAAAACCATGATGGCCAGCCCGACGGCCCGCGGCTATCTTCCGATCGACGGCATTGTGGCTTATGACAACGCCGTTAAAGCGCTGGTGTTTGGCGCCGACTCCGACGTGGTCAAATCCGGCCGCGTGTCTACAGTACAGGCCATAGGCGGCACCGGTGGCTTGAAGATCGGCGCCGACTTCCTGAAAAAAATCAGCCCCAACGCCAAGGTAATGATTTCTGACCCCAGCTGGGAAAACCACCGCGCAATTTTCGTGAACGCAGGTTTTGAAGTCGAAAGCTATGCCTATTACGATGCGGCCAAACGCGGCGTGAACTTCGAAGGCATGCTGGCTTCTTTGAACGCCGCAGCGGCAGGCACCATCGTGGTACTGCACGCTTGCTGCCACAACCCCACAGGCTACGACATCACGGATGCACAGTGGCAACAGGTCATTGCCGTCGTCAAGGCCAAAGGACTGACCGCTTTCCTGGACATGGCCTACCAAGGCTTTGGGCATGGCATCACCGAAGATGGCGCTGTCATCGGCAAGTTCGTGGCTGCGGGCTTGGACATCTTGGTGTCCACGTCCTTCTCCAAGAGCTTCAGTTTGTATGGGGAGCGCGTGGGCGCTTTGTCTGTGGTGGCTACCGACAAGGAAGAGTCAGCACGCGTGCTGTCGCAACTCAAAATTGCCATTCGCACAAACTACTCGAACCCGCCCATACATGGTGGCGCAGTGGTGGCAGCCGTTTTGAACAACCCAGAGCTGCGAGCCATTTGGGAGAATGAACTTGGCGAGATGCGCGTGCGCATTAAGGCCATGCGCCAAAAACTGGTCGACAGCTTGAAGACCGCCGGTGTGAAGCAAGACATGAGCTTCATCACCAGCCAGATCGGCATGTTCAGTTACTCAGGCCTAAGCAAAGAGCAAATGGTACGCCTGCGCTCCGAGTTTGGCGTTTACGGCACCGATACAGGCCGCATGTGCGTGGCAGCGCTCAACAGCAAAAACATTGACTACGTCTGCCAAGCCATCGCCAAAGTCTTTTGATCTGGCTTTTCGCTGATAAATTCACAAAAAGCCACCGATTCTATTGCAGGGCAAGCGGCTTTTTCACAGGTACGTCAAAGAGACAGTGGATTAGTGTTTTCACTCCAACATTTGAGATAGACAACTGGTATATTGCTGCAGTGCAACAAATTTAGGGACGGATTCGCCATGCTTTATCAGATCTATGAAACTCAACGCTCCTTCATGGAGCCCTTCTCAGATTTGGCCCAAACCGCTGCCAAACTGTTCAGTAACCAGAGCAATCCGGTTGCCCAAACACCAATGGGCCATCGTGTGGCCGCTGGCTACGATCTGTTCCACCGCTTAGGAAAAGATTACGTCAAACCCGAATTTGGTATTCGCACTGTGGACGTGGATGGCGTCGATGTGGCTATTCACGAACGTGTAGAAATCAAAAAACCGTTTTGTGAACTGTTGCGCTTCAAACGATTTTCAGACGATACCGCTACGCTGAGCAAGCTCAAAAGTCAGCCCCCCGTATTGATCGTGGCACCTTTATCGGGTCACTACGCGACCTTGCTCCGAGATACCGTCAAAACCATGCTGGGAGATCACAAGGTTTACATCACCGATTGGAAAAATGCGCGCTTGGTGCCGCTGGAAGACGGCGAATTCCATTTGGACGATTACATCAACTACGTTCAAGAATTCATTCGCCACCTGCAAGCCACCTATGGCAACTGCCATGTGGTCAGCGTATGCCAACCTACCGTCCCGGTGTTGGCGGCAGTCTCGCTCATGGCCAGTCGAGGGGAAAAGACACCTCTGACCATGACCATGATGGGTGGCCCGATCGATGCACGCAAGTCACCAACTTCTGTGAACAACCTGGCAACAACCAAAGGGTTTGATTGGTTTGAGAACAATGTCATCTACCGTGTTCCGGGCAACTTCCCTGGTGCAGGTCGCCGCGTGTACCCTGGCTTTTTGCAACACACCGGTTTTGTAGCGATGAACCCCGACCGCCATGCCACAAGCCACTACGATTATTTCAAAGACTTGATCAAAGGTGATGATGCGAGCGTGGAAGCTCACCGCAAGTTTTATGACGAATACAACGCGGTTCTGGACATGGACGCCGACTATTATTTGGAAACCATCAAAACGGTGTTCCAAGATTTCAACTTGGTCTATGGCACTTGGCAGGTCAAAGGCATTGATGGCAAAGTCGAATGGGTCCGCCCTCAAGACATTAAAACCACGGCCTTGCTGACCGTTGAAGGCGAGCTGGATGACATCTCAGGCTCCGGTCAAACGGCAGCAGCCCATGGCCTTTGCAGCGGCGTTGCGGACAAAAATAGCAAACACCTTGAAGTGCCAGGCGCAGGACATTACGGTATTTTCAGTGGCCGCCGTTGGCGAGATATTGTGTACCCACAAGTACGCCAATTCATTCTGGACCATGCTGGTACACCGTTCAAAGCAGCGGCCCCTAAGCCTGCGAAACCGGTTGCCAAAAAAGCGGTGCAACCCGCTGTTAAAACGGCAATAAAAACAGCCGTCAAATCCAAGACTCAACGCGCAAAGGCCAAGACTTGACAGTGCATAGCGTGGGCATCACGCCCGCGCAACGCGCGCTGGCCGAGCGCATTGACGCCGTCCTGCCCCAAACACAATGCACAAGATGTGGCTACCCTGATTGCGCCTCTTACGCATTGGCCATTGCGCTTGCTCAAGCCAACATCAATCAATGCCCTCCCGGAGGGGCACAGGGTATTGAGCGAATCGCTCAAATCACTGAAAAACCAGTTCAATTTTTGAGTGCTGATCATGGTGTTGAAGGCCCCAGAGCCTTGGCAGTGATTGACGAGAACTGGTGCATCGGATGCACACTTTGCATCAAAGCTTGCCCCACCGACGCCATCTTGGGAAGCAACAAGCTCATGCACACGGTCATTGCACCGTGGTGCACAGGCTGCGAGTTGTGCCTGCCGGTGTGCCCTGTTGACTGCATTGAAATGGTCAAGGTGACCGGAGAAAAAACCGGTTGGGCAGCTTGGAGCCAGGCGTCTGCCTTGGCTGCGCGTGAGCGCTACACACAACGCCAAATCAGACTCCAGCAAGAGGCCCTCGAACATCAGCAAGAAAAAATTGCCGAAGCCGAAATGAAGCTGGGCGACCTAGAAACGCATACCAAGGTGCCTTCAGGGCCCGCCAAAGATGCAGAACTGCACCGCAAGCGCACCATCATTGAAGCGGCTTTAGCCAAAGCGAAAGCGCGTCAGTCGGGGGCCTGAGAGGCTTTCGAAGTTTCGGTGCTATTGCGCGTGGGCTGCCAAAGCTGCAAACGCATGGATCACCTCGACGGGCGCCTGCACCAATTCGATCAAAACACCCTCGCCGCCGATAGGAAACTCGTCGTTGGCTTTGGGGTGTAAAAACGTGATGTCAAATCCAGCAGCGCCTTTGCGAATACCACCCGGGGCAAAGCGCACGCCTTGCGCGGTGAGCCACTCAACAGCAACGGGCAGATCGTCAATCCATAAGCCAATGTGGTTCAGCGGCGTGGTGTGCACGGCGGGTTTTTTCTCAGGATCCAGCGGTTGCATCAGATCGACTTCCACTTTGAATGGACCGGTGCCGATCGCGCAAATGTCTTCGTCCACGTTTTCACGTTCGCTTTGGAAGGTTCCTGTCACCTCCAGACCGAACATGTCCACCCACAGTGTCTTCAAACGGCCCTTGTCAGGGCCACCAATGGCGATTTGCTGAACACCCAACACTTTGAAAGGACGGGTCATTTATTCGAACTCCACAATCATTTGATCCACCGTGAGCGACTCACCTTGGGATGCGACCACTTTTTTGACCACACCGTCTTGCGAAGCGAAGAGCACGTTTTCCATCTTCATGGCTTCAATCACGGCCACCCGCTCACCCGCTTGTACTTTTTGACCTACGGCCACGGCCACATCCACCAGTAAACCCGGCATGGGCGAGAGCACATAACGACTCAAATCCGGCGGCGCCTTGAAGGGCATGAGTTGATGCAGTTCGGCCATGCGAGGCGACATGACCAAGGCTTGAATTCGGGTGCCGTTGTGCTGTACTTGCAAAGCCAATGGATTTTTAAAAGTACCGCGCTCCATTTGTGCCGTAAACGGTTTGCCGTTGCACATACCTTCAATGCGAATGTCGTTCAAACGGGAATTGCTTTCTATTGCATATGTTTGACCTTCAATCACAATTTGGGCGACGCCTGGCTTGCCCACAAATTCCTCCACATGCACTTGAACATAACGATTCTTTCCCGCTTGCCCTAATTCGACTACGGTGTAGTCTTGGCCAACTTGCACGTCATATCCTGGCAATTGGCCACTCAGGTTAGCAGCACGCTGGCGCGATTTGCGCCGAACGAATGCGGCCAAGGCAGCGAGGAAGTTAGGGTCGTCGTGCGGCACATCTTCTGCACGGAAACCTTGGCTGTATTGCTCAGCAATAAAGCCGGTGTTGAAGTCGCCGGATACAAATCGCGGGTGGGCCAACAATGCGGCTTGGAAAGGAATATTCGAGCTGATGCCGCGGATCACAAACCCGTTCAACGCTTCGCGCATTTTGCCAATCGCTTCGTTGCGGTCTTTACCATGCACGATGAGCTTGGCGATCATCGAGTCGTAGAACATCGGAATCTCGCCGCCGTCTTGCACGCCGGTGTCCACACGAACACCGAACAAGTCATCCGTATTGCCTTGGAACATGGTTTGTTTGGGTGTCTGGAATCGCACCAGACGCCCCGTGGATGGCAAGAAGTTACGAAATGGGTCTTCAGCATTGATACGGCACTCAATCGCCCAGCCATTGCGCTGCACGTCTTTCTGTTCGATTGGTAATTTCTCACCTGCAGCCACGCGGATCATCATCTCCACCAAATCGAGGCCTGTGATCGCTTCGGTCACCGGATGCTCAACCTGCAAGCGGGTGTTCATCTCGAGAAAGTAAAAGCTTTGATCTTTACCGACCACAAATTCGACGGTACCCGCGGATTGGTAATTGACTGCCTTAGCCAATTGGACCGCTTGCTCTCCCATGGCTTTACGGGTGGCGTCACTGATGAACGGTGACGGCGCTTCTTCAATCACTTTTTGGTGGCGACGCTGAATCGAGCACTCACGCTCGTTCAAATAAATCACATTGCCATGGCTGTCGCCGAGCACCTGAATTTCGATATGACGCGGTTCTTCGACAAATTTCTCAATGAACACGCGGTCATCGCCAAAACTGTTACGCGCTTCGTTGCGGCAAGAGGTGAAGCCTTCAAAGGCTTCCTTGTCGTTGAAGGCCACGCGCAAGCCCTTGCCACCGCCTCCCGCTGAAGCCTTGATCATCACAGGGTAACCGATGCCTTTGGCGATCTCAACCGCTTTTTCGGGCGTTTCCAAAGCATCGTTGACACCGGGAATGCAGTTCACGCCCGCAGCGCCCGCCAATTTTTTGGATTCGATTTTGTCGCCCATGGCGGCAATCGAAAAATGGCGCGGGCCAATAAAGGCAATGCCCTCGTCTTCGCAGCGCTTAGAGAACTGGGCGTTCTCGCTCAAAAAACCATAGCCGGGGTGGATGGCCTGAGCGCCAGTTGCTTTAGCAGCCGCAATGATTTTATCGGCCACCAGATACGAATCTCGAGAGGCCGCGGGGCCAATCAACACGGCCTCATCAGCCAGTTGTACATGACGTGCATCTTTGTCGACCTCAGAATAAACGGCCACCGTTTTAATGCCCATCTTTTGGGCCGTGGCAATGACGCGGCAAGCAATTTCGCCGCGGTTTGCAATCAGAATTTTGGTAAACATGTTCTTAATCTCCAGGGCTTAAAGTGGAATGTTCCCGTGCTTGCGCCAAGGGTTTTCGATCTTCTTGTCTTTGAGCATGACCAGCGAGCGGCAAATGCGCTTGCGTGTTTCGTGCGGCTGGATCACGTCGTCTATGAAGCCTCGTGCGCCCGCCACAAACGGGTTGGCAAAGCGGGCTTTGTATTCGGCTTCTTTAGCGGCCAGTTTTTCAGGGTCGCCCTTGTCTTCGCGGAAGATAATTTCCACCGCGCCTTTGGCACCCATCACTGCGATTTCAGCGTTGGGCCAGGCAAAGTTCACATCACCACGCAAATGCTTGGAAGACATCACGTCATAAGCGCCTCCATAAGCCTTGCGCGTGATCACGGTGATTTTAGGCACGGTGCATTCGGCAAACGCATAAAGCAATTTGGCTCCGTGTTTGATGATGCCGCCGTATTCCTGCGAAGTTCCTGGCATGAAGCCGGGGACGTCCACAAAGGTGATCACGGGGATATTGAACGCATCGCAAAAGCGCACAAAACGAGCGGCCTTGATGGCGCTCTTGATGTCCAGACAACCCGCTAAGACCAAGGGTTGGTTGGCCACAATACCCACGGTTTGACCTTCCATGCGGGCAAAGCCAATCAAAATATTTTTGGCGTAATCTGGCTGCAACTCGAAGAAGTCGCCATCGTCCACGGTCTTGACGATGAGCTCCTTCATGTCGTAGGCCTTGTTGGGGTTCTCTGGCACCAAGGTGTCCAAGCTCATATCCATGCGCCCGGATGGATCACCACTGGGACGCACAGGTGCTTTTTCGCGGTTGTTCAGCGGCAGGTAGTTGTAAAGGCGGCGCAGCATCAGCAAGGCTTCGACATCGTTTTCAAACGCCATGTCGGCCACGCCACTCTTGGTGGTATGGGTCAGGGCACCACCCAACTCTTCGGCTGTGACTTCTTCGTGCGTCACGGTCTTGACCACTTCAGGGCCCGTCACAAACATGTAGGACGTGTCTTTCACCATGAAGATGAAATCGGTGAGTGCGGGTGAATACACAGCACCGCCAGCGGATGGGCCCATGATCATGCTGATCTGCGGCACCACGCCCGAGGCCATGACGTTACGCTGGAACACATCGGCATAACCACCGAGCGAGGCCACGCCTTCTTGAATACGGGCACCGCCCGAGTCGTTCAAACCAATCACCGGCGCGCCCACCTTCATGGCTTGGTCCATGATCTTGCAGATTTTTTCAGCATGCGTTTCAGATAAAGCACCACCGTACACAGTGAAGTCTTGGCTGAACACAAACACCAAACGGCCGTTGATCATACCGTAGCCGGTAACCACACCGTCGCCAGGGATCTTGTTGTCTTCCATGCCAAAGTCGGTGCAGCGGTGCTCCACGAACATGTCCCACTCTTCAAACGTGCCTTCGTCTAGCAAGACTTCAATGCGCTCCCGCGCCGTGAGCTTGCCTTTGGCGTGCTGCGCATCAATGCGCTTTTGCCCGCCACCCAAGCGGGCCGCAGCGCGCTTTTGTTCGAGTTGCTCTAGGATGTCTTGCATGGTGGCTCTCTCTTTTCTTCAGGAAGATGGGGTTTCGCTCTGCGCTTGGTAAGCACCGAGCAGTTGACGGGCCGCTGTGGACGCAGCGAGCTGGCCCGCCGCGACTTGTTGGCTGAGTTGGGGCAACAGCGTTTGCACACGCGGCTGCGCACGAAAATTGTGTTTCAGACCCGCGTCAATGCGCTCCCACATCCACGCCAGGGCCTGTTGCTGGCGTCGATCAGCAAAGCGGCCATTAGCTGTTTGCAGGCTTCGAAACTCGCTGACTGCCACCCAAAAACTGTCCACGCCCTTGCCCAGCAAGGCGCTCAACTGCACCACCTTGGGGTGCCACTGGGTGGCATCGGCGTGCGCATGGCCCGAGCCGCCGTGCATGCCCAGCAACTGCAAAGCGCTGGTGATTTGCAACTCTGCGCGGGTGGCTGCGATGGCATCGATATCGGCCTTGTTGATGACCACCAAATCGGCGATCTCCATCACGCCTTTTTTGATGGCCTGCAAATCGTCGCCCGCATTGGGCAGCTGCATGAGCACAAACATGTCGGTCATGTTGGCCACTGCCGTTTCGCTTTGGCCTACGCCCACCGTCTCGACGATCACCACGTCGTAACCCGCAGCTTCGCAGACCAACATGGACTCGCGGGTTTTCTCGGCCACACCGCCCAAAGTGCCGCTGCTGGGGCTGGGGCGGATGTAGGCACGCTCGTGAACGCTGAGCAATTCCATTCGGGTCTTGTCTCCCAAAATGGAGCCGCCCGACACGGTGGAAGAAGGGTCAATGGTCAGCACCGCCACACGATGGCCTTGGCCGATCAAATACAAACCCAGCGCCTCGATGAAGGTGGACTTGCCCACGCCCGGCACACCACTGATGCCCAAGCGGAATGACTTGCCCGTGTGCGGCAACATGGCCGTGAGTAATTCGTCGGCCTGGGCGCGGTGGTCGGTGCGGGTGGATTCGAGCAAGGTGATGGCTTTGGCCATGGCGCGGCGTTGGACGGGTGCGGTACCTTGTTGCAAACTCTGGAGCAATTGCTCGGGCGTCATGTTTTGTCCCTCATGCCGCGTAAAACACCCAAATGTGTCACGCGAAAGCCCAAGGGGAACTTCAGTCCGAAGCCCAAGGCACGGTCAAAGCCAATGTGTGCAAACCAGATCAGTGAAGCTTGCAACAGCATCGGCACATCGAGTCCGAGTCCCAGCAGTGCCACCAGTCCCGCCCCCAGTGTGCTGTGGGTCATGTTGTAAGCCCACATGCCAACACGTTCGTTGCCAAACACGTAAACCAAAATCGCCACATCTGGCAGGAAAAACCACAATCCGAATGCCAGCCACGACAACCCTTGCACTTGGTACAAGGTACACGCCAACAGCAAACACACCAACCCCTCGGCACGCAAAATTTTCAGCGCTGGATTCATGAGTCCATAGTGATCGCCTTTGATGTCCTGCATGTCCATGTCAGGCTGACCGAACGGGTTGTTGAGCTTCATGTGCATGACCTCACAAGATCTCAAAATGCCGCCCATCGGGCAGGCGATAACGAGAGAAATCGCGCACATCCATGGTCATCACGTTGAGCGTGTTCGTGTCTTGCGCCAACCAAACCAAAGAGGCATCGGCCAAGTCCATTTCTGTGCGAGGCTCAGCGGTATAACGCGTCATCAGCTCCGCCAAGTCGGGGAGGTTCGACACATCAAATGGGAACACGATGACGCCACCTTCGGAAACCCATCGCAAAAATCTCTGGACGGCATTGGCACCCAGAAAATGGCACACCTCGACCACGCACGGCCAGGTGGTCGTCAACCGCCAGTTGTCGGCCAACAAGCGGGTGTAGTGCCGATGCGCCACATCACTGGCGTCAAACAGCGCCACCATGGGTCCGGTGTCGATCAAAGCCACCTTCACAGCGTGTCCGTTTCCTGGTCTGAGCCAGACCACACTTTGCCCTGCTTTTTGGCCTCTTGAAAAGCCAGCCAATCGGCTTGATGAGCATCCCGTTTGGTTTTGAGTTTGGCCCGAATGGCCGCCTTGGTTGGCGAAAGGGATTCATTGCCTTCTGGCAAAGACTCTCGCACCTCAGCTTGCACCTTGAGCAGCAGGTCATAGGGATTCTTGCGCCCCAATGCCCTCTCCAGCGCCGAAACGATGAACTGTGACTTGGTCACGCCCATGCGTTTGGCGGTCAGCTCCAGCTCTTTTTCAAGCAAAGGCTCCAGTCGAACGGATACAGCCATGGCAGACTCCTTGAAGATGTTTGCAATACGGTATTACTGTATCACAAACATTCAAGCCAAAGCCTTCTTGATCTGCTCCAGCACATCCTTGGCGCTGACCGGGATCGGGGTGCCGGGGCCATAAATGCCCTTGACGCCCGCTTCGTAGAGCATGTCGTAGTCCTGGCGCGGGATGACGCCGCCCACGAACACGATGATGTCGTCGGCGCCTTGCTTTTTGAGCTCGGCAATGATAGCGGGCACCAGTGTTTTGTGGCCTGCGGCCAGTGTGGACACGCCCACGGCGTGCACATCGTTTTCAATGGCTTGGCGGGCGCATTCTTCGGGGGTCTGGAACAGCGGGCCCATGTCCACGTCGTAGCCCAAATCGGCGAAGGCGGTGGCGACCACTTTGGCGCCCCGGTCGTGTCCGTCTTGGCCCAGCTTGGAAATCATCACCCGTGGGCGGCGGCCTTGCGCGTCGGCAAAAGCGGCGATGTCGGCTTTGAGCTGGTTCCAGTATTCCATGGTGTCTCCGACGTTGTCGCCGTCGTCGTAGGCGGCGGCGTACACGCCCGTGACCTTTTGCGTGTCGGCGCGGTGGCGCCCAAACACTTTTTCCAAGGCGTCAGAGACTTCGCCGACCGTGGCGCGCAGGCGCATGGCTTGAATCGTCAACTCGAGCAAGTTGCCTTGACCTGATTCGGCCGATACCCTCAGCGCCAAGAGTGCGGCTTCAACTTTGGCAGCATCGCGCTTGGCTTTGATATTTTTCAGACGGTTGATCTGACCATCGCGTACAGCAACGTTGTCAATGTCACGGGTTTCAATAGGATCTTCTTGGTCCAGCCTGTATTTGTTCACGCCGACGATGACGTCTTTACCCGAGTCGATCCGCGCTTGTTTTTCAGCGGCAGCGGCTTCGATCTTGAGTTTGGCCCAGCCACTGCCCACGGCCTTGGTCATGCCGCCCATCGCCTCGACCTCTTCGATGATGGCCCAAGCTTTGTCGGCCATTTCTTGTGTCAGGCTCTCCATCATGTAGGAGCCAGCCCATGGGTCGATCACGTTGGTGATGTGGGTTTCTTCCTGGATGATGAGCTGCGTGTTGCGGGCAATGCGCGATGAAAACTCGGTGGGCAAGGCAATCGCTTCGTCAAACGAATTGGTGTGCAGCGACTGGGTGCCGCCAAACACCGCCGCCATGGCTTCAATGGTGGTGCGCACCACGTTGTTGTAGGGGTCTTGCTCGGTGAGGGACCAACCGGAGGTTTGGCTGTGCGTGCGCAGCATCAGACTCTTGGGGTTCTTCGCGTCAAAGCCCTTCATGATGCGGCACCACAGCAAACGGGCGGCGCGCATCTTGGCAATTTCCAAATAGAAGTTCATGCCCACCGCCCAGAAGAAGGACAGGCGGCCTGCAAACGCATCCACATCCATGCCCTTGGCGATCGCAGTTTTCACATACTCTTTGCCATCGGCCAAGGTGAAAGCCATTTCCAGGGCTTGGTTGGCACCGGCCTCTTGCATGTGGTAGCCCGAAATTGAGATCGAGTTGAACTTGGGCATGTTCTTGGCCGTGTACTCGATGATGTCGCCAATGATCTTCATCGACGGCTCGGGCGGGTAGATGTAGGTGTTGCGCACCATGAACTCTTTCAGAATGTCGTTCTGAATGGTGCCGCTCAATTGGTCTTGCGCGACACCCTGCTCTTCGGCGGCGACCACATAACCTGCTAACACGGGCAACACCGCGCCGTTCATGGTCATCGAGACCGAAACCTTGTCCAGAGGGATCTGGTCAAATAATATCTTCATGTCTTCGACCGAATCGATGGCGACCCCCGCCTTGCCTACATCGCCTGTGACGCGCGGGTGATCCGAGTCGTAACCGCGGTGGGTGGCCAGGTCAAAAGCTACCGACACGCCCTGCCCGCCAGCGGCCAGCGCCTTGCGGTAAAAAGCGTTGGACTCTTCGGCGGTCGAAAAACCGGCGTATTGGCGGATCGTCCAAGGGCGCACCGCGTACATGGTGGCCTGAGGCCCACGCAAGAAGGGTTCAAAGCCGGGCAGCGTATTGGCATAAGGCAAGTTGCTTGTGTCAGCGGCTGTGTAAAGCGGCTTGACGATGATGCCATCTGGGGTTTTCCAGTTCAAGGCATTCACGTCACCGCCAGGGGCCGACTTGACCGCTGCTTTTTGCCAGG
>CANBWK010000094.1 GCA_947373105.1 Comamonadaceae bacterium | reverse complement strand
AAGGCAAAGAGATGGTGATGCCTGGAGACAACGTGTCGATCACTGTGAAGTTGATCAACCCCATTGCGATGGAAGAGGGCTTGCGCTTTGCCATCCGCGAAGGTGGCCGCACGGTTGGCGCTGGCGTTGTTGCCAAAATCCTCGCGTAACTCTCTAAAGGGGTATAGCTCAATTGGCAGAGCGTCGGTCTCCAAAACCGAAGGTTGTAGGTTCGATTCCTACTGCCCCTGCCACCTGAAAGGGTGGTTCTCAAAGCCCGCCACTCTCTGGCGGGCTTCAGTGTCTTGAGAGCTTCTTTTTTTAAGAGCTAAACATAGGTCAAAAAGCCACCATGGCAACGTCTGAAGTTCAAACTGTAAATGCCGCAGCCGATAAGCTGAGGGTCGCCTTGGCGGTCACGCTTGTGGTGCTTTCTTTGGTTGCGTTTTACATGCTGACCAAGCAAGGTGCATTGGTTCAATGGGCTGCATTGTTGGTCGGCTTGACTGTTGCGGTCGTGGTCTTTTTGACTTCAGAGTCTGGTAAGCAATTGGTGGCTTTTGGGCGTGATGCGGTGCGCGAAGTCAAAAAAGTTGTTTGGCCTGAACGTAAAGAGGCGATTCAAATCACGGCTTACGTTTTTGTCTTTGTTTTTGCGATGGCGCTTTTTTTGTGGTTAACCGATAAAACACTCGAGTGGGTTTTTTACGATCTGATCTTGGGCTGGAAAAAATAATGACCGATGCGATCGAAAACGCACCCAAAGCTGGGGTGTCGACCAACCCAGACTTGAAGTGGTATGTGGTACATGCCTATTCAGGCATGGAAAAAGCTGTTGAACGCAACATCGTTGAGCGCATTCAGCGTGCTGACATGCAAAACATGTTCGGGCGTATCTTGGTGCCAACCGAAGAGGTTGTTGAAATCAAGAACGGCCAGAAGAGAACCACTGAACGCAAATTTTTCCCCGGCTACGTGCTGGTCGAAATGGTCATGAATGACGAGACGTGGCACTTGGTCAAGCACACCAACAAAGTGACCGGTTTTGTGGGGGGCGCTAAGAACCGTCCAGCAGCCATCTCGGAAGAAGACGTTCGCAAAATTGCCAGTCAGATGCAAGAAGGCACTGACAAGCCAAGGCACAAGGTTGAGTTTGAAGTGGGTGAATATATTCGCGTCAAAGAAGGCCCCTTCACCGATTTCAACGGCACCGTTGAAGAAGTTAATTACGAAAAGAACAAGATGCGCGTGTCGGTCACGATCTTTGGTCGTGCAACACCGGTTGAATTGGAATTCAGTCAGGTCGAAAAAACCTGAAGAAATCGACTTGATGCTCACCGACTCGGTGTCAGGTTTTAAAAAAGAGTCGTTAACCCCGGGAAGCCAAGGCCTCTGGCCAAAGCGTTATGACCCGTCAGGAGTAAAACATGGCGAAAAAAATCGTCGGTTTTGTCAAGCTGCAAGTTCCAGCTGGTAAAGCCAACCCATCACCACCTATTGGCCCCGCTTTGGGTCAACGTGGTTTGAACATCATGGAATTTTGCAAGGCATTCAATGCCCAGACTCAAGGTGTTGAGCCCGGTCTGCCATTGCCTGTGGTGATCACGGCATTTGCCGACAAATCATTCACTTTCATCATCAAGACGCCCCCTGCGACGACTTTGATCAAGAAAGCCATCAAGCTCGACAAAGGCTCTGCGCGTCCTCATACCGACAAAGTCGGCAAGATCACACGTGCGCAGTTGGAAGAAATCGCAAAGACCAAGATGCCTGACATGACAGCAGCCGATTTGGATGCCGCTGTTCGTACCATCGCCGGTTCTGCTCGCTCGATGGGCGTGAATGTGGAGGGCGTGTAAATGTCCAAATTGACTAAGAAACAAAAAACCTTTGTCGGCAAAGTCGACTCCATGAAGCTGTATGGCATCGCTGATGCTTTGAGCTTGGTGAAGACTTGCGCAACTGCCAAATTCGATGAGTCCATCGACGTGGCCGTGCAACTGGGCATTGATGCCAAAAAATCTGACCAAGTGGTTCGTGGTGCCGTGGTATTGCCTAACGGCACCGGTAAAACTGCACGCGTTGCGGTGTTCGCACAGGGTGCCAAGGCCGACGAGGCGCGTGCCGCTGGTGCTGACATTGTGGGTATGGACGACTTGGCCGCCATGGTCAAAGCCGGCGACATGCCTTTTGATGTGGTGATTGCTGCCCCAGACGCCATGCGCGTCGTGGGTACTTTGGGTCAAATCTTGGGCCCGCGTGGTCTGATGCCTAACCCCAAAGTTGGCACTGTGACGCCTGACGTGGCCACTGCTGTGCGCAATGCCAAAGCCGGTCAAGTGCAGTTCCGTGTGGACAAAGCCGGTATCGTTCATTCGACCATTGGTCGTCGCTCCTTCGATGACGCTAAGTTGCAAGGCAACTTGGCGGCATTGGTAGAAGCTTTGGTCAAAGCCAAGCCAGCCACCAGCAAGGGTGTCTACCTGCGCAAAATCGCTGTGTCTTCGACGATGGGTGTGGGCGTGCGCGTCGACACGCAAACCGTTACCGCTTGACCGTAAGAAATTTGGATGGCCTTTAAAGGCCATCCAATGTGGTGGGCTGCAGTCCTCGTCAGAAGTCTGCAGGCCATCCAAGACCGTTGGCGCGCCGCAAGGTGCTTAATCGGTGAGCTGAAAAGCTCAAGCCAACGCAGATGGCGATCCCGCTGCAGATGGGTAAATATCCAGAAAACAGTTGGTCGCTGCAAGTAGGTGTGTTGAAGGGTATGCCCAACAGCACTTTTAAAAGGAGTAGACCTTGAGTCTTAATCGCAGTGAGAAAGAAGCGGTCATTTCTGAAGTGACCGACCTCGCCGCTAAAGCTCAAACGCTGGTGATTGCGGAATACCGTGGCATCACGGTCGCTGACATGACTAAATTGCGTTCTGCTGCTCGCAGCCACGGTGTGAGTCTGAGTGTGTTGAAAAACACCCTGGCCCGCCGTGCTGTTGCAGGAAGCGCATTTGAAGTTGTAAGCGACCAGATGACCGGCCCGCTGATCTATGGCTTTTCTGTTGACGCTGTTGCCGCCGCTAAAGTGGTGGCTGACTTCGCGAAAACCAACGACAAGTTGGTGATCCGTGGTGGTGTTCTTTCAGGAAAAGTCTTGGACGTCAATGGCGTGAAGCAATTGGCTAACATACCTTCCAAGGAAGTTTTGTTGGCTCAGTTGTGTGGCTTGCTGATGTCGCCTATGTCCCGTACCGCTGTGGTGCTGGGTGCTTTGGCGGCCAAAAAAGGCGAAGGCGAAGCTGTTGCCGCTTAAGGCCAGCGTTCGTGTTTTAACCAATTGTTAGGAAATAAAAATGGCATTCGATAAAGACGCATTTTTGACCGCGCTGGACAGCATGACGGTCATGGAACTCAACGACCTGGTGAAAGCCATCGAAGAGAAGTTTGGCGTGAGCGCTGCAGCCATGGCTGCACCTGCTGCTGCTGGCGGTGGCGGTGCTGCTGCTGCTGAAGAACAGACCGAATTCAGCGTCATGCTGCTTGAGGCTGGTGCTCAGAAAGTGTCCGTGATTAAAGCGGTTCGCGAAATCACAGGCCTTGGCTTGAAAGAAGCCAAAGACGTGGTTGACGGTGCCCCTAAGGCCGTCAAAGAAGGCATGTCCAAAGCTGATGCTGAAGCTGCCAAGAAAAAGCTGGAAGAAGCCGGCGCCAAAGTCGAATTGAAGTAATTCGATTCTGTTTCCAAGGCTGGAGTGTCCGCAAGGGCCTCCAGCCTTTGGTGCTTACAGAGCACAGCCAAAAAAGTATGCAACGCTTTCTTTTTTGAGTGTTCTCTGACCCCGACTGCAGAGATCGCCTTGGTTCGGGCTGCGTGCAATGCGCAGTCGTCCGCCAACGCTGGTAGAGGCCAGCGGCCAAGCCCGTCTGATGAACTATGGACCGTTCATGAGGCACACAGTCGCTGAAAGATCAAGCCCGGAGATCTCATGGCCTATTCATTCACCGAACGCAAGCGTATTCGCAAAAGTTTCGGCAGCCGCGAAAGCGTGCTCGAAGTTCCTTACCTGCTGCAAATGCAAAAAGACGCGTACACGTCTTTTTTACAAGCAGGTGTTGTTTCATCTAAACGTTCTCATGAAGGCTTACAAGCCGCTTTTGAGTCGGCATTCCCGATTGTTTCGCACAACGGTTTTGTCGAAATGAAATTCATTGAGTACAACCTGGCCAAGCCCGCATTTGATGTGCGCGAATGCCAGACGCGTGGACTGACCTTTGCGTCAGCTGTGCGTGCACGTGTTCAATTGTTCATCTATGACCGCGAGTCTTCAACCTCGCAGTCCAAGGTGATCAAAGAAGTCAAAGAACAAGAGGTCTACATGGGCGAAGTGCCATTGATGACTGACAAAGGTTCTTTCATCATCAATGGCACAGAGCGTGTGATCGTCTCTCAGTTGCACCGCTCGCCTGGTGTGTTCTTTGAACACGACAAGGGCAAGACCCACAGCTCTGGCAAATTGTTGTTCAGTGCGCGGATCATCCCTTACCGTGGTTCATGGCTCGACTTCGAATTCGACCCCAAAGACGTGCTGTACTTCCGCGTAGACCGTCGCCGTAAGATGCCCGTCACGATCTTGCTCAAAGCCATCGGCTTGAACCCCGAATCGATCTTGGCCAACTTCTTTGTCAATGACAACTTCCGTCTGATGGACAGCGGCGCACAAATGGAATTTGTGTCAGAGCGTCTGCGCGGCGAAGTTGCGCGTTTCGACATCACCGACAAAGCCGGCAAAGTCATTGTGGCCAAAGACAAGCGCATCACTGCGCGCCACACTCGTGAGATGGAGCAATCCGGAACCACGCACGTGAGTGTCCCTGAAGACTTTTTGGTGGGCCGCGTGGTGGCTCGCAACATCGTTGATGCAGAGACTGGAGAGATCATCGCCAAAGCCAACGAAGAGTTGACCGAGTTGCTGATGAAAAAACTTCGCTCTTCGGGCGTGCAAGACTTGCAGTGCATTTACACCAACGAACTCGACCAAGGCGCCTACATTTCGCAAACCTTGCGTGCTGACGAAACTGTTGATGAGTTTGCTGCACGCGTAGCTATCTACCGCATGATGCGTCCTGGCGAGCCACCGACAGAGGATGCTGTTCAGGCCTTGTTCCAGCGCCTGTTCTATAACCCTGACACGTACGACTTGTCGCGCGTGGGCCGCATGAAATTCAATGCGCGCGTGGGTCGCGACGAGTCCACAGGTCTGATGGTGTTGACCAACGAAGACATTTTGTCTGTGGTCAAAATCCTGGTGGACCTGCGCAACGGCAACGGCGAAGTCGATGACATCGACCACTTGGGCAACCGCCGCGTACGTTGCGTGGGCGAATTGGCCGAAAACCAGTACCGCACAGGTTTGGCACGTATCGAAAAAGCTGTGAAAGAGCGTTTGGGTCAAGCTGAGCAAGAGCCTTTGATGCCGCATGACCTGATCAACTCCAAGCCAATTTCTGCGGCTTTGAAAGAGTTTTTTGGTGCATCGCAGTTGTCGCAGTTCATGGACCAGACCAATCCTCTGGCCGAGATCACGCACAAGCGCCGCGTCTCTGCTTTGGGCCCTGGCGGTTTGACCCGTGAACGCGCTGGCTTTGAAGTACGTGACGTGCACGTGACCCATTACGGTCGTGTGTGTCCGATTGAAACGCCAGAAGGTCCTAACATTGGTTTGATCAACTCCTTGGCTTTGTACGCTCGTTTGAACGAGTACGGTTTCATAGAAACCCCTTACCGCCGGGTTGCCGATGGCAAAGTGACAATGGAAATCGACTATCTGTCGGCCATTGAAGAGGGCAAGTACGTCATTGCGCAGGCTAACGCTTTGCTCGACAAAGACGGCAAGCTGACCGGTGACTTGGTGTCCGCCCGAGAAAAAGGAGAATCCATCTTGTGTGGCGCTGACCGTATCCAGTACATGGACGTGTCACCCGCACAGATCGTTTCAGTTGCGGCCTCTTTGGTCCCATTCCTTGAGCACGACGATGCGAACCGCGCCTTGATGGGCGCCAACATGTCACGTCAAGCCGTGCCTGTTTTGCGCCCTGAAAAGCCATTGGTCGGTACGGGTATTGAGCGCGTTGCTGCGGTCGACTCGGGCACCGTTGTGGTCGCCACGCGCGGTGGTTTGGTCGATTACGTAGATGCCACCCGTGTGGTGATCCGGGTGAACGACACAGAAACCCAGGCTGGTGAAGTGGGTGTCGACATCTACAACCTGATCAAGTACCAACGTTCCAACCAGAACACCAACATCCATCAGCGCCCGATCGTCAAGCGCGGTGACATTTTGGCCAAAGGTGACGTGATTGCCGACGGCGCATCGACCGACCTGGGCGAAATCGCCATTGGTCAGAACATGCTGATCGCTTTCATGCCTTGGAACGGTTACAACTTCGAAGATTCGATTTTGATCAGCGAGCGTGTCGTGTCGGAAGACCGTTACACCTCGATTCACATCGAAGAACTCGTGGTGATGGCACGTGACACCAAATTGGGTGCCGAAGAAATCACACGCGACATTCCTAACTTGTCGGAGCAACAACTGGGTCGCTTGGACGAGTCGGGCATCATTTACGTGGGTGCAGAAGTGCAGCCGGGCGATGTGCTGGTGGGCAAAGTCACACCCAAAGGCGAGACCACGCTCACGCCTGAAGAAAAGTTGTTGCGCGCCATCTTCGGAGAAAAAGCCAGCGACGTGAAAGACACTTCGTTGCGCGTGGATCAGGGCTCGCAAGGGACCGTGATCGATGTGCAAGTGTTTACACGCGAAGGTATCGTGCGGGACAAGCGCGCTCAGCAAATTATTGACGACGAACTCAAGCGCTTCCGTTTGGATTTGAACGATCAACTGCGCATTGTGGAAGCGGATGCGTTTGACCGTATCGAAAAGTTGTTGATCGGTAAAGCGGCCAACGGTGGGCCGCAAAAGCTGGCCAAAGGTACCAAGATCGACAAGGCGTATTTGGAGTCGGTCGAGAAGTTCCACTGGTTCGATATTCGACCTGCTGACGAAGATGTCGCAAGTCAACTTGAGTCCATCAAGAACTCGCTTGAGCAGACCCGTCACAGCTTCGATTTGTCTTTTGAAGAGAAGCGCAAGAAGTTAACGCAAGGTGACGAGTTGCCAGCTGGCGTCTTGAAAATGGTCAAAGTCTATTTGGCCGTCAAGCGTCGCTTGCAGCCAGGCGACAAGATGGCCGGCCGTCACGGTAACAAGGGTGTGGTCTCTAAGATCGTGCCTGTTGAAGACATGCCTTATATGGCAGACGGCACGCCCGCTGACATCGTGTTGAACCCCTTGGGTGTTCCTTCGCGTATGAACGTTGGACAGGTGCTTGAAGTCCACTTGGGTTGGGCCGCCAAAGGCATTGGTCACCGCATTGGTGACATGCTGCAAGCTGAAGCCAAAGTTGCAGAAATGCGCAAGCTGTTTGAAGAGTTGTACAACGGCATGGGTCGCAAAGAAGATCTGAGCAAGTTGTCTGACGACGAACTCATGCACATGGCCGGCAACTTGACAGGCGGTTTGCCATTTGCCACACCGGTTTTCGATGGTGCTGCGGAAGAAGAAATCCGTGCGATGTTGAAGCTGGCTTATCCAGACGACTTGGCTGCGCGCAAAGGCTTGACCGCGACGCGCACGCAGGCCAATTTGTTTGATGGCCGAACGGGTGAAGCGTTTGAGCGTCCCACGACCATTGGGTACATGCACTTCTTGAAACTGCACCACTTGGTGGATGACAAGATGCACGCCCGTTCTACAGGACCTTACTCTTTGGTCACGCAACAACCTCTGGGCGGTAAAGCCCAATTTGGTGGACAGCGTTTTGGTGAGATGGAAGTGTGGGCGCTGGAAGCCTACGGTGCTTCTTACACCTTGCAAGAAATGCTCACCGTCAAGTCTGACGACGTTCAAGGTCGTACCAAGGTGTACGAAAGCATCGTCAAAGGCGAACACTCCATCGAAGCGGGTATGCCCGAATCGTTCAACGTGCTGGTCAAGGAAATTCGTTCCCTCGGCTTGGACATTGAACTGGACCGTTCCTAAATCACAGGCACAAGCATAGGATTTAAATCATGAAATCATTACTCGACCTGTTCAAGCAGTTCACACCGGATGAGCATTTTGATGCCATCAAAATCGGTCTGGCTTCGCCTGAGAAAATTCGTTCATGGTCTTTCGGCGAAGTTAAAAAGCCTGAAACCATCAACTACCGTACCTTCAAGCCTGAGCGCGATGGTCTTTTTTGCGCCAAGATTTTTGGCCCCATCAAAGACTACGAATGCTTGTGCGGCAAGTACAAGCGTCTCAAGCACCGGGGCGTGATCTGCGAGAAATGCGGCGTTGAAGTCACACAAACCAAAGTCCGTCGCGAGCGCATGGGTCACATCGACCTGGCCGCACCTTGCGCGCACATCTGGTTCTTGAAGTCGCTGCCGTCACGTTTGGGCTTGGTGCTCGACATGACTCTGCGTGACATTGAGCGCGTGCTGTACTTCGAAGCCTACGTGGTGACCGACCCCGGCATGACCCCGCTGAAAAAGTTCAGCATCATGACCGAAGACGACTACGAAGCCAAACTCAAAGAGTACGGTGACGAATTCCAAGCCAAGATGGGCGCCGAAGGTATCAAGGACTTGCTCAAGGGCATCGAAATTGATTCCGAAATCGAACGCCTTCGTGGCGATTTGACCGGCTCAGAAGTCAAGGTCAAAAAGAACTCCAAGCGTTTGAAAGTACTGGAAGCCTTCCGCAAATCGGGCATCAAACCCGAGTGGATGGTGCTCGAAGTCTTGCCCGTGTTGCCACCGGACCTGCGTCCCTTGGTTCCCCTGGACGGCGGCCGCTTTGCGACCTCTGACTTGAACGACTTGTACCGCCGCGTGATCAACCGCAACAGCCGCCTGCGCCGTTTGCTGGAATTGAAGGCGCCTGAAATCATTGCTCGCAATGAAAAGCGCATGTTGCAAGAAGCCGTGGACAGCTTGCTGGACAACGGCCGTCGCGGCAAGGCCATGACAGGCGCCAACAAGCGCGCGCTCAAATCTTTGGCCGACATGATCAAAGGCAAGAGCGGTCGTTTCCGTCAAAACTTGTTGGGCAAGCGCGTCGACTATTCGGGTCGCTCCGTCATCACCGTGGGCCCAACCCTCAAGCTGCACCAGTGCGGTTTGCCCAAGTTGATGGCCATCGAGTTGTTCAAGCCCTTCATCTTTGCCCGTCTCGAATCGATGGGCATCGCGACCACCATCAAGGCGGCCAAAAAAGAAGTCGAAGCCGGTACCCCTGTGGTGTGGGACATCTTGGAAGAGGTCATCAAAGAGCACCCTGTGATGCTCAACCGCGCACCTACGCTGCACCGTTTGGGCATCCAAGCCTTTGAGCCTTTGTTGATTGAAGGCAAAGCCATTCAGTTGCACCCCCTCGTTTGCGCGGCTTTCAACGCCGACTTCGACGGTGACCAGATGGCTGTTCACGTGCCGTTGTCTGTGGAAGCACAGATGGAAGCACGCACCTTGATGCTGGCCTCGAACAACATCTTGTTCCCTGCCAACGGCGAGCCCTCCATTGTTCCTTCGCAAGACGTGGTCTTGGGTCTGTACTACACGACCCGTGAACGCATCAACGGCAAAGGCGAAGGTCTGATCTTCTCTGACATTGGCGAAGTGCAACGCGCTTTGGATGCCAAAGTGGTGGACTTGACTTCCAAAGTCAGTGTGCGCATTACCGAGTGGACCAAGAACGCAGAAACCAAAGAGTTTGATCCGACAACGACAATGGTCTTCACGACCGTGGGCCGTGCGCTCTTGTCCGAGATTTTGCCCAAAGGTTTGCCCTTCTCCAACCTGAACAAGGCTTTGAAGAAGAAAGAAATTTCCAAGCTGATCAACACGTCGTTCCGCAAGTGCGGTTTGAAAGAGACCGTGGTGTTTGCCGACAAGTTGTTGCAAAACGGATTCCGTTTGGCCACACGTTCAGGCATCTCCATCGGTATTGACGACATGTTGGTGCCGCCTGAAAAGGGCGCGATCATTGCGGACGCAGAAAAAGAAGTCAAAGACATAGAGCAACAATACGTTTCGGGTCTGGTCACTTCAGGCGAACGTTACAACAAGGTTGTGGACATTTGGGGCAAGGCCGGTGACTCCGTCTCCAAGGTGATGATGGACCAACTGCGCAAAGAACGCACCATTGACCGCCACGGTAACGATGTGGAGCAAGAGTCCTTCAACTCTATTTACATGATGGCCGACTCCGGTGCTCGCGGTTCTGCAGCGCAGATTCGCCAGTTGGCCGGTATGCGGGGCCTGATGGCCAAGCCTGACGGCTCCATCATCGAGACGCCCATCACGGCCAACTTCCGTGAAGGCCTGAACGTGTTGCAGTACTTCATCTCCACCCACGGAGCACGTAAAGGCCTGGCCGATACAGCCTTGAAGACAGCCAACTCGGGTTACTTGACCCGCCGTTTGGTGGACGTGACGCAAGATCTGGTGGTGACCATGCTCGATTGCGGCACCTCGGATGGTTCCTTGATGCGTGCCATCGTTGAAGGTGGTGAAGTGATCGAGTCGCTGCGTGACCGCGTTTTGGGCCGCACTGTGGCTGAAGACGTGTTGCATCCAGAGAACCGTTCCGTGATGGCCAAAGCCGGCACCATGCTCGACGAAGACCTGATCGATGAACTTGAACTCGCGGGTGTGGACGAAGTCAAAGTGCGTACCGCGCTGACATGCGAAACACGTTTCGGCTTGTGCTCCATGTGCTACGGCCGCGACTTGGGTCGCGGCGGCTTGGTCAACAACGGCGAAGCTGTAGGCGTGATCGCAGCCCAGTCCATTGGTGAACCAGGAACCCAGTTGACCATGCGGACCTTCCACATCGGTGGTGCTGCTTCTCGTGCGGCTGTCGCCTCCAGTGTGGAAGCCAAGTCCAGTGGTTTGATTGGCTTCAATGCCACCATGCGTTATGTGACCAACAGCAAGTCGGAGTTGGTGGTGATTGCCCGTTCAGGTGAAATCGTCATCCATGACGAACACGGACGTGAGCGTGAGCGCCATAAAGTGCCGTACGGTGCGATCTTGACGGTCAAGGCCGATCAAGCCATCAAAGCCGGCGCTATTTTGGCCAACTGGGATCCATTGACCCGACCCGTTATCACTGAATTCGCCGGCAAGGTGCAATTCGAAAACGTGGAAGAAGGCCTCACTGTGGCCAAGCAATTGGACGAAGTGACAGGTCTGTCCACCTTGGTGGTGATCGATCCGAAACGTCGCGGCTCGACCAAAGTGGTTCGTCCACAAGTCAAGCTGATCGATGCTGCGGGCAAAGAAGTCAAGATTCCCGGCACCGATCACTCGGTGACGATTGGCTTCCAGATTGGCGCGCTGATTCAAGTGCGCGACGGCATGGACGTGGGCCCTGGCGAAGTGCTGGCCCGTATCCCTGTTGAAGGTCAAAAGACCCGAGACATTACCGGCGGTTTGCCACGTGTGGCCGAATTGTTCGAAGCACGCAGCCCGAAAGACAAAGGCATGCTGGCCGAGATGACCGGTACCGTGTCCTTCGGCAAGGAAACCAAAGGCAAAGTCCGCTTGCAGATCACCGATCCCGAAGGCAAGATCTGGGACGAACTGATTCCGAAAGAGAAAAACATTCTGGTGCACGAGGGCCAGGTGGTCAACAAAGGCGAAAGCATTGTGGACGGCCCTGCCGACCCACAAGACATCTTGCGTTTGTTGGGCTCAGAAGAATTGGCCCGTTACATCGTCGATGAAGTGCAAGACGTTTACCGCCTGCAAGGTGTGAAGATCAACGACAAACACATTGAAGTGATTGTTCGTCAGATGCTGCGCCGCGTGGTGGTCGAAAACGCCGGCGACTCGAACTACATTGCCGGTGAGCAGGTTGAGCGTTCTGAAATGCTCAACACCAATGACGCTTTGCGAGCCGAAGGCAAATTGCCAGCGACCTTCTCCAACTTGCTCTTGGGTATCACCAAGGCCTCGTTGTCGACAGACTCTTTCATCTCTGCCGCCTCCTTCCAGGAAACGACCCGTGTGCTCACCGAGGCTGCCATCATGGGCAAGCGCGACGAGTTGCGTGGCTTGAAAGAAAACGTCATTGTGGGCCGTTTGATCCCTGCGGGCACTGGCATGGCTTATCACAAAGCCCGTGCCGCCAAAGACGCAATGGACGAAGCCGAGCGTCGCTCCATTGCTGAAACAGAAGCCAGTGAATTGGCCGATGCACAGCAATTGGTAGCTGATGCCGACCACGCTGCCGAGTAAGTGAAAACCGGTAATGCCGGTTGAACTGAACCGTACCCCTGTGCCGTTTCTTGCGGCCCAGGGGTTTTTTTCAGGCCAACACTTTTTCAGAAAAACAACTCCATGACGTGGATATTCTTGGCAGCCCTTGTTTTCTTTTGGGCCGTGGGCGCTTACAACCGGTTGGTCCGTTTGCGTGCCATGGCCATTCAGCAATTTGCGGTGGTGGATGCGCAATTTGTGCGCTTGTGGGCATGGGTAGAAGGCAGTTTGCCTGCCCATGTTCGAGACGACGACGCGATGACCGACAGCCCTCAGACCTCATTGAACGAGGTCTGGGCAGCCTGCGAGATGTTTGCTGAAAGCCTGGCACAAGTGCGTGCCAACCCGTTCGATGCTGCGCCGATTCAGCGGGTGAATATTGCGCGGGTCCAGTTGTTCAAATTGCTCAGACAAGAAAAAGACTTTCACATGGCAGACGATAGCGCTTGGTTCAGTGATCCTTTGCAGAAAAAATTTGAACGACTCAAAACACAGGCATGGCCCATGATCGTGGCCTATAACCAATCGGTGCAAGCCTACAACGATGCGGTCAGTGAATGGCCTGCGCGGTGGTTGGCCAAACAATTCCGCTTTGAAGCGGCCGCCAAACTCGACAGCGCTGATCCTTTGGCTTGACGCCTTCTATGCAAGACAACACCCTAACTCACTCGACGCAAAACAAAACCACACCGCAAGGTGTTCCTTTATGGCGTTTGCTGCATGCTACGGCGCAAGTCGTTGCGGCTGTCAAAGGGGGGCGCTCCATGACCGCCTTGCTGGACGCGCAGCCACTGGCGATTCGTCCTGGGGTACAGGCCTTGTCATTTCAGGTCATGCGATGGTACGGGCGCGCCCAGGCTTTGCGCGCTCAATTGGCGCGCAAAGCGCCGCCACCTGCCGTGGATGCATTGCTGTGTTCCGCATTGGCCTTGTGTTGGGATGATGCTTTGGCGCCCTATGCTGCGTTCACTTTGGTGGACCAAACCGTTGAGGCCGCCAGAAAAAACAAGGACACACGGGGACAAGCCAATTTTGTCAATGCCTGCTTAAGGCGATTTTTGCGCGAGCGAGAGGCCTTGATACATCTGACGGACGATGATCCTACGGCCCGCTGGAACCACCCTGTGTGGTGGGTCCAAAAAATACGGACGGATCACCCCCAAGATTGGGAGGCGATACTGACCGCATCGCAAACGCCTGCGCCGATGACCTTGCGCGTCAATAC
>CANBWK010000093.1 GCA_947373105.1 Comamonadaceae bacterium | reverse complement strand
GACTTTCAAGGCTTCGTTCACGCGTTGCCGCGACAGGCCGACCAGATAACCCAGCTCTTGCTGCGTGATGCGCAGCACTTCACCCACGCCTGAAAACAAGACCGGATTGAACAATGCGGCCAAGTGACGGGCCAAGCGCAGTTCGGGGTTGCTCATCCGGTCCATTTCGCGGGCGGCAATGAATTGCCCCAGACGTTCATTGAGCTGGTTCATGATGAAGCGGTTGAACCCCAGCGAGTGGTCTATCAACCAATGAAACGTGTCCACAGGCAAGCCCGCCACCAGGCTGGGGCGCAGGGGTTGAATGTTGTAGCGGTAACTCTCGCGCTTGAGCGCGGTGCCTTCGCCAAACCAACCGCCGGGCGGCACCCCGGTGAAGGTCATGGTTTGGCCGCTTGCGTTGTCGCTGCTCATTTTGAGTAAACCCGAGACCACGCCAAACCAGTAGGTCACAGGCCGTCCCACGCGGCACACATAGTCGCCCGGCTGGGGGTCGCTCACCACCAATTGGGGAATGACTTGCTCGCGCTCTTGCGCGGTGAGCAAATTCATCCACGGAATTTCTTGCAGTTCGGTTGCCGACGGCGCGCGGCGGCGCTGGTGGACGCTGGGGGTGGTGGTCATGCGCTGTGCCTTTGTCAGACTCGGGTCAGTTGTTATCAGGGTCTTCCCTTAATTGTCGTCGAAACGACAACTTGGCGTCAAATGTAGACCTAGCATTCGTTCTTGAATGAATACGCATCCGTGTGGGTGCGCTGTTATTGGAGACAGAACCGGTGATGCAAACAACCTTTCCCCGCTTGATGCTCATGCACGCGCAGCAGCGTCCGGGCGCGCCTGCGCTGCGAGAAAAAGAATACGGCATTTGGCAGAGCATGAGTTGGTCGGCATTGGCGCAGCTGGTGCAGTCTGTCGCGTGTGGGCTGCACCAAGCGGGCTTGCAGCGGGGCGAGCACATCATCATCGTGGGCTCCAACCGCCCTCGCTTGTACGCCACCATGTTGGCCGCGCAGTCGCTGGGTGCGATCCCTGTGCCTTTGTACCAAGATGCGGCGGCGGCCGAATGCGTGTTCCCGATCACCAATGCCGAAGTCCGGTTTTGTGTGGTCGAAGACCAAGAGCAGGTCGACAAGATGCTCGAAGTGCGCGAGAAGTGCCCGCAGCTGACCCATATTTACTTTGACGACCCACGCGGCTTGCGCAAATACGCCGAAGACGGTTTGGGCTCACTCGAAGAGTTGATTGCTGCCGGCAGCGTTTTTGCGCAGCAGCACCCGCAGTTTTACGCCGATGAAGTGGCGAAAGCGCAGCACACCGATGTGGCCGCGATGTTCTTCACCTCCGGCACCACGGGCAACCCCAAAGGCGTGGTCCACACGCACAGCTCTTTGATTGACCGCGCCGATGCGGGCGCCGAATTTGACAAGCTGAGCAACAGCGAAGACGTGTTGGCCTACATGCCACCGGCCTGGATTGGGCAAAATATTTTCAGCTACGCGCAATGGTTGGTGTGTGGCTATGTGGTCAATTGCCCGGAGTCGGCAGCCACCGTCACCATCGACTTGAAAGAAATCGGGCCCACCTATTATTTTGCGCCACCCCGCATTTTTGAAAGCATGCTCACCAGCGTGATGATCCGCATGGAAGATGCCGGCCGCATCAAGCGCGGCATGTTTCATTACTTCATGGGCGTGGCCCAAAAAGTCGGCCCCGCCTTGATGGACGGTCAATCGGTAGGCTTCATCGACCGACTGAAATACGCGCTGGGCAACGGGCTGGTGTACGGCCCCTTGCGCAACAACCTGGGCTTTAGCCGTGTGCGTGTGGCCTACACCGCAGGCGAGGCCATCGGGCCTGATTTGTTCACATTTTTCCGGTCGATCGGTGTGAACATCAAGCAGTTGTACGGCTCCACAGAAACAGCGGTGTTCGTCTGCCTGCAACCCGACAACGAAGCGCGCGCCGACACCGTGGGTGTGCCGTGCAAAGGGGTCGAGATCAAGGTAGCCGACAACGGCGAAATCTTGGTCAAGTCGCCAGGTCTGCTCAAGGGCTATTACAAAAACCCCGAAGCCACGGCAGAGGTTTTGACCGCCGATGGCTGGTACCACACCAGCGATGCCGGTTTCATCGACAGCCACGGCCACCTCAAGATCATTGACCGCGTCAAAGATGTGGGCCGCATTGTGGGCGGTGTCAACGATGGCGCCATGTTTGCGCCCAAGTACGTCGAGAACAAACTCAAGTTCTTCCCGCACATCAAAGAGGTGGTGGCCTATGGCGACCAGCGCGAAAAAGTGTGCGTGATGATCAACATCGATTTTGATGCTGTAGGCAACTGGGCTGAGCGCCGCAACCTGCCTTATGCCGGTTACACCGACTTGGCACAAAAACCCGAGGTGTACCAGCTCATCCAGGAGTGCGTCGAAAAAGTCAATGCCGACTTGGCGCAAGACCTGCTGCTGGCGGGCAGTCAGGTGTCGCGCTTCTTGGTGTTACACAAAGAGCTGGACGCAGACGACGGTGAACTCACCCGAACCAACAAGGTTCGCCGTGGCTTTATTGCCGAGAAATACAAGCCTTTGGTCGATGGACTGTACGAAGGCAAGGCCGAGCAATTCATCGAGACCGTTGTCAAATTTGAAGATGGCCGTTCGGGCAGCGTCAGCGCGACACTGCTGATTTCTGACGCGAAAACGTTCACCCCTGTGAAGGCAGCAGCATGAGTAAAGTGATTGGTGACGTCATCCTGGGTGTGCAAAACATCAGCTTGCGCTTTGGCGGCGTGAAGGCCCTGACCGATATTTCTTTCGATGTCCGCGAGCATGAAGTACGCGCCATCATCGGCCCCAACGGCGCGGGCAAGAGCTCGATGCTCAACTGCATCAACGGTGTCTACACGCCGCAAGAAGGCTCTATCACTTTCCGTGGCCAGTCGTTTGACCACATGAACAGCCGCCAAGTGGCCGAGATGGGCATTGCCCGCACCTTCCAGAACCTGGCCTTGTTCAAGGGCATGAGCGTGATCGACAACATCATGACCGGGCGCAACCTCAAGATCAGAAGCAACATCTTCTTGCAGGCTTTGCGTCTGGGCCCTGCCCAGCGCGAGGAAGAAGAGCACCGCGCAAAAGTCGAGCACATCATCGACTTTCTGGAGATTCAGGCTTTCCGCAAAACCCCTGTCGGGCAGTTGCCTTACGGTTTACAAAAGCGGGTGGACTTGGGCCGTGCGCTGGCCATGGAGCCGCAGGTACTGTTACTGGATGAGCCGATGGCCGGTATGAACATGGAAGAAAAGCAGGACATGTGCCGCTTCATTCTCGATGTGAACGACGAGTTCGGCACCACCATTGTTTTGATCGAACATGACATGGGTGTGGTGATGGACATATCGGACCGCGTGGTGGTGCTCGACTACGGCAAAAAAATTGGCGACGGAACGCCTGAAGAAGTGCGCAACAACGAAGAAGTGATCAGTGCCTATCTGGGCACTTCGCACTGAACTACTTTGCACTGAAACCCTCGCACCCACAAGGATTTAAAGATGGCATTTTTTCTGGAAACATTGCTCGGCGGCCTGATGGCGGGCATGTTGTATTCGTTGGTGGCTTTGGGCTTTGTGCTCATCTTCAAAGCCTCCGGTGTGTTCAATTTTGCGCAAGGTGCGATGGTGCTTTTTGGCGCCTTAGCCATGGCGCGGTTCTCGGAGTGGATTCCCGTGTGGACCGGCATGGACAGCCTGTGGCTGGCCAACGTGCTGGCCTTTGCCGTTGCGGCGGTGGTGATGTTCTTGGTGGCGTGGTTGGTGGAGCGCTTGGTGCTGCGCCACCTGGTCAATCAAGAAGGCGCGACCTTGTTGATGGCCACGCTGGGCATCGCGTACTTTTTGGAAGGCTTGGGCCAGACCTTGTTTGGCAGCAACATTTACAAGATTGACATCGGCATGCCCAAAGACCCGGTGTTCATTTTGGACAGCCTGTTCCCGGGGGGCGTGCTGATCAACAAAGAAGACTTGTACGCCGCCTTGATTGCCGCGGCCATGGTGGCCTTGTTGACGGTGTTCTTCCAAAAAACATCCACCGGTCGCGCCTTGCGTGCGGTGGCCGATGACCACCAGGCGGCGCAGTCGATTGGCATTCCACTCAACCGCATCTGGGTGATCGTGTGGTGTGTGGCCGGCGTCGTCGCGCTGGTGGCGGGCATGATTTGGGGCAGCAAACTCGGTGTGCAATTCTCGCTGGCCACCGTGGCTTTGCGGGCGCTGCCCGTGGTGATTTTGGGCGGCTTAACCTCCGTGCCCGGGGCCATCATTGGCGGCTTGATCATTGGTGTGGGCGAGAAATTGTCCGAAGTGTATTTGGGCAGTTATGTCGGCGGCGGCATCGAAATTTGGTTTGCCTATGTGTTGGCCTTGGGCTTTTTGCTGATCCGTCCGCAAGGCCTGTTTGGCGAAAAAATAATCGACCGCGTGTAAGGGAAAAAGATGTTCTACAGAGAAAACGGTCAATTCAAAACGTCCTACCGCGCGGACCAGCAAATCCTGCCCATCCGGCAGGACCAGGTCTTCATGGCCATCTTGTTGGTGTTCGCCTTTGCCGTGGTGCCCATGCTGGCCACCGACTATTTTTTCCGCGCCATCCTGATTCCTTTTTTGATCATGTCTTTGGCCGCCTTGGGCGTCAACATTCTGGTCGGCTACTGCGGTCAGATTTCATTGGGTTCCGGCGCTTTCATGGCGGTCGGGGCCTACGGCGCGTACAACTTCTTTGTCCGAATCCCGGGGTTGCCATTGATTCCCGCTTTGATTTTGGGCGGCTTGTGCGCCACGGCTTTTGGTATTTTGTTTGGCCTGCCCAGCTTGCGTGTGAAAGGCCTGTATTTGGCCGTCGCCACTTTGGCGGCGCAGTTCTTCAGTGACTGGATGTTCTTGCGCATCAAGTGGCTGACCAACGACTCGCCATCCGGCTCTGTGTCGGTGGCGCAATTGCAAGTGTTCGGATTGCCGATTGACAGCGCCGTGAGCAAATACTGGTTGTGCTTGAGCGTGCTGGCGGTGATCGCGTTGTTGGCCAAAAACCTGGTGCGCAGTGCTGTAGGCCGCGAGTGGATGGCGATTCGCGACATGGACGTGGCGGCCGCCGTGATCGGGATTCGGCCCATGTACGCCAAGCTCAGTGCTTTTGCGGTCAGCTCCTTTATAGTGGGTGTGGCCGGCGGCTTATGGGCCTTTATTTACTTGGGCGCGTGGGAGCCTGCGGCCTTCTCGGTGGACATTTCATTCCGCTTGTTGTTCATGGTCATCATTGGCGGCTTGGGCTCAATTCTGGGTGGCTTTTTGGGCGCAGCGTTCATCACCTTGTTGCCTATTGCATTGAGTCAAGCTTTGCCCGCGCTGGCCAGCATGGTGGGTTTTGAAATTTCAACAGCAGGTGTCTCGCATGCCGAGTTGATGATCTTTGGCGCCTTGATTGTGTGGTTCCTGATTGTGGAGCCGCATGGCTTGGCCAAGTTGTGGTCGATTGCCAAGCAGAAGCTGCGTTTGTGGCCCTTCCCGCATTGATGGTTTTGGTTTTTGTAAGTGCTATTTTTTCTAAGGAGACTGACATGAAGATACGTGATTTGATTTTGGCTGTGGCGGCCCTCGCTGCTGCGGCATCGTCGCTGATTGCGACCCCTGTTCAGGCGCAAGCCAAGGAGCAGTTTTTTCCCTTGCTGTCTTACCGCACCGGTCCTTATGCCCCTAACGGCATTCCATGGGCTAACGGCAAGCAGGACTACCTCAAGCTGATCAACGCGCGTGATGGCGGCATCAACGGCGTCAAGCTCACGTATGAAGAATGCGAAACCGGTTACGCCACAGACCGCGGCGTCGAATGCTATGAGCGCCTCAAAGGGCGTCCTGGTGTCAGCCTGTTTGATCCGCAGGCCACAGGCATCACCTTTGCTTTGACTGAAAAGGTCACCACCGACAAAGTGCCTTTGATCACCTTGGGTTATGGCTTGTCCATTGCGCAAGATGGCCTGGCCTTCAAGTGGAACTTCCCGCTCATGGGCAGTTACTGGACGGGTGCCGATATTTTGGTTCAGCACCTGGGCAAGAAAGAAGGCGGCCTGGACAAACTCAAAGGCAAAAAAATTGCCTTGGTTTACCACGACTCACCGTTCGGTAAAGAGCCGATCCCTTTGTTGCAAGAGCGCGCCAAGATGCACGGTTTTGAACTGCAGTTGATTCCTGTGACAGCGCCAGGCGTTGAACAAAAATCAGCCTGGTTGCAAGTGCGCCAGAGCCGCCCTGATTACGTCATGTTGTGGGGCTGGGGCGTGATGAACTCCACCGCTTTGAAAGAAGCGCAAGCCACCGGCTACCCCCGCGACAAAATGTACGGCGTGTGGTGGGCTGGTGCTGAGCCAGACGTCAAGGA
Organism: Comamonadaceae bacterium; assembly: GCA_947373105.1. Taxonomy (GTDB): domain Bacteria; phylum Pseudomonadota; class Gammaproteobacteria; order Burkholderiales; family Burkholderiaceae_C; genus Limnohabitans_A. Next base: position 7,460 of record CANBWK010000093.1, on the reverse strand, counting down.
CGTGGGCGAGGGCGCTAAAGGCTACAACGCCTTGGCATTGAACACGTCGGGCACACAGCCCAAAGTCATTCAGGACATCTTGAAGCATGTGCACGGCAAGAGCCAAGGCACAGGTCCTAAAGACGAAGTCGGTCAAGTCTTGTACACCCGTGGTGTGATCATTGGCATGCTGGGCGTTGAAGCTGTGCGCCGTGCACAAGAGCGTTTCGGCAAAGGCAAGGTCATGACCGGTGAGCAAGTGCGTTGGGGCCTGGAAAACTTGGCCTTGGACCAAAAGCGTCTGGACGCCATGGGCTTTACCGGCATCATGCAACCGCTGTCGACATCGTGTGCTGACCACATGGGATCGACTGCAGCCCGCGTGCAAACCTGGGACGGCAGCAAGTGGAGCTTCACTTCGGACTTTATTCAGGCTGACGAGCAAATCTTGAAGCCCATGGTCAAGGCCGGTGCTGACAAGTACCTTGCTGACAAAAAGATGACACGCCGCACACCGGCCGACTGCCAGTCTTGATGTGTTGAAGTGGATGGCTTGCGCGCACGCGTGAGCCATCCTACAAACAGGCGACCCATGAGCGATTCAAATATCATTCTCAACGTCAATGGCATTGAAGTCATTTACAACCATGTGATCCTGGTGCTGAAAGGCGTGTCCTTGCAAGTGCCTGATCAAGGCATTGTGGCTTTGCTGGGCGGCAACGGTGCGGGCAAAACCACCACGCTGCGTGCGGTCTCCAACTTGCTGCAGGGCGAGCGCGGTGCGGTGACCAAAGGCAGTATCGAGTTGCGCGGCGAGCGCATCGAAAACCTGTCGCCTGCCGACCTGGTCAACCGCGGTGTGGTGCAGGTCATGGAAGGGCGTCACTGCTTTGCACACTTGACCATCGAAGAAAACCTGATGACCGGCAGCTACACCCGCACCGACAAGGGCGAGATCGCGGCCAACCTGGACAAGGTCTACACCTACTTTCCGCGCCTCAAAACCCGGCGCACCTCGCAAGCCGCTTACACCTCTGGTGGCGAGCAGCAAATGTGCGCGATTGGTCGCGCCCTGATGACCAACCCGAGTGTGATGTTGTTGGATGAACCGTCCATGGGCTTGGCCCCGCAGATCGTGGAGGAGGTGTTCAACATCGTCAAAGATTTGAACGAGAAAGAAAAAGTCACCTTCCTCATTGCCGAGCAGAACACCAACATGGCGCTTCAGTACGCCGACTACGGCTACATCATGGAGTCCGGCCGCGTGGTGATGGACGGTGCCGCCGCAGACTTGCGCACCAATGAAGACGTCAAAGAGTTTTACCTCGGCGTTGGCGGCGGTGAGCGCAAAAGCTTCAAAGACGTCAAGAGCTACAAACGGCGCAAGCGCTGGTTGGCGTGATGGTTCGGACGCCGGAAATTTCTTCCCTGTGGGAGCGCGCCCCTGCGCGCGAGTCTGCCCTGTGGGAGCGCGCCCCTGCGCGCGAATGGATCACCCGCACAAACGTTTTCGCGCGCAGGGGCGCGCTCCCACACAGATATGTCCAGCACCCATGAAGCACTTTGACGCTCTCGAAACACGCGCTCCAGAAGTCCGTGAAGCCGCCCTGATGGCCGCTTTACCCGCTCACGTCGCCCACGCCAAAGGCAAAGCGCCGGCCTTTGCCGAGTTACTCAAAGACGTGGACGCGGCCAATGTCAACAGCCGCACTGCGTTGGCCCAATTGCCCGTCATCCGCAAAACCGAATTGCTCGAGCGTCAAAAGGCCTCGCGCGCTGCAGGGGGCTCGGTGTTTGGCGGCTTCAGCGCTTTGGGTTTCGGCCAAGCCATGCCCCGTGTATTTGCCAGCCCCGGCACGATCTACGAACCCGAGGGCACCCGCGCCGATTACTGGCGCATGGCCCGCGCGATGTTTGCCGCAGGCTTTCGCCCCGGCGACTTGATCCACAACAGTTTCAGTTATCACTTCACGCCCGCGGGCTCGATGATGGAAACCGGTGCCCATGCCTTGGGTTGCACGGTGTTTCCGGGCGGCACGGGTCAAACCGAACAACAAGTGACCGCCATGGCCGAGTTGCAACCAGCAGGCTACATCGGCACGCCCAGCTTCTTGAAAATCATTCTTGAAAAAGCCGCCGAGCAAGGTGTGGCCTTGCCCAGCGTGCGCAAAGCCTTGGTCTCTGGCGAAGCCTTTCCGCCCAGCCTGCGCGACTGGATGACGGCGCATGGCGTCCATGCATACCAGTGCTACGCCACGGCCGATGTGGGTTTGATCGCCTATGAAACTTCGGCCCGCGAAGGCCTGGTGCTGGACGAGGGCGTGATCATCGAGATCGTGCGCCCCGGCACCGGCGACCCTGTTCCTGAAGGCGAAGTGGGCGAACTGGTGGTCACCAGCCTCAACCCCGACTACCCCTTGATCCGCTTCGGCACCGGCGACTTGTCGGCTGTCTTGGCTGGCCCGTGTCCCACCGGTCGCACCCAGCAGCGCATCAAAGGCTGGATGGGACGCGCCGACCAAACCACCAAAGTGCGCGGCATGTTTGTGCATCCGGGGCAGGTCGCCCAAATCGCCAAGCGCTTCCCCGAAGTGGTCAAAGCCCGCTTGGTGGTCAGCGGCGAAATGGCCAACGACAGCATGGCCCTGCATGTCGAAACTGCACATGCCACAGACGCTTTAAAGGCGCACATCTGCGAAGCCATTCGCGACATCACTAAGCTGCGTGGCGATGTGGTCTGGACGCAACCCGGCGCGTTGGCCAACGATGGCAAAGTGATTGAGGACGCCCGCAGTTATCAATAGAGGTCGTTTGATTTGACGCAATGAAAGGCAATTGCAGTTCAGTTAGCCTTTATTTCTCGGCGTTATAGGTAATCCCCGCGATCTGACGGCGCTGTGGACCCCTTAAACTGTGCCCATATTTTTTGGAGTTCCCTATGAAACGTTTGCTCGTTGTGGCCGCTGCGGCCTTGTCCCTCTTGGCGCATGCCGATACTTACCCCACGGCCAAGCCCATTTCCATTGTGGTGCCGTTCACGGCAGGTGGGCCGACGGACCGTGTGGCGCGTGACCTGGCCGAGGCCTTGCGCAAGCCCCTGGGCGGTGCCACCGTGGTGGTTGACAATGCGGCCGGTGCTGGTGGCTCGATCGGCGCCAACAAAGTGGCCAAGGCTGCACCCGATGGCTACACCTTGCTGTTGCATCACATTGCCATGGCCACCATGCCCACGCTGGTGCGCAACATTCCCTTCAAAGTCGACAGCGATTTCGAATACCTCGGCATGATCAACGACGTGCCCATGACCCTGATCGGTAAGCCTGCCTTGCCAGCGACCAACTACAAGGACCTGAGCACCTGGATTGGCGCCAACAAAGGCAAGATCAATTTGGGCAATGCCGGCGTCGGTTCTGCTTCGCACCTGTGCGGTTTGCTGTTTCAAAACGCGATTCAAGTCGACATGACCACCGTGCCCTACAAAGGCACCGCGCCCGCCATGACCGATTTGATTGGTGGACAGATCGACCTGATGTGCGACCAGACCACCAACACCACCAGCCAGATTGAAGGCAAAAAAGTCCACGCCTATGCAGTGACCACCAACAAGCGCTTGACAACGCCCGCCTTGAAAGATTTGCCCACCCTGCAAGAGTCCGGCTTGAAGGGTTTTGAGGTCACGATTTGGCACGGTTTGTATGCCCCCAAAGGCACGCCCGCAGACATCCTGGCCAAGCTCAATACGGCTTTGAAAGCCGCCTTGAAAGACCCTGACTTCATCAAAAAGCAAGAAGGCCTGGGCGCCGTGGTGGTGACCGACAAGCGCGTCGAACCCGCTGAACACAAGAAGTTTGTGGCCGCCGAAATCGCCAAGTGGAGCCCCGTGATCAAGGCCGCTGGCGTTTACGCTGACTGATCTGCAGTCGGGTTTTCAGGAAGTCGAATAATCGATTTTCATTTCAAAACCCGCAGACTGCATGGCCGTGCGTAATTGCACTGCTTGCCCCTCATCCAGCGAAACCAATGGCGGGCGCAGGCGCTTCCAATCCATTTGACCGGTTGCCTCTGCAACCGCCGTCTTCATCGCTGGAATCATGGGCAAGGCTGCAAACAAAGCGCGAACGACGTCAAGGCGCGCTTGCTGCGCATCCGCATCCGGCGCTGTCCAGTGGCTGCACAACGCGGCAATAGCGGCCGGGTTCACATTGGCTGTGGCACTGATGCAGCCCGCACCGCCTGCACGCAAGGTCCTCATCAAGAAGTTCTCACTGCCGGCAAACACTGAAAAACCGCGTGGTGCAAAACGCTCAATCATGGCGGCCGTATTGGGCCACTGGCCGCCACTGTCTTTTGCACCCGCAATGATGGGGCCGTATGCGTTGAGTAAGCGCTCAATCAATTCCATGGAAAAGCCAATTTGCGAGACCGGTGGAATGTGGTACAGGTACACACGCAAGTCGCTGCTTCCCACGCTTTCAATGAGCGCACTGAAAAAAGAGAACAAGCCCTCATCGCTCACGCCCTTGTAATAAAAGGGCGGCAACACCAAAACGTTGTGGACGCCTGCACGCAAGCAGGCTTGGGTCAAACTCACCACATCCGGTAAAGCACATCCCCCTGTACCAGGCATCATGCGCGTCGGGTCAATACCCTGGCCCACAAGATGCTGGACCAAGTCCGAGCGCTCTCCCACAGACAAAGAGTTGCCTTCTGAGTTGGTGCCAAAAACCGCCAGCCCGACGTTGCATCGCAACAGCCACTCACACTGCGCCGTCAGCAGGGCTTTGTCAACCGACAAGTCTGCTTTGAACGGGGTTAGAACCGGCGACAACACGCCCCGCATGGCAAGGCCTGAGGCAGGGGTGGACTTGGACTGGGTGGCGTTCACGGCGGTCTCCTTCTGTTTTTCACGGGTTGTTAAAGTCAGTTTAGCCGAGTCTTACCCGCGGTGGCGCCTGAGAAATAAGGGTCTACCCCCTTGAAAATTTGCCCCTCCGCTGTAAGGTTTGCACAGGGTATCAATCTTCAAGGACACACTTATGCGACTCGTACACATCGTTTCTGGTTTGGCGTTGCTGGCAGCAAGCAATTTGATGGCGCAAAACATCTCCATTGCCACGGGCGGCACAGGCGGTGTTTACTACCCCATGGGGGGCGGCTTGGCCAATGTCTTGTCCAAACACGTGTCAGGCATGCAAGCGACGGCTGAAGTGACGGGCGGGTCCGTTGACAACCTGAATTTGATTGGCAGCGGCAAACCCTATCTGGCCTTCTCGATGGTGGACGCCGCGTTGGATGCGGCCAAAGGCCAGGAAAAATTCAAAGGCCGAAAAGTCGATGTCAAAACATTGCTCGTGCTCTACCCCAATCGCATGCATGTGGTCACCACCGAGTCCACAGGCATCAAAAGCATGGCGGACCTGAAGGGACGCCGCATTTCTGCCGGCAGCCCTGGCAGCGCCACCGAAGTCATGGCCTTTCGGCTGATGGAGGGCGCAGGCCTTGACCCCATGAAAGACGTGAGCCGCGAGCGCTTGGGTGTAGCGGAGTCGGCCAACGCGCTGAAGGATAAAAAGATCGATGCCTTTTTCTGGGTGGGCGGACTGCCTACCGCAGCGGTGACGGATTTGGCCAGCACCCCAGGCATCAAAATTCGCATGATTGACCATTCGGATGCTGTCGCAGCGATGAACAAAAAATGGGGTAACTTGTATTACGCCGATGTCATTCCGCAAAGCACTTACGCCGGCATGGGGGCAGACAACAAAATGGCCTCCGTGGCGAATATTTTGATCGCCAACAGCAGCATGCCGGACGACCAGGCCTACAAAATTGTGAAGGCTATTTTTGACAACCAAAAAGATTTGATTGCCGTCCATCAAGAGTACGCCAACGTCAAGATTTCAACGCAGAAAAATGCTTCCACCTCCGTGCCTTTCCACCCCGGGGCAGAAAAGTACATCAAAGAAAAAGGTGGAAAACTTGACTGATCAAGTGACAGACACTCTCGATGCGGAAACACGTCAACGCGTTGAGGATCTGATCAAAGAAGAAGAGGGTGACGCCAACCAATACAAAGGCAATTTGGGGATCGCTCTCACCTTGGTGGCGGTGCTCATGTCCCTCTTCCATTTGTATGCGGCTTACGCCATCGTGCCCGCACAAATACTCAGAACAACCCATGTGACCATGGTGTTGGTGTTTATCTTTCTGACTTTTCCGATCGCTGCACGTTTTAAAAACAGACTGATGTTCTGGGACATTGGCTTGGCCTTTTTGGCCGTCTCCACATTGGTTTATGCCGTGATGGGGGGCGATGATTTTTCGGACCGCAACACCTACCCGCTGCCCACCGACGTTCTGTTTGGCAGCGCCCTGATCGTTCTTATTTTGGAAGCGCTCAGACGCACCAATGGCTGGGTGCTGTTGACCGTGACGGTTTCATTTTTACTCTACGCCTTGTTCGGCAATTATTTGCCTGCACCTTGGACACACAAGGGCTATGAACTTGCCCGCTTGGTCGGTTTCATGTACATGACCTTGGAGGGTATTTTTGGCACGGCCATCGATGTGTCTTCCACGCTGATTATTTTGTTCACCATCTTTGGTGCCTTTCTTCAATTCAGCGGGGCGGGTCAATTTTTCATTGATTTCTCCTTCTCGGTCATGGGCGGCAAAACGTCCAATGTCGGTAAAACGGTCGTACTTTCCTCGTTTTTATTAGGCGGACCCTCCGGCTCCGGCGTGGCCACGACCGTCACCGTGGGTGCCGTGGCGCACGACATGTTGGCCAAAGCGGGCTATGAAAAGAACGCTGCCGGCGGCTTGCTGGCCGCGGGTGGACTTGGGGCCATCATTTCACCGCCCGTCCTTGGGGCGGCAGCGTTTTTGATCGCTGAGTTTTTGAAAATTTCGTACCTCGACGTGCTGCTGATGGCAACGGTGCCAACGTTCTTGTTTTATTTGGGTCTCTACGTCATGGTCACCATCGACGCACGCAAATACAACATGAGCGAACAAAAAATTGAGAGCATTGAGGGCGCCTGGACTTTGACCCAAAAGTACTGGTTCCACTTTTTCTCATTGATCTCCATTGTGGTCTTCATGCTCATGGGTTTTTCACCCGGCATGTCCGTTTTTTGGGCCACGGTCGCCTCTTTGTTCACCAGTTTTTTGCGCTCAGATTCCGCCATGATTTCGTACGACACCTTTCAAGGCAAAGTGCCTTTTTGGGCCAGTCTTTACAAGTCTAAATTCACGCAAGCCCTGTCGGGCGGATTCACCCAAGTGCTCTCCATCGCAGCCACCTGTGCGGGTGCGGGACTCATTGTGGGTGTTGTGGTTTTAACGGGCCTGGGCTTGAAGTTCAGCGCCATCGTGCTCGACTATGCAGACGGGTCCCTCTTTCTCACGGCCCTGTTCACGGGACTGGTGGTGTGGATCGTGGGCTTGGCGGTGCCCGTCACAGCCTCCTACATTATTTG
>CANBWK010000092.1 GCA_947373105.1 Comamonadaceae bacterium | reverse complement strand
CTGATCCAATCCATGCCTGAAGTGAAGGCGGTGACGCCTGTGGCGAGTGGCTCTGCTTTGGTGCTGCGAGGCAGTGCAAGTCGCGCAGTCAGTGTGGTCGGTGTTGAGCCTGAAATGTATGAACGGATTGTTGATTTGAATAGCAAGATGGTTCGAGGTACTTCACAGATCACGACCAGTGACATGTTGTTGGGTGTGGACTTGGCAACCGAGTTGGGCGTGGATGTAGGCGACAAATTGCGATTGAACACCGCCAATGGGGCCGGCATCACACTCAAAATTGCGGGTATCTTTGACTTGGGTAATAAAAGCGCGAACCAACGCATGACCTATGTAGGTTTGCGCATCGCTCAGAATTTGCTGGGCATGGCCGGTGGGGTCAATGGCATTGAGGTCGCTGTGTTCGATGTGTACGCTGCTGAACGGGTGGCCCAACGCATCACGGCAACAACGGGTGTGCAGGCGGACAGTTGGATCACATCGAGCGCGCAATTTTTTGTGGCCATCAGTGCGCAAACCACGGCCAATACGGTGATCAGATTTTTCGTGGGTTTGTCAGTTGCTTTTGGCATTGCCAGTGTGCTGGTGGTCTCGGTGGTTCAAAAGTCGCGTGAGATCGGCATCATGCGAGCGATGGGGATTTCTCGGGGGCAAATTTTGCGCATTTTTTTGTTGCAAGGGGGGGTGCTTGCTTTGAGTGGTGCCCTGGTGGGGAGCGGGCTGGGCGCAGCGGGTTTGGTGCTTTGGCAGCGCTTGGCCAAAAATGCCGATGGCACGCCCTTGTTTGGTTTGGTGCTCGATCCGGCGTTATTTGTCATTGCCCTGGTTTTGGCAACGGTGACCGGTTTGGTTGCTGCTTTTGCGCCTGCTTTGCGTGCGGCGCGTCTGGACCCCGTTGTGGCGATTCGAGGATGATGAAATGAAAGCGCCCAACACGTTGAAGGAACCTTTGGTTCAACTCAAGGCTGTGCGAAAGGCCTTTAACATCGGCGCGGCCATTGAAACCGAAGTCTTGCATGGGATTGATTTAACTTTGTTCAAAGGTGATTTTTGTGCGGTGATGGGGCCATCGGGTTCCGGTAAAAGCACTTTGCTCAATATCATGGGTTTGCTGGACAGACCCACTTCGGGCCAGCTGCAGGTGTGCAACTCAGAAACCACCGAGCTCAATGACACGGCGCTAACCCATTTGCGTGGGCACACCATTGGCTTTGTGTTTCAGTACCACCATTTGCTCACGGCATTCACAGCGCTTGAGAACGTGATGTTGCCCATGATGGCTGCCCATGGTTTTGCCACGCCGGCCATGCGCATCCGGGCGCAAGAATTGATCGCCAGCGTAGGCTTGTCAGCATGGGAAAACAACCGTGCGGGCAATATGAGTGGGGGGCAACAACAGCGCATTTCGATTGCACGGGCATTGGCCATGAATCCCCAATTGTTGTTGGCCGACGAGCCGACCGGAAATTTGGACAGCCAAAGCGCTGACGGTGTGTTTGAATTGTTGCGAAAGTTCAATCGCGAGCACAACACCACGGTCTTGTTTGTGACGCACAACGCCCAATTTGCAAGGCGTTGTGACAGCCTGATTCAGGTGGTCGACGGGATGGTGGTGCCCTGAGGGGCTGCCACTGGCTCATTCAAAACGGTGCGTCAAAGTCAACCTGGCGACGCGAGGTTCGGCCGGATGAACATGGCGGTCCAGAACGGCTCGGGCTTCGCCGCGCATTTGCGAGGCGTACCAATATTCGATGTCATTGGCTGGGCTGTTGAGCAGGTTGTAGACATCCAGGCTCCATTGCGTGCGCGGACTCACTTTGTAGCCCACCCGCAGGTTAAGTAGCCAAGAGGCTGCCGACTGGATGCTGCCATCTTCTGTCAGGGGTCTGGGTCCAAAGTAACGCAGCCGCAAGGCCCCAGACCATGGACTGACGGGTTCAAATCGCAGGCCTAAGTTGGCCGTGGTGGTGATGGCACCGGGAATGAAGTTGCCCTCGGCCCCGAAGTTTTTAAACCGGGCATGTGACCAGGCAAGGTCCGCATCCAGGGCCCATTGCCGGTTCAGTTTGTAGGCTTGTGTCCACTCCACACCGAAGCGTGTGGAGGGGCGCGAGGCTTGGGTGGTACCTGCATCGCCCACAAATAAAAGCTCAGAAGCCGAGTCCAATTGCCACAGTGCGAGTGTGCTTTGCCAGCCGGGCATGACTTCGCTGCGAATGCCTATCTCTTGCCCCACAGTTCGAACCAAACCTGCGACAGGTGCAGCGCTGATGACGGTGCCACGGGCATCATTGGAGTGAAAGCCCTGACCGTAATTGAGATACAGCTCGTTTGATTTCATGGGGCTCCAAATCAGCGCCAGTTTGGGGGTGACCATCTGTGCACTTTGTTGTCCCGAGAGGGTCGGCAAGTTGGCCTTGACATGAAAGTCAAAACTGTCGCCACGCAAGCCGGTGATGGTGCGCAAGGCCTCTGTCCAGCGAATTTCAGTTTCTGCCCAGACAGACAGGCTGCGTTGATTGATTTGGTCTTCCCTGACGGTGTTCCAGGTGACCCGTTGACTTGTGTTGTACAAACCCACCGGGCTGAGCTGGTCTTGCCGACCCTGTACCCCAAAGGTGTGAATAAGATCCCGCTGGCCCCATGTTGACAACAGCGAGTGCGATGCCGCAAATCCGCCGGCCAGGCGACGCTCCGTTTGCTTGAATTGGTCGCCTGTGTTGCAGTTGTTGTGGGCTTGTATGTCGGCCAGGCAGTAGGCAAAGTTGGACCACAAATCCAGACTGGATTGCAAAAGCCAGACATTGGCCCGGGTCTGGCTCGTGCTTGTTTTGGCAGCCCATTCACCTGACAGGCTGTAGCGGCTTGTGATGCCGCCTGCTGTCGGGTCCAAAGACCCGAATCGGGAGATCAAGCCTTGTTCAATGGCACGTTGCGGAATCTGGTCCGTAGAGGTCCAGGTGTTGTTGTAGGCCATGCCGGAGACCGAAAAACCATTGAGCGCTGAACCTTCGCTGTAACGCAGCATGGCATTGAGTTTGCGGTTTTTTTCAGGAACCAGCCAGGGGCCGTTGTTGTTCAAAAATTCCAGCCCATAAAGCAAGTGACCTGCGCCTAAAGCCGGTGAGCCTGCCAACAGGCCGCGTTGGTAACCGCCCGGCCCCAACGTGAATTGGGTCATGCTATTTTCCAGTGTGCGCACGCTGTGTATTCGTGCTGCGCCTGCTGATGAAAAATCGCCTTCTTCTGCGCTGTAGGGGCCTTTGCGGTATTGAATCGATTCCATCAATTCAGGAATTAAAAAATTCAGATCGGTATAGCCTTGCCCATGCGCATGGCTGGGCATGTTCAGGGGCATGCCGTCCAGGTAGGTGGCAAAGTCAGTGCCATGGTCCAGATTGAAGCCACGCAGAAAATACTGGTTGGCTTTGCCGTCTCCGGCATGCTGGGTGACGATCAAGCCAGGTACCATTTCCAAGACCTCACCTGGGCGCATCAAGGGCATGGCCGCCAATCGCTGAGCAGAGACTATGCCTTCACTTGCAGCCCCACCCATGCCCATGAGGGTTTGTGCTGTTGAACGGATTTCAATCGAAGGCAGCTCTGAAGGCCGTTCTGCAATGGCGGGTGCTTCAATGGCATTGCTTTTCGTTACTAAAACCCAAGCCAAGAGCAGCGGTAACAACTTCCAAAGGCGGGGCATGAATCAGTCGTATGAAGAAATTGAAATTCGTATGAACTCGAGTATAGCGACTGTGAATTCCAGCTTGGGGAGAAATTCTCAGGGGGGCTTTCAAGGGCGATGGCCAACGCGCCCCAAAAATTAAGGTGCTGTCAGTGCGCCCAAACGCCAAAGTGAAGTGACTTCGGCAGATCGCGCCACATGAAGCGGGTCTTCCTTGTCCATGGCTTTGGCATGGGTGGGTCGAATGTCTTCTCGGCCTAAGACCTGCAGGCCCGCTTGTTCAATCCAACCCAAAAGTTCTTCGCGTGAACGCAGACCCAGGTGTTCGGCCAAATCCGACAGGATCAGCCAGGCTTGGCCTTGCGGTGACAGGTGAGCCAAAACGCCGCTCAAAAAGCCCCGCAGCATGTGGCTGTTTTCATCGTATATGGCGTGTTCGATCGGCGCATTGGCGCGGGCAGGTAACCACGGCGGGTTGCACACGATCAAAGGTGCTTGGCCTTCAGGAAAAAGATCGGTCTGAATGAGTTGCACTTTGGGCAAGGCGCCGAGTCGATCGAGATTGCCACGGGCGCAGAGGATCGCGCGGGGATCGGTGTCCGTGGCGACAATGCGTTTAACGCCTCTTCGCGACAACATGGCTGACAGCACCCCAGAGCCCACACCGATGTCAAACGCCAAAGAATAATCAATGGGCAATGGTGCATTGGCGACCAGAGTGACATACTCGCCACGCACTGGCGAGAAGACGCCATAGCTTGGAAATATTTTGTTGTTGGGTGCGCCGCCCAAAGCTTCAACTTCGATGCCTTTTTTGTGCCATTCGTGCGCACCCACAACGCCCAGTAACTCTCTCAGCGATGTGACCGTATTGGCCTTGGTAGCGGGTCCCCATGCCTCTGCACAGGCTTGAACCAAATCCGGTGCACGGCGCAATGGAATACTGCGGTCCGCGTTCATTGGAATCAACAGCATGGACAGGGTGCGAGCGCGCTGCGATTGGGCCTGACGGTGCAAATGGAAAGCTTGTTGTGGTGTGACGGGGGCATATGCATTGGCTTTGGACTTGGCGCGTGCTTTGCCAGGTTTGATGGGTGCATTGGAGCGGCGCATCATGGCCTGCAACAAGAGCCGTGCATTTTGAAAGTCACCACGCCACAACAAACCCGTGCCTTCACAGGCGAGACGGTAGGCGCTGTCGGCATTCAGTGTGTCATCGGCGATGACCACACGTTTGGGAGGCGTGGCATTGCGCTCAGAACGCCACAGGGCATGGCATTCGGTGCCGTTTTCGGTCCAACTTAAGGTGGCAGGTGCATCAGTCATAGTGTCTTGGTTCATTGACCCATCATAAGGGGCACTTAAAAAGCAACTTTTGACGATGCGGGTGGCTAGAATGAAAGCTTGATTTTCTATAAGCACAGATGTCAGAATCCCCCTCTTTCAAAATTCCGCAATCGGTACTGGTTGTGATTCACACGCCTGCTTTGGAAGTGCTGGTGATACGCCGTGTGGATTCGGGAACTTGGCAATCGGTGACGGGCAGCAAGGACTTTGAAGACGAGACTTGGCACAGCACCGCTGTGCGCGAGGTCAAAGAAGAAACAGGTATCGATGCGCTGCATGCGGACTGCCAGTTGAGTGATTGGGCTTTAGAGAATGTTTACGAAATTTACCCTGCTTGGCGGCGACGCTACGCACCGGATGTAAGCCATAACACCGAACGCCTGTTTGGGTTGCGTGTTCCTGTCGTTCGGCCCGTCCAACTGCATGAAAAAGAGCATACCGAGTACGAATGGTTGCCTTGGCGCGAAGCTGCTGATCGGTGTTTTTCACCTTCCAATGCCGAGGCGATTTTGATGTTGCCACGCTGGTTGGACTGAGGAGTTGACGTGCTTGACTTGCCGCCTCATTTTTCGACCAATGCGTTTCGCGTCGCAACCTACAACATTCACAAAGGCGTCCAGGGCCTGGGGCCTGCACGGCGACTTGAAATCCACAACATTGGCCACGCCGTAGAGCAACTCGACGCCGATGTGGTGTGTTTGCAAGAGGTCAGAAAAGTACATCGCACTGAAGAAAAATACTTCAAAAATTGGCCCACCCTGGCTCAAGCGGATTTTTTAGCGCCCGAGGGTTATGAGGCGATTTATAAAACCAACGCCTTCACCAAACATGGCGAGCATGGCAATGCACTTTTGTCACGTTGGCCGGTGGTCACGCACCAGCATGAAGACATGTCTGACCACCGATTGGAGCAACGCGGTTTGTTGCATGTGGAGTTGCAGGTTCAAGAGCGCTTGGTCCATGTCATCGTCGTGCATTTGGGTTTGATTCCTGCAAGTCGAATACGGCAGGTGACGCAATTATTGGCCTTCATCGAGCGAGAAATTCCTCAGCAAGATGCTTTGTTGGTGGCCGGGGACTTTAACGATTGGGGTACCCGCGTAGGGCGCATGCTGCAAGATGCGAATTTGAAAGAATGGTCGCAGGGCAGGTCGCCCACTTTCCCCTCGCGTTTGCCGATCGTGCAACTTGATCATGTGTATGCGCGGGGATTGCGTCCGGCTGGTTTGATGGTGCCGCATGGGCGTATCTGGCGACAAATGTCGGACCATTTACCGCTCCTGGCTGAATTCCATTTCGACTGACTTGCGCATGCGCTCAACACATTACATTCGCGATGGGCATCAAATTCGATTGCTTGAAGGCGGGAAAGAATATTTTGCAGCGTTGATTGAGGCAGTGGATCAGGCGCGTTCGCAAGTGCATCTGGAAACCTATATTTTTGACTTCTATGGCGCAGGCGAGCAAGTAGCAGAGGCGTTGCTGCGCGCGGGATCCAGAGGTGTTCGTGTTTGGGTGGTGGTTGACGGGGTCGGCTCAGGTCCATTGCCCAACGCTTGGCGTCAAAGGTTTGCCGATGCCGGGGTAGAGTGGCGTGTGTATTCCCCGCTCAGTACGCTTGGCCTCATGATTCCAAGTCGATGGCGTCGATTGCACAGGAAATTGTGTGTTGTGGACGGCCAAGTGGCTTTTTGCGGTGGCATCAATATTTTGGATGATTTGTACGATCCCCACTACGGTGTGTTGGAAAAACCGAGGCTTGATTTTGCAGTCGCTGCCACCGGCGCATTGGTGCCAGAAGTGCAAGAGACCACGTCTCAGCTTTGGTGGCGCATGCAGGCGGTTCGAAATGTGCGCCAACATAATTTCCCAGAGGCCTTCAGCTCTTTCAAGGCGTCCGGACTTCACTTGCCTTGGACGCAGGCCGATAACGCAGCGCACAATCCGAGTATTGTGGCGCGTGCGGGATTGCTACTGCGTGACAACTTGCTGCACCGAGGCCAAATCGAAAAAGCTTATCGCAAAGCAATTGGTTTGGCGCGCCATGATATTGTGATTGCCAACGCGTATTTTTTGCCAGGTCGCAAGATCCGCCAGGCTTTGATCCATGCAGCAGGGCGCGGCGTCCGAGTTCGTTTATTGCTTCAAGGTCGCTACGAGTACTTCATGCAATTCCACGCGGCCAGGCCCGTGTACGGTGTCTTATTGGCAGCAGGGGTTGAAATTCATGAATACACTGAGAGTTTTCTTCACGCCAAAGTTGCCGTGATCGACGCTTATCACGAGCGGCCTTGGGCCACAGTAGGCTCATCTAATCTAGATCCACTCAGCCTGTTGATGGCCCGTGAAGCCAATGTGGTCGTGGCAGATGGCCCTTTTGCCAAACAGTTGCACAGGCGACTGGAACAGGCCATGGTGTTTGAAAGCAAACCCATAGCGGCTGCAGAGTTTGCAGATCGTCCGCGTTATCAGAGAGCCTTGGACTGGATGGCTTACGGATTGATGCGATTTGTTCTGTTTTTGACAGGCAAACGGTACTGACATCATCTCCCGACAACAGAGCCCTCACTGTGAAGGGTGCTATTGATCGCTGTTACGATGTTGGCCATGCCCAAGAATGCCCCCGAAGCCATGACAGACCTAGAAGCGATACCTTCTCAAGACCATGGCACACCCATGTCCGTCAAAATCCGTGAACGTATTTTGGCTGCCCGCAAGCGTTACCACGCCAATGACAATATCGCTGATTTCATTCAACCTGGTGAGCTGGAGCTGTTGCTCGACGAGGTGACTGAGAAGATGAAGGGCGTGTTGGACAGCATGGTGATTGACACAGAAAACGATCACAACACCCAGAATACGGCCCGTCGCGTGGCCAAGATGTACTTGAAAGAGGTTTTCAAAGGCCGCTATGTCGAAGGTCCTGAAATTACCGAGTTTCCGAATGCTGAGCACCTCAACGAGTTGATGATTGTCGGGCCCATTACGGTACGCAGTGCGTGCAGTCACCATTTGTGTCCTGTCATTGGCAAGATCTGGATTGGGGTATTGCCCAATGAGCACACCAACGTGATTGGCCTGTCCAAATATGCGCGTCTGGCCGAATGGATCATGGGGCGACCTCAAATTCAAGAAGAAGCGGTTGTCCAACTGGCCGATTTGATCCAGCGCAAAACCCAACCGGATGGTTTGGCTATCGTGATGGAAGCCAGCCACTTTTGCATGGGCTGGCGTGGTGTGAAAGACATGGACAGCAAAATGATCAACTCGGTGATGCGTGGTGTATTCCTGAAAGACGTTAATTTGCGCCGTGAATTTTTGGCCTTGATTCCTCGAAAGGATTGACCATGCTGGTACGTTTGCTTTATGCGAGTCGCGCAGTCGATGCGGGGCCAGAAACTATCGACGCCATATTGTCTCAGTCACGCCAATTCAATCCGAGCGGCGGTATTACCGGCATCCTGTGCTACGGTGGTGGCATCTTTTTGCAAGCGATCGAGGGCGGGCGTGAAGCGGTCAGCGAGTTGTATGCGCATATTCAAAAAGACCCAAGGCATAAAGACGTTGTTTTGCTGCATTACGAAGAAATTTCGGAACGACGTTACAGCGGATGGACGATGGGTCAAGTCGATGTGACGCGGGTCAATACGCGAATTTTGCTCAAATACTCCGAACGCGCCGAGTTAGATCCCTACAGCGTGTCCGGCAAAGTCTCGATGGCACTGCTAGAAGAGTTGATGGCCACGGCCTCAATTGTCGGAAGGTCCTGACCGATCATGTTGATTGGCTGCGATTTTTCTAGCAGCCCCAGCAAACGAAAACCGATTGTGCTGGCGGTTGGAGAGTCGCGTGACCATCAGGTTCGACTTCTGCGACTCGAGTCCTTTGAAACGCTGAACGATTTCGGTCATTGGCTATCCCAAGCAGCCGATTGGGTTGGCGGCTTTGATTTGCCTTTCGGCCTGCCACGTGAATTGGTTGAAACCTTGGGTTGGCCTAGTGAATGGCTGCAGTGCATGCACCATTACGCCCATCTGAGCCGAGAGCAGATCCGTGCTGAGTTCTCCTCTTTTTGCAACGCTCGTCCTGTTGGCGCTAAATTTGCCCACCGACAAACTGATGGCCCTGCCGGCTCAAGTCCTTCGATGAAATGGGTCAACCCACCTGTGGCTTTCATGCTGCACGCGGGAGTGCCTTTGCTGATTCAGGCTGGCGTCTCTTTGCCCGGACTGCAGTCGGCTGACCCGCGTCGCGTGGCCCTAGAAGCCTACCCCGGCTTACTGGCCCGCGAAATCTTGGGCCGTCGCAGCTACAAAAGCGATGACAAAGCCAAACAAAATACAGATCGCTTGCTGGCCCGCAAAGACATTCTCAGTGCTTTGGAGCGTGGACAAACTCGCTTGCAACTGCGTTTGAAACTCAGCACCATCTTGTCAGAAAAACTGGTGCACGACCCCTCTGGCGATGCATTGGATGCCACCCTGTGTTTGATGCAAGCGGCTTGGGCGGTGCAACCTGAGCAAAGGCATTCAACGGCCAATGGGTTTGGTTTGCCGGACTTTGATCCTCTCGAGGGATGGATTCTGAGCGCCTGACTTGAGAGGTTGAGGGTTTGTCAATTTAATCAATTTGGCATACTCCAATTGGCGTATTTACTACGCCGGAACTCTATGTAAAACTGTCAACACAATCAATTTTGAGGTCCATTGCACAAGGTTCATCAAAATTCTGATGACTTCATTTGATGAGTGAGATCTCTTGAACTGTCCCAAGTTGGGCGTAGGTTGAAGAACAATGCCGCCTTTAGAAGGCCATTTGGACAGGGAAAAGGGCAATGAGCTTGACGGTTTTTTTGTTGTTGTCTGCGGTATTGGCCGTTGCAGTGGGAATGCTCGCTTCGCTGTTGTTGCGCTCACTGATGAAGGATCAGCGTCGACTGGAGAGCAATGCTGCCGAGTTCGGAGTGACTGAACCGGTTGCCAACGGTTCACGGTCGCCCGATATTCCAGGGTTAAACGTCGACAAAAGCAAGATGAAAAATGGAAATTCAAACAAAAAAGGAAGGGGACTGTGATGCGGGTGATTCGACAAATAGCGACATTTATTTTCTTGTGGATGACATTGAGTCTTGCATGGGCGGAGTCTGACGCCAATACCAACATTTCGGCAGCAAGCGGAGAAGCCTCTGAGCAGCAGGGTGAGGAAAATGCATGGATTCAGATGTTTGGCGTGCGCTTGAGTTCTGCCACACGAGATGAGATGCGGCGAGCCCTGCGTGACCAGGGAATGAAAGTCGTTCGGGAGGATGCCCGATATTGGGTGGATATTTACGACGCTAAGGGCATGTTGAATGGCTCGACAAAGTTTTTTGTGGGCTATGCCGCTTCAACACAGCAACTTGCTTTTGCTGAATATGCATTCGCCAATTTCATGGACATTAGCCACACGGCACAAATTGTCAAAATGGTCACTGCCAAATACGGTCCAAGTACTGAAACCGTCGGGCAATTGGCGATGGGTTCTTACACGGCCCGATGGCGCGTGGCAGATGGGATGCAAATTCAGGTCGTTCGAGAATGGCCTGAAACCTCCACTTATTTGAAATTCATGAACACCCAAGTTGAAGCCGAAATGAAGGCTGAACTCGACAAGGAAACCGCATCAAGGCAAAAAACCAAAGTGGCTTCTGGTGGGAAAAACTGGGTCGTTTCAACAACCCGTTGATCGTTCAAATGGCGGCTGCAGCCATGTCGTTCGGGTCTTCATTCAATTTGGCCAGCGCTTTAAGCGCTTCGGCATCGGTTCTGTATAGCCTGAGTCCGTGTCCATCTTGCAGCTCACCGGCTTTCTGCAGGGACGTTAGAACAGGCAGTTTAATGCCGCTGATGTGCAGTGTTATTCCTCGGCTGTTCAATTGCGCATGCAGTTGATGGAAGGTTTCGACACCCGTCACATCAATCCTGTTGATGGGGTGGGCAAACAAACAAACGTGTTGAACATCAGGGTGACTCGCCAAATGGTTTGCAATCGCATATTGAAATGCACTGGCCGCCGCAAAGTCCAACTCAGCATCCATGCGCAGCGCATACAAGTGAGGTGCGAGCGGGGGTAATTTCAACAGGTGTCGGTCACGCAATGAACCATCAGGGTGTGCCCCGACTTCGATGATGCGGGGATGCAATCGTGTATGCAAAAAATGTGACAAACCGACCAATACGCCCGCCAGAACACCCCAGTAAATCCGGGGTGCAGTGAACAAGGTGATCGCAAATGTGACCAATGCGGTGAATGTTTCTACTCTGTCAATTTGCCAGATTTTGAGGAATTGTCGAGGTTGAAACAGATTCATGACGGCCACAATGACCGCTGCAGCCATGACTGAAAGTGGTAAAAATTTCAATGCAGGCATGAGGACCAGCAATGACAAAAGCACAAAACAGGCTGAAAAAATGACCGCCCAGCCCGACCTGGCGCCAGCGTAAAGCAGAAGAGCTGAGCGCGAAAACGACGTGCTGGTTGGGAAACTCCCCGACAAGGCTGAGGCCAATTTGGCCAAACCTTGGCTGAATAATTCGGTGCTGTCATCCCAACGTTTGCCATCGCGTTGGCATTCAATCCGGGCACTCGAGGCAGTTTCCAAAAAACTGACCAAGGCAATGACCATGGCAGGCACCCAAAGTTGATTGATGACATGAATGCCAGGCCATTCGGGCCAGTACAACGCGGGTAAACCTGCGGGCAGAGAACCTACCACAGCGCCATGTTCTGCGTAACCCAAAGCGTAGCCCAATGTACTGGCTGTCAGGACAACCAGCATGATGCCAGGCCAGCGCGGTTTGAAATGGCGCAAAAGCAGCAGCGCCACCAAGCTGCACAGACCATACAAAGCGGGCAAACTGAACAGCCAAGTAGGCCAGTCTTGCAAACGCCAGTTGGAGGACTTCATACCCAGCAAGGCGGGCACCTGTGAGGCCATGATCAACAAAGATGCGGCTTGGGTGAAGCCCATCATCACCGGCGTACTGACCAGGTTGAGTAACCAGCCATAACCGCCCAGACCCAAGAGCAGTTGTATGCCCCCAGAAAACAAAGACAACCAGACGGCCAAGGACACCCATTCCGGCGAACCCGGTTCGGCCAACCCATTCAGTGATGCAGCAATCAGCACGCAAGTCAGTGCAGCGGGCCCGACTGACAAGCGGTTGGCGCTGCCAAATAACACTGCAAACAAGGCCGGTAACAAGCAGGCATAAAGACCGGTCACCAGCGGCATACCCGCCAGTCCTGCATAGGCTACAGCTTGGGGCACCATGACAAGCGCCACCGTGAATCCAGCCAACAACTCACCCCTTGCAAGATCAAGGCTCAGTCGCGGCCAGTGTTTAAAAGTCAAAAAACGATTCAAAAAATCCATCCTGAATCTTAAGGGTCTTGCAACTCAGCGTTGCGGCATGTCTTTGACAGAATACCCCAGACTGACGGTGGCATCGTCAGGGATGGCGGGCATGGTCGCGTTCCACGCCTCCCAGCGCTCGCGCAAGGCTTGCAATTGCACGGGTTGTCGCCCTCCTAAATTGGCGCGTTCTCGGGCGTCTCCTGGAATATTGAACAGGTAATCATTGCCATCGACACGCAGGTATTTCCAGTCGCCAACCCGCATGGCCCTTTGGCCCCGGTGGTTCATGCGCCAATGCATGGGGCGCTCAAACGTGTGGGCTGGGTTGCGCAATGTGCCGGTGAGGGACACGCCGTCCAAGGGATAGTCGGCGTCTATGTTTGCGCCGCCGAGCTCCATCAGGGTGGCAGACCAGTCCATCGTCATGCAATGCTGTTGGCTGACGCCACCAGGGGCGATGGTGGCGGGCCAGTGCGCAATCCATGGAACCCGAATGCCGCCTTCGGTGAGGTCCATTTTGCCGCCTACCAAGGGCCAGTTGTCACTGAAGCGTTCGCCGCCATTGTCACTGGTGAACACAATCAACGTATTGTCCAGCTGCCCAGTTTCGCGCAAGGCCTCGACCACCCAACCGATGCCTTCGTCCATGTGGTGAATCATGCGGTGGTAGGTGTGGATGTTGCCGCCTTGCAAGTGGAAAATATTGTCCTTGATGGTGGCCGCCAAGGCATGGTCTTCGCGTGTTTCCCAGGGCCAATGCGGTGCGGTGTAGTGCATGCTGAGAAAGAAGGGATCGTTTTTTCGATCACCTTGGCCCATGCGGTGAATAAAGTCCACCGAATGGCGCGAAATCAGGTCGGTCAAATAACCTTCGTGAGCTTGCTCTTCTTCGCCGACCCATAGGTCGTGCGATCCATTCGAGGCGCAATGGGTGAAGTAGTCAACGCCCCCTGCCATGGGGCCAAAAAATTCATCGTAACCTGAGCGCAATGGCCCAAATGCGGGGGGGTATCCCAAGTGCCACTTACCAATCAAGGCGGTGCGGTAGCCCGCGGCTTTGAGTGTGGATGGCAGGGTCGGGTGCGATGTGGGTAGTCCGAGCGTTGTGCTGTTGCGGGATCGGCTGTTGATGGGTTCTTCAGCCGCGCCCCGTAAGCGGTACTGGTACCGTGCGGTCATCAAGGCAAAGCGAGTGGGGGAGCAAACGGGGGAGTTGGCGTAGCCGTCGGTGAACTTGAGGCCATTCGCGGCCAGTTGGTCGATGACGGGCGAGACCTTGCCAAATTGAGCATCGCGACCGCCGTAGCAGCCCAGATCGGCAAAGCCTAAGTCGTCGGCAACGATGAAGATGATATTGGGGCGTTGGGTTGCAGCAGTGCTCATGCGCTCATTCCACTTTCATGCCTGTTGATTTGATGATGCGCCCATATCGCTGGGACAAGTCGCTCAAGCGTTTGACCGCTTCTGGGCCGGTCAGTCCTTCATAGAACAGGTCCATGCTGGCCAATTGGGCTTGGGTGTCCGGTCGTTTGAGTGCGTCCGTGAATGCCTTTTGCAGCAACTGAACCACGGGTTCAGGGGTGGCCGCAGGGACCATCGCGACGTACAAAACTTCCATCTCCAGGTCCTTCAAGCCCGCCTCCAGTACGGTTGGCACATCGGGTGCAGAGCGGGAGCGTTGCCTGCTGGTGACCGCCAGGGGGGTAATTTTGCCCGCTTTGACGTACGGCAGCATACCGGGGGTAGCCAGCACACCTGCATCTACTTCACCAGACAAAACGGCCAGGACGGCCGGACTGTTGCCTTTGTAAGGAACGTGTTGAATTTTGATGTCCGCCGCATCCATGAAAATCTCTGACGCCAAGTGGCCGGGACTGCCGCTGCCGCCGCTGCTGAAGTTCAGGCCTTTGCCCTTGCCTTGTGCGATCAGGTCTTTCAAGGTTTTGATGCCCGAGCCGGGATAAGTCCCCACCAATAAACCTGAAGACACCATCACCATGATGGGCTTGAAGTCTGCAGGTTTGAAGGGCATGCCTTTGTAGATGTAGGGGTTGACCGTGAAAGCCGTATCAATGCCGAACAACACGGTGTAACCGTCTGCGGGGCTTTTGGC
>CANBWK010000091.1 GCA_947373105.1 Comamonadaceae bacterium | reverse complement strand
TTACTGATCAGTCAGAACTGTCCGCAATTCGTGCTGGTCTACCTGGCTGCTTTGCGTATCGGTGCGGCAGTGGTGCCTGTCAATCCAATGAGCACTTTGTCTGAATGCCGCTATTACGCGCAGGACAGCGGTGCTGCCGTTGCTTTTGTGGCGCAAGACCTGCTGGCCCAAGTGCAGCCGATGTTGGGAGCCGAATTGCAATCGGTGGTGGTGCATGCTTATACCGGTGGCCTGACATCTTTGGGCGTGGCGTCATTGCCTGACGCCATGCGTTATGCCTTGGAGCCGATTCAGGCCCCCGGTTTGTACAGTTTGGCCGACGCCTTGCACACCGAAGAGGTGTTGCAACCGGTCAACATTCAACCGGACGACCTGGCCGTATTGCCCTACACCTCGGGCACCACAGGGCACCCCAAAGGCTGTTGCCACAGTCACCGCACCGTGTTGGCTTCCAATGTGGGTTCGCAGGTCTGGCGCGGATTGCACGCCGATGCGGTGTTTTTGGGCGTCGCCCCTTTGTTTCACATGTTGGGTATGCAAAACGGCTTGAACATGCCTTTGACCTTGGGTGCAACGGTGGTGTTGATGCCGCGCTGGGACGCTGCACAGGCGGTGGAATTGGTCGAGCGTTATCGCGTCACAGCCTGGGCTGCGCCGCCCAGCATGGTGATGGGGTTTTTTGCGCACGCAGCCACGCGCAATACCGATTTATCCAGCTTGGTGTTGCTCTCAGGGGGTGGCGCTGCCATGCCCGAAGCGGTGGCCAAGATGCTGCAGGCGCAATTTGGCTTGTTCTACAACGAGGCCTATGGATTGACCGAGACGGCGGCCTTCTTACATGCCAATCCGGTGGCCCGTGGCAAACGGCAATGTCTGGGCATGGCCACGCAGGGTGTGGAGTCGCGCATCATCGATCCGCAGACTTTGCAAGAGTTGCCGCAAGGCGAGGTCGGGGAACTGGTCACCCGTGGCGCGCAGGTCATGCAGGGGTATTGGCGCAATCCCCAGGCGAACCTTGATGCTTTTATTGAGTTGGACGGCCATCGCTATTTCAGGACCGGCGACTTGGCGCTTGTCGATGAAGAAGGGTATTTCTTCATGCGTGATCGTCTCAAACGCATGATCAATGCCTCCGGCTACAAGGTCTGGCCGGCCGAAGTTGAAAACACCTTGTATGAACATCCGGCCATACAGGAGGCCTGCGTGATCGCCATCCCAGATGCGATAAGGGGGGAGTCGGTGATGGCCTTGGTGGTGCGTAAACCCGGGCAAGAGGGATTGACTGCCGAGGACTTCATTGCCTGGTGCCGCCAGCAAATGGCCGTTTACAAGGCCCCGCGCATTGTGCGATTCGTGGACAGTTTGCCCAAATCGGGCACCGGTAAAATTTTGTGGCGACAGCTTCAAGAGCAAGAACATGCACGCTTGGCCGCAAAAAGAGGGGCTGGCTGAGCCAGAAAATTTGGTTGTGGTCAGCTCAGCGACTCAGGGCAATCCCTGAGTTTTGTATTGCCAAAGTCTGGCTTTTGTAAACGAAGATTGCAAGCAGGCCGGATTTCGGCACATCATTGACAGTCAGACCGTTTGGAAAGACTGAATTTTTTCTGTTGGTCATGTAATTCAGGAGTGAAGAGATGAATAAACCAGGTTTGATACAAGACAAAGTGGTGGTGGTGACCGGTTCGGGTGGCGGTATTGGCCGCGACATCGCGCTGGCCATGGCGCGAGAAGGGGCCCGATTGGTGGTCAATGACATTGGTGCATCGGTCGCAGGTGAGGGCCTCGATGCTGGGCCCGCCCAGCAAGTGGTCAATGAAATCAAGGCGCTTGGCCGTGAAGCGGTGGCCAATACCGACAGCGTCTCCGACCCCTTGAGCGCTGCACGCATCATCCAGACGGCGATGGACACGTATGGTCGCATTGATGTGGTGGTCAACAACGCAGGTATTTTGCGTGATCGTTTCTTCCACAAAATGAGCGTTGACGAATGGGATGCGGTGATGAAGGTCCATTTGTACGGCGGCTTTTACGTCAGCCGTGCAGCCGCCCCGCATTTCAAGGAGCAAGAAAGTGGGAACTACATCCACATGACTTCTACCTCGGGTTTGGTCGGTAACTTTGGGCAGGCCAATTATTCGGCCGCCAAGCTGGGCATCACGGCTTTGTCTAAATCGATTGCGCTGGACATGCTCAAGTTCAACGTGCGCTCCAACTGCATTGCGCCTTTTGCGTGGAGCCGGATGATCGGTTCGATCCCGACCGACACGCCCGAGGAACAAGCCCGCGTGGATCGCATCAAGCAAATGACGCCCGCCAAAATAGCGCCCCTGGCCGTAGCCTTGGCCAGTAACGACTCGGCGCATGTCAATGGTCAGGTGTTTGCGGTTCGCAACAATGAAATATTCTTGATGAGCCAGCCACGCCCTTTGCGATCGGTTCACCGCAGCGAAGGTTGGACACCGCAGTCCGTGCTGGCCCAGGCCATGCCCGCACTCAAATCGAGCTTTTTTGATTTGGAACGTTCCGGCGATGTGTTCAGCTGGGACCCCATCTGAAACCGCAGTTTGTTAGAAAGTACCCTATGACAACGACCCCCACGCTAGGCACTTTGCATCGGCACCAGGCCGCGCTGGACCAAGGAAAATTCTGGATTCAGCAATGCAAGTCTTGCCACAAGCATATTTATTTTCCGCGTGAAATTTGCCCGCACTGCGGCAGCGATGCAGTCGATTTTGTTGCGCCCACCGGCCTGGGCACCGTTTACGCCGTGACCACCGTGCGCCGCAAACCCGCTGATGGTGGTGACTATAACGTCAGCCTGATCGATCTGGACGAGGGCCCACGCCTGATGAGCACCATCACCAACCTGGCCCCCGATCTGGTGAAAATCGATCAACGCGTCAAGGCCCATGTGGAGGTGACCGAAGGCCGAGGCTTGGTGAAGTTCACCGTCCTGCAAGGAGGTGCAGCATGAGCTTGAAATCATTGCGCGGCAGCGCCGCCATTGCGGGTGTGGCCACTTTCGGTTGTGGTGAAGCCCATGGGTTTTCTGAAATGGAAGTGCTGGCGCGCTCAGCCCATGCGGCTGTAGCCGATGCAGGCCTGAAAATGAGCGACATTGATGGGCTGTGTACCGCCAGTGTGGGCTCGACCATGTGGTCCATGCCCGTGGTGGAGTATTTGGGCATTCGTCCCACGTTCATCGATGCCACCATGGTCGGCGGCTCCAGCTTCATTGCGCACTTGTTGCCTGCTATGCATGCCTTGCAGTCAGGGCAATGCAATGCAGTGCTGGTTTGCTACGGCAGTACGCAGCGCACGTCTACTTTTGGTCGCGGCGAAATTGCCAAGGCGCGCCGCTGGATGGACCCGCAACCCTACGAAACGCCTTACGAGCCCTTCAGCCCGCCCAGTGCCTATGCGCTGGCCACTTCCCGGCACATGCACCAGTACGGCACCACCCGACGCGATCTGGCCGAGGTGGCCGTGGCCGCTCGCGCTTGGGCACGTTTGAACCCCGAAGCCTTCATGCGCGAGCCCTTGTCGATTGAAGATGTTTTGAACGCCCGCATGATCAGCGACCCTTTGTCGGTGCGCGACTGCTGTCTGGTGACCGACGGCGGCGGCGCCTACGTGCTGGTCCGCAGTGACTGTGCCAAAGACTTGCGCCAAAAACCGGTTTATGTGCTGGGCAATGGCACGGCGGTGTGGAACCGCCAGATTTCAGCCATGCAAGACCTCACCGTCACGGCCGCCACGCAATCGGGCCGAGAAGCCTATGCCATGGCAGGCCTGGGTGCCAAAGACATGGATGTGGTTCAGTTGTATGACGCTTTCACGATCAACACCTTGCTGTTTCTGGAGGACTTGGGCTTTTGTGCCAAAGGTGAAGCCGGTGCATTCGTGCGTGACGGTGGCATTGCTCCCGGCGGGCATTTGCCGGTCAATACCAACGGCGGCGGTCTGTCTTGTGTCCATCCTGGCATGTACGGCATATTTGCATTGATCGAAGCTGTGCGTCAATTGCGTAATGAGTGTGGTGATCGCCAAGTCAAGGGCGCTCAAACCGCTATCGCCCATGGCAACGGCGGCACCTTGTCAAGTCAGTCCACGGCGGTGCTTGGCACGGCTGATACCTTGTAAAGGCCACATGATCCGAGATCCCGAAACCTTTGAGGCCTTGCTCGATTCTGTGCGCCGTTTTGTGCGCGAGAGGCTGGTGCCTGCTGAGAAAGAAGTGGCCGATACCGATCAAATTCCCGCGTCCATCGTACAGGAGATGCGTGACATGGGCTTGTTTGGACTGACCATCCCTGAATCCTATGGTGGTCTGGAGTTGACCATGGAGGAGGAGTCACGGCTGTTGTTCGAGTTGTGCAAAACCTCCCCCGCTTTCCGTTCGGTGATCGGCACCACGGTGGGCATTGGCTCGCAAGGCATTTTGATGGACGGCACGCAAGCGCAAAAAGACCATTACCTGCCCAAGTTGGCGACAGGTGAGTTGATGGCTTCGTTTGCTTTAACAGAGCCAGAGGCTGGATCTGACGCTGCATCGCTGCGCACCACGGCTATTTTGGACGGTGACCATTACGTGGTGAACGGCACCAAGCGTTACATCACCAATGCCCCGCATTCCAGCATTTTTACGCTGATGGCCCGAACCAACCCCAAAGACAAAAGTGCGGGCGGCGTTTCGGCATTCATCGTGGATGCCAAATCACCCGGCATCAGCTTGGGCAAGATCGATCAGAAGATGGGGCAAAAAGGGGCGCACACCTGCGATGTGATTTTCGAAAATGTCCGCGTGCCTGCCGCTAACTTGATTGGTGGCCGCGAGGGGCAGGGCTTTAAGACCGCGATGAAAGTGCTTGAGAAGGGGCGTATCCACATTGCCGCCGTGTGTGTGGGTGTGGCCCAGCGCATGCTGGACGATGCTTTGCGTTACGCAATAGAGCGCAAGCAGTTTGGCCAGTCGATTGCCGAGTTTCAGTTGGTGCAAGCCATGTTGGCCGACAGCAAGGCGGAGTTGTACGCCGCTGAATGCATGGTGATTGACTCGGCTCGCAAACGTGACGAAGGGCGCAATGTCTCCACTGAAGCGTCTTGCTGCAAGATGTTTGCGTCCGAGATGTGTGGTCGTGTGGCCGATCGGGCGGTTCAAATTTTGGGTGGCGCGGGCTACTTGTCAGATTATGGCATTGAACGCTTTTACCGCGATGTCCGTTTGTTCCGACTTTACGAAGGCACCACGCAGATTCAGCAAATCATCATTGGCCGCAACATGGTGCGAGAAGCTCGCTTGAACGGTTAAGTTCTTAAAAAAATCAAAAGGAGACTTTGAATGCAAACAATGACCCGCCGTGTGGCCTTGGCTGCTTTGAGCAGTTTGACTGTGTTAGCAGCAGGTGGGGTGCATGCGCAGGCTGCTTATCCGAATCAGCCTATCAAGTTCATCGTGCCTTACCCCGCCGGAGGTGCAACCGATGCCCTGGCCCGCATGATGGCGCAGAAAATGCAAGACAACTGGCAACAATCGGTGGTAGTCGAGAACAAGCCAGGCGCAGGTGGCACCATCGGTAACAACCTGGTGGCCAAGGGCCCTGCCGACGGGTACACGGTTTTGTTTGGCATCGTGGCCTTGGTGCAGCAAATTTCCTTGATGAAATTGCCCTACGACCCTCTGAAGGACTTTGCACCGATTACCCGTGTGGCGATCAGCCCCAGCGTGTTGGCGGCAGCACCGACATTGCCAGTCAATAACCTCCAAGAGTTTGTCAGTCTGGTCAAGGCCAATCCAGGCAAGCACAGCATTGGCTCTTATGGCCCGGGTACTTCAGCACACCTGCAAGGGGCCTTGCTTAATTTACAGTCTGGACTTGATTTAATGCATGTGCCTTACCAAGGTGGCGCACCCTTGGTGACCGCGATGATGGGCGGGCAGTTGTCCTCGGCATTTTTGGATGCGGGCTCTTCCAAGCAGCACCTCCCCAAGTTCAAATTGTTGGGTGTGACCGGCAGTGAGCGCTTGACATGGTTGCCTCAGGTCCCCACACTCAAGGAGCAGGGCCTGCAATCCTACGAGCCCATGGGCTGGTTTGCTTTGCTCTTGCCTGCGGCGACGCCCAAGGCGGTGATTGACAAGTTTTCGGCCGAATCGCAACGCATTTTGAAGTTGCCCGATGTGCGCGAGAAAATCGAAGCGATGGGCTTGATCCCTGGTGGCGAATCGACTGAGAGTTTCGCCAAAATCATGAAGGCCGATGCCGACATTTACGGGCGCATCATTCGCGATGCCAAGATCACCCTCAACTGAAATTCGTTTCAGAGTCCTCGTCTTCAGGAGCTTCACCATGGCCTTTTTGTCCCTTGTATTTTCTCAAGCCCGCAGGCACTGTGTCCTGGTGGCCGCACTTGGACTCTTCATGTCCGGGGTGGGTGCACAAACCGCGCCGTCAACTGTCAAACTCATCGTGGGTTACGTCGCTGGTGGCCCTGTGGATGCTGCCGCTCGCGTGTTTGCGCCTGTGCTCAGTCGCGAACTCGGTCAAACCGTTGTGGTGGAAAACAGGGCGGGTGCGGGTGGCGCGTTGGCCGGGCAGTCGGTGGTTAAGTCTCCGCCAAATGGCAGCGAGATTTTTTTCGCAGCCAGCCCGACCATGACCATCACCCCGCATGTGCTCAAAGCGATGACCTTTGATCCGCTCAAAGACATGACGCCGCTGGCACCGATTTTGAGTTATGCCAATGTGTTGGTGATCAACCTGAACCAGCCTTTTAAAACTTTGCCCGAGTTGGTGGCCTATGCCAAAGCCAATCCGGGCCAACTCGCCTATGGCTCAGCCGGTATGGGCGCTTCTAACCACCTGAGTGGCGAACTCTTTGCCCGCCGTGCAGGTGTTAGCATGACCCACGTACCCTACAAAGGCAACGCCCCGGCCATGACCGATGTGATGGGCGGGCAAATTCAAATGATGTTTGACATCGTGGGCGGCGCCAAAACCTACATCGATGGCGGCAAGGTGCGGCCCTTGGCTGTGACCTCCAAAGAGCGCAACCCGGCCTTGCCGCAGTTGCCCAGCATGGCTGAATTGGGCGTGCGTGATTACGATGTGGGCGGATGGTATGGGCTTTATGGCCCTTTGGGCATGTCCCCTGAACTACAACAACGGTTGGCCACAGCCACGGCCAAGGCCTTGCAGGACGGCGATTTGCGCAAGCGCTGGGTCGACCAGGGTTATGTCATCTGGAGTGGCAAAGGAGTCGACTTGGCCGAACGCATGCGCCGCGAGCATGCCTTGTGGGCCGAAGTCACCAAAGGCATGAGCTTTGAATAACGCATGAACCCGACCCGCATTCATCACCTGTTTGATCAACGCGTTCAGGAAGATCCCGACCACCCCTTTCTCTACCTGAAAGAGGGCCAGATCACCATGGGTGAGCTGGCACTTAGGGTCGATGCGCTTGAATCCGAGTTGCGCCAGAGTGATGTTCGTTTGGGCGACAGGGTGTTGGTGGTTGCAGAAAACTGCCCTGAACATGTCGCCCTGATTTTGGCTTGCAGCCGGGTGGGTGCATGGGCATGCGGTGTGAACGCCCGGATGACTGCAAGCGAGTTGGCCGGTTTTATTGCCAAGTCTGATGCTCGCTTGGTTTATTTCACCGATGGCGTGTCCGTGGCCGCTGGTCGCCATGCACAAGCACTAACGACTTTGCCCAGCATATTGCCTGGCTTGTTGCGTACACACACTTTAGACACGGCAACCGTGCAGACCGGCGTGCTTGCCGAATCGGTAGCCGCCATCATCTTTACCTCCGGCACCACCGGCCAGCCTAAGGGTGTGATGCTGACCCATGCCGGTTTGTTGCAGTTTGCCAAAGTGTCTTCTCAGTCGCGGCAGTTGGGCAAGGCCGATCGCTCTTATGCCTATTTGCCAATGACGCATATTTTTGGATTAGGGACTGTGCTCATGGCATCCATCTATGCGCGCTCCGGATTGCTCATGCGCAGTCAATTCGATCCTGCTGATGTGTTTGAAGCCTTGGCGCAGCAAGGCATGACCCAATTGCAAGGTCCACCGGCCATGTTCTCGCGCTTGTTGGCCTGGCTGGACACGCAGGGCATTGACCACCCGGCTGCTCCCCATTTGCGTTATGTTTACACGGGGGCCGCGCCGCTGGACTTGAGTGTGAAAAATGCCGTTCAAGACCGTTTCGGCTTGCCTTTGCACCATGGCTATGGACTGTCGGAATACGCCGGTGCATTGACCCTGTGCCGCTTAGGCGAATGGCGTGAAGATGTCAGCGCGGGCTATTTGGTAGAGGGTGCCGAGTTGCGCATCGTCAGCCTCGAAGGCCGCGATCTGCCGCATGGCGAGACCGGTGAAATTTACATGCGTGGCGTGGGCTTGATGCCGGGCTACTTTCGCGACGAAGCCATCACCGATCAGGTCATGAAGCCCGGCGGTTGGTATGCCAGCGGCGATCTGGGGCGACAGTCCGTTGATGGCGCTTTGCAGGTGGTGGGCCGCTTGAAAGAAATGATCATCCGATCTGGATTTAATGTTTACCCCGGCGAAGTGGAAGCCGTTCTCTTGAATTACCCCGGCGTGCAAAAGGCCGCGGTCATGGGGCGCAAGACAGCCGATGGCAACGAAGAAATTTTGGCTTTTGTTGAACCCAAGTCCGGCATAGCGTTGGATCTCTCTGGCTTGCAGTTGCATGCGCATACCCATTTGACGGCTTACAAGAGACCCTCCACCATTAACTTGGTTGCGGACATGCCGATGACGCTGAGCGGCAAAATCCTCAAACGCGAATTACTTGAACGCATCTCACACGACTCAACATGAATACCAAGCTGGATGAAGTCCAAATCGCGCACCTGCGCAGTTGGGAAGGGCGTTCTGAAACGCACTGCGACGAGATCTCGGCTGCGCCCCTGCGCGGCTTGAGCGCGACACTGGACCGCACCGACCCCTTGCAAGGCGCAGGGAGTTTGGTGCCGCCTTTGTGGCATTGGATTTTCTTTTTGCCCCAAGCGCCGCAAAGTCAGATTGCTGCCGATGGCCACCCCCTGCGCGGTGGATTTTTGCCTCCGGTGCCTTTGCCACGCCGCATGTGGGCCGGCGGGCGATTCCAATGGGAGCGCAATGCTTTGGTGGTGGGTGATGCGGCTGAAAAAAGATCCCGCATTGCCTCTGTCAATCACAAATCGGGGCGCAGTGGCGACCTGTTGTTTGTCGAGGTTGAGCATGCCTTTCACAACGCACAAGGCCTGTGCCTGACAGAGACGCATGACATCGTGTACCGCCCGGCAGCTGAGCCTGGGGCAGCTGAAGTGCCGCCCACACCCGCCGAGACCGGCGCGCCCTGGCAAAGAACTTTTGTGCCTGATCCGGTATCGTTGTTTCGGTATTCGGCGCTCACTTTCAATGGCCACCGCATCCATTACGACCGCAGTTACGTCACGCAAGAAGAGGGTTACCCCGGCTTGATTGTTCACGGTCCCTTGATCGCCACCTTGCTGATGGACTTGTTGCGCCGCCACATGCCCCAAGCGCGGGTGGCATCTTTCCAGTTTCGCGCGGTGCGGCCCACCTTTGACCTGCATGCGTTCACATTGAATGGCCGACCCTCGGCGGATGGACGGACCATCGACTTGTGGGCCGCTGACCACGAAGGCTGGCTCACCATGCAGGCGCAAGCCAAGCTGGCCTGATAAGCAGCTCTGAAATTTCATCACCTAAGAATCATTTTCATGCAACACGCCCCCGACCAATACCAGGACATTCGCGACGCCGTTCGCGACCTCTGCGCTCAGTTCCCTGACGAGTACCACCGCAAGGTCGATGAAAAACGCGGCTACCCCGAAGAATTTGTCGATGCCCTGACCAAGGCCGGCTGGATGGCCGCGCTGATTCCGCAGGAATACGGGGGCTCGGGCCTGACGATGGCCGAGGCCTCGGTCATCATGGAGGAGATCAACCGCTCAGGCGGCAACTCCGGCGCCTGCCACGGCCAGATGTATGTGATGAATTCCATCGTGCGTAGCGGTTCTGAGGCGCAAAAAAACGCGCTGCTGCCCAAGATTGCCACGGGCGAGTTGCGCATCCAGTCTATGGGGGTGACCGAGCCGACCACCGGCAGCGACACCACCAAGCTCAAAACCACTGCTGTTAAAAAAGACGGCCGCTGGGTGATCAACGGTCAAAAGGTCTGGATCTCGCGCATCCAGCACAGCGACCTGATGATCTTGCTGGCCCGCACTACGCCCGCTGACCAAGTGAAGAAACGCTCTGAAGGTTTGTCTTGCTTTCTCATCGACCTGAAGCAGGCGATTGGCAACGGCCTCACCGTGCGGCCGATTTTGAACATGGTCAACCACGAAACCAATGAGCTTTTTTTTGACAACCTCGAAATCCCCGAAGACGCTCTGCTGGGCGAAGAGGGCAAGGGCTTTAAGACGTTGCTCGACGGGCTGAACGCTGAACGCACCCTGATTGCGGCAGAGTGCATTGGCGACGGCTACTGGTTCATTGACCGCGCCAGTAAATACGCCAACGAGCGCGTGGTATTTGGCCGCCCCATTGGTCAAAATCAGGGCGTGCAGTTCCCGATTGCAGACGCATTCATTGAGCTGGAAGCCGCCAACCTGATGCGCTGGAAGGCCTGCGAAAAAATCGATGCCATGCAAAACGCCGGGGCCGAAGCCAACATGGCCAAGTACCTTGCGGCCAAGGCCAGCTGGGAAGCGGCCAACGTCTGCCTGCAAACGCATGGCGGCTTTGGCTTTGCATGTGAGTACGACATCGAGCGCAAGTTCCGCGAAACGCGGCTGTAC
The DNA here is from genome assembly GCA_947373105.1 of Comamonadaceae bacterium. Taxonomy (GTDB): domain Bacteria; phylum Pseudomonadota; class Gammaproteobacteria; order Burkholderiales; family Burkholderiaceae_C; genus Limnohabitans_A. The sequence continues at coordinate 3,792 of CANBWK010000091.1, read as the reverse complement.
CAGGTGGCGCCGATCTCGACCAACATGATTTTCAGCTACGTGGCCGAGCACATCCTCGGGCTGCCACGTTCGTTTTGAAAATGGAAACTGACCGCAATTGCAACATCGCCAGCAGGGCTGGCTCCTACAGGGGCCCAAGTTTTGTAGGCGCTTGCCCTGCAAGCGATATCTGGCTTGCAGGAGCTTGCCCTGCAAGGTATATCTGGCTTGTAGGAGCTTGCCCTGCAAGCGATATCTCGCAGACCTCAAGCGCCCATTCGCCAGCAGGGCTGGCTCCCACAGATCTCTTGAGGTGAACCCATGATCAGACCTCTGGACGGCATCACCGTCGTTTCACTCGAGCATGCGATTGCTGCGCCTTTCTGCACCCGCCAGTTGGCGGATCTTGGCGCGCGGGTCATCAAAATTGAGCGCCCAGGCTTGGGCGATTTTGCGCGGGCCTACGACACGCGTGTGCGTGGCCAGGCCTCGCACTTTGTTTGGACCAACCGCTCCAAGGAAAGTTTGACACTCGACCTCAAGCAGCCCGACGCGCTGGCCGTGCTGCGTGAGTTGCTGAAAGACGCCGACGTGTTAGTGCAAAACCTGGCGCCCGGCGCGGCGGCCCGCATGGGCTTGTCGTTTGAGGCGCTCAGCCCCACCCACCCCAAGCTCATCGTCTGTGATATCTCGGGGTATGGCGAAGACGGTCCGTACCGTGATAAAAAAGCCTATGACCTGTTGATCCAAAGTGAAGCGGGTTTGCTGTCTATTACTGGCACGCCCGAGGCACCCTCCAAGGCCGGCAATTCGATGGCTGATATTGCTGCAGGCATGTACGCTTACACCAATATCCTTTCCGCACTGCTCTTGCGCGGCAAAACAGGACAAGGCAGTCACATCGATGTGTCCATGCTTGAGGCCTTGGGCGAGTGGATGAGTTACCCGCTTTACTACGCCTTTGAAGGTGCACCCCCGCCGCCAAGAACTGCGGCTTCGCATGCGAGCATTTACCCTTATGGCCCGTTTGCTGCAGGAGATGGTGGCACGGTGATGTTGGGTCTGCAAAACGAACGCGAATGGAAAGTGTTTTGCGATGTGGTGCTGCGCGATGGATCGCTGGCCACCGATGTCCGTTTCAACACCAATGCTTTGCGCAACACCCATCGCGCTGAACTGCTGCAATTGATATTGGGCATGTTCGCCAACATGAGCACGAGCGAGGTCGAAGCCAGGCTTGATGAAGCACAAATTGCCAACGCCCGCATGAATGACATGGCCGGCGTCTGGGCGCACCCACAGCTCAAAGCCCGTGAGCGTTGGCAAACCGTGGGTTCGCCCGCTGGGGAAATTCCAGCCTTGCTGCCCCCAGGCCGGAACAACCGTTACGACTACCGCATGGACGCTGTGCCCGCTGTGGGGGAGCATACGGAAGCGATCTTGCGACAGCTCGGTCTGGACGATGCGGCCATACAGGCTTTGCGCACAACCCAAGCCATTTAAAACATCAAGGAGAACGCATGACCACCGAGACCACGCATACCGCCCGGTTAGCCACTTTTGCATCAACGTTGCGATTTGATGACATTCCCGAATCGGTGGTTCGAAAGATCGAAGACCTGCTGGTCGACTGGTTCGGCTCAGCCGTGGCGGGTCATGGATCGCGCCCAGTGGAGAGCATCACCCGATTTGCCCAGTCGATGGGGGGCTCACAAGGGCCCAGTGAAGTGATCGTCAATGGCCAGACCTCTTCGCCCTATTTGGCTGCCATGGCCAATGCGGCGGCTTCCCATGTGGCTGAGCAGGACGATGTGCACAACGGTTCGGTGTTTCATCCCGCCACCATCGTGTTTCCGCCTGCGGTCGCAGTCGCGCAGGCCTTGGGCGCCAGTGGCCAGCAATTGCTCACAGCCTCGGTGGTGGGTTACGAAGTGGGCATTCGAGTGGGTGAATTTTTGGGCCGCTCGCATTACAAAATCTTTCATACCACCGGCACGGCGGGTACTTTGGCTTCGGCAGCTGCAGTAGGGCATTTGCTGGGTTTAAACCCCTCGCAGATGCTGCATGCCTTTGGTTCTGCCGGCACACAATCCGCCGGCCTGTGGGAGTTTTTGCGAACCGCCGCCGACAGCAAACAATTGCACACAGCCCATGCAGCGGCGGCAGGTCTGATGGCAGCTTATCTGGCCAAAGATGGTTTTACCGGTGCGGCCAACATTTTGGAAGGTCCGCAAGGCTTGGCCGCGGGCATGTCCAGCGACGCCAACCCCGCCAAGTTGGTTGATGGCTTGGGCAGCCGCTGGGCTACGGCTGAAACGTCCTTCAAATACCACGCCAGTTGCCGACACACCCATCCAGCCGCCGATGCACTCTTGCATGTGATGCAAACGCATGGCCTGAAAGACGTTGATCTGGCCCGTGTGGTGACCCATGTGCATCAAGGCGCGATCGATGTGCTGGGCCCCGTGGTCAAGCCCACCACCGTGCATCAAAGCAAATTCTCCATGGGCACGGTGCTGGGCTTGGTGGCGCAATACGGCCACGCCGGTCTGGTGGAGTTTGACAAACACTTTTTGTCTCCCGAGACCCAGGCTTTGCGCAACCGCATTGAGATGGTGCTGGACGAAGAAGTGGATACAGCCTATCCGCAGCGTTGGATCGGTAAGGTCACTGTGACCACCACTGACGGCCGTCTGCTGAGTGGACGGGTGGATGAGCCCAAGGGCGATCCGGGCAACACCTTGTCCCGCCAGGAGATCACCGACAAAGCCATGCGGCTGGCGGCTTTCAGCGGCGGTGCATCCACCGAGTCCATGCGGCAAGCCGTTGCGGCTCTTTGGCAAGTGGCCAGTTGGCCCCAGGTCGGAACCTTGTTGAAACACTGAAGCAGGGGTTGGCCCAGATGGCACAATCGTGCCATGACCGTTCATTTTGATCTTGTGGATTTGCGCCTCATGGTGCGGATTGCCGAAGCCAACAGCCTGACCAAAGGGGCCGAAGCTTCATTCATTTCGCTGCCTGCAGCCAGTACCCGCATCAAGCACCTCGAAGAAAGCATCGGCACCAAACTGCTGAACCGCCACAGCCAAGGCGTGACCTTGACCCCTCCCGGGCAAGCCTTGGTGCATCGGGCCCGATTGGTGTTGGGGCAGATAGAGCACTTGCGAGGTGATTTGCAAGAATACGCCAGCGGCGTCAAAGGCCACTTGCGGGTGTATGCCAACACCACATCCTTGAGTGAATTTTTGCCCGAAGTTCTTAGACGTTATCTGACCACGCATCCGGACGTCAATATTGATCTGCAGGAAAAACTCTCCAACGAAATCGTCCGCGCCGTCATCGACGGCAAGACAGACATCGGCATCGTGGCCGGCTCTGTTCGCACCGAAAGCCTGCAGACCTTACCCTACAGGTCCGACAGTCTGGTGCTGGTGGTGCCCGAGCAGCATCCCGTGGCTGACATGCCGAGCATGCAGTTGATCGATGCGTTGGTGTTTGACCATGTGGGCCTGCACGAAGCGAGCGCACTGCACGCTTTTTTGAACCGCGAATGCGAGCACCTGAACACACCCCTCAAGGTGCGCATCCAGGTCGGCAGTTTTGAGTCGGCTTGCCGCATGATCGAAGCGGGGGTCGGCGTGGGTGTGTTGCCCGAGTCGGCAGCACGCCGCCACGCCCGTAGTATGGCCATCCGCCTGGTGCCTCTGTCTGACCCGTGGGCTGTTCGCTCGATGCAGATCTGCGTGCGCAGTCTGGATGAACTGCCTAACTTTGCGCGTGACTTGATTGATCTTTTGACAGAGGATGCCAAGC
>CANBWK010000090.1 GCA_947373105.1 Comamonadaceae bacterium | reverse complement strand
ACATTTTCTCGGGCATTGTTTTCTTGTTTTTGCTGGTCGTGTAGAAGTGACCTGTGCCGGCTGTCGATTCCAGCTTGATTTTTTCGCGTCCGCCTTTGGATGCCATGATCGTGTCCTTTCAGTAACTGGAATTAAGCTTGACCGCGCGAACGCAAGTCAGCCAGCACGGCGTCGATGCCGTTTTTGTCGATCAAACGCAGAGCTGCGCTAGACACGCGCAAGCGGACCCAACGGTTTTCAGTCTCTACCCAGAAACGGCGGTATTGCAGGTTCGGCAAGAACCGGCGCTTTGTTTTGTTGTTAGCGTGGGAAACATTGTTCCCAGACATTGGGCCTTTGCCCGTAACTTCACATACGCGTGCCATGTGGACACTCCATATCTACGGCGGTCGTTCACACGATCGCCTCTGGCGGTCGTTCACACGAGCGCCTCACCTCGCCAGATCAGGGTGGCGGTAACCCATCTTCTTCACTGAACCCAGCGAAGCCTGCGATTATAGCGCTATTTTTTCAGTGATCGCCTTGTTCCAAAAAGCGCTGAGCGTCCAATGCGGCCATGCAGCCCGTGCCCGCGCTGGTGATGGCTTGACGGTACACGTTGTCTTGCACGTCGCCAGCGGCAAAGATGCCAGGCACGCTGGTCATGGTGGCAAAGCCTTGCGATCCACTTCGGGTCAGCAAATAGCCGCCCTTCATGTCCAATTGGCCTTCAAAGATGTCGGTATTCGGATGGTGGCCAATGGCGATAAAGCAGCCTTGCAAGGCCAGATCACGGGTGCTGTTGCCGTCGGTGCTCTTTAAGCGCACGCCGGTGACACCGGAGGCATCGCCCAGCACCTCATCCAACACGCTGTTGGTTTCCAGCACGATCTTGCCGGCGGCGACTTTTTCCATCAGCTTGTCGATCATGATGGCTTCGGCTTTGAATTTGTCACGGCGATGGATCAGGTGAACTTTGGAGGCAATATTCGACAAATACAGCGCCTCTTCTACGGCAGTGTTACCGCCGCCGACCACGCAAACCGGTTGCTCACGGTAGAAGAACCCGTCACAGGTGGCGCAGCCTGACACGCCACGGCCCATGAAGGCTTCTTCTGATGGAAGGCCTAAATACTTGGCCGATGCGCCAGTGCAAATGATGAGGCTGTCGCAGGTGTAGGTGCCGCTGTCGCCGGTCAAGGTGAAGGGTCGCTTGCTGAAGTCGACCTTGTTGATGTGGTCGAACACAATTTGGGTATTGAATCGCTCAGCATGTTCTTGAAAGCGTTGCATCAGTTCTGGGCCTTGCACGCCATGCACATCGGCTGGCCAGTTGTCGACTTCGGTTGTGGTCATCAACTGACCCCCTTGGGCCATGCCGGTGATCAAGAGGGGTTTGAGGTTGGCGCGGGCGGCATAAACGGCGGCCGTGTAGCCGGCAGGGCCAGAGCCGAGGATCAGGACTTTGGCGTGTTGGTTGTTAGACATGAGGTTACGACTTTTCAATGTGAATGGGCTGCTTACCCGGGATACGCTTGATTGTAAGAAGCTTGGGAGTGGAGATTCAGACAGAGGTTATTGGGGTACATCGGTCAAGGACATAGGCTTCCAAAAAGGGGGTTCTATCGGGTAAGCTTGCAGTCACTGCTATGACGTACTCCATCCACACTCTTGTCAACCCAACTGGGTCACCCCATCCTGAAATTGAAACAGCCTCGCGCACTGGTTTTTCGCGGTTCGCACAGGAATTTGGTCTGTTCATTGCTGGGGCCGCTTTGCTATTGGGCTTTTTGTCTCTGTTAAGTTACAACTTGCACGACCCTTCTTGGTCCAGTTCTGGCTCAGACGGGAATGTGCGCAATTGGGTTGGCCGGCTGGGCGCTTGGACGGCTGACATCGCGTATTTTTTGTTCGGGTTTTCGGCATGGTGGTGCTTGGCTGCAGGGGCCCGCGCATGGTTAGTGGCTTTAGCTGTCTGGCTACGGGGCGATGAAGCCCTGTCGACACAAGGCTTGAAGATAACCCACAGTCGCGCCGCATTTTGGTTGGGTTTGTTGGTATTGCTGGTGGCCAGTTGCTCAATGGAATGGTTGAGATTGTACAAATTTGACGCTAATTTGCCTGGTCAAAGTGGTGGTGCCTTGGGGTACTTGGCCGGTAAGCTCAGTCTTCAATGGCTTGGCTTTACCGGCTCGGCCTTGGCCAGTCTGGTCCTGGCGGTGTTGGGTGTGGCACTTGTTTTTCGGTTCTCGTGGGGACGTTTGGCCGAGACCATCGGTGCACAGATAGATGGGTTGATCGCATCACGTCAGGAAAAGAAGGAAATAGAACAGGACTATGCCATGGGTCAGCAGGCTCTGCGCGAGCGTGACCACCCTCTATCGATGGAGCCGATTGAGCCGGAGTTGCGCATGATGGGATTGGCCACCCGAAGTTTGACCGAACCCACAATGGAACCCGTTGCTAGGGATGGTCCGCCAAGTGTGCCTATTCAGCCTGTTGTGGTTCACAGCCCTGTGCTAATTGAATCGCCTGTGCAGCAACAACCCTTGAGTGAGCGTGTGCAAAAGGAACGTCAAAAACCCTTGTTCAATGAGTTGCCTGACAGCAAACTGCCGCAAGTCGATTTGCTGGACAGTTTGACCTCCCAACAAGAAGGCGTGGCACTGGAAACTCTGGAAATGACCAGTCGGATGATCGAAAAACGACTGAAAGATTTCGGTGTGGAAGTGCGTGTTCTGGCTGCAGCACCGGGACCTGTTGTCACGCGCTATGAAATTGAACCTGCCACGGGCGTGAAAGGCTCTCAAGTTGTGAACTTGGCCAAAGACTTGGCCCGTTCGCTGAGCTTGGTGTCCATTCGCGTGATCGAAACGATTCCCGGTAAAAACTTCATGGCGCTGGAACTGCCCAACGCCAAACGCCAGTCCATCAAACTGAGCGAGATACTGGGCTCTCAGGTTTATCACGAGGCCAAATCCATGCTCACCATGGGCTTGGGTAAAGACATTGGTGGCAATCCTGTTGTTGCCGACCTGGCCAAGATGCCGCATGTGTTGGTGGCTGGCACCACAGGTTCGGGCAAATCGGTAGGCATCAATGCGATGATTCTTTCCTTGCTGTACAAAGCCGAGGCGCGTGATGTGCGGTTGCTGATGATCGACCCCAAGATGCTTGAAATGTCGGTTTACGAAGGTATTCCACATTTATTGGCGCCGGTGGTCACTGACATGAAGCAAGCGGCCCATGGCCTGAATTGGTGCGTGGCCGAAATGGAGCGGCGCTACAAATTGATGAGCAAAATGGGTGTGCGTAATCTGGCGGGTTACAACACCAAAATCGACGAGGCTACGGCCCGGGAAGAGTTCATTTACAACCCGTTCAGCTTGACGCCCGACGATCCAGAACCTCTCAAACGTTTGCCACACATCGTGGTGGTGATTGATGAATTGGCTGATTTGATGATGGTGGTTGGCAAAAAGATTGAAGAGTTGATTGCGCGCTTGGCACAAAAAGCCCGTGCTGCGGGGATTCATTTAATTTTGGCAACCCAGCGACCCAGCGTGGACGTGATCACCGGGCTGATCAAAGCCAACATCCCAACCCGTATTGCTTTTCAAGTGTCGAGCAAAATCGACAGCCGGACCATTCTGGACCAAATGGGTGCTGAAGCGCTTCTGGGGATGGGGGATATGTTGTACATGCCTTCAGGTACGGGATTTCCGATACGTGTTCACGGCGCGTTTGTCAGTGATGAAGAAGTCCATCGTGTGGTGAATTACCTCAAGTCGCAAGGCGATCCCGACTATATCGAGGGTGTTCTTGAGGGCGGAACAGCTGAGGGTGAAGACGGCCTGCTCGATGGTGGGGATGGGGAAAAAGACCCCATGTACGATCAAGCTGTTGAAGTGGTTTTGAAAAATCGCAAAGCCAGTATTTCGCTGGTACAGCGTCATCTGAAAATTGGCTATAACCGCGCCGCACGTTTGGTGGAGGACATGGAGAGGGCTGGTTTGGTGAGTGCCATGAGCAGCAGTGGCCAACGCGAAATTTTGGTACCAACCCGCTCCGAATGAACAGCATGAAGATGATGAAATCTCGTTTGAAGTGTTTGGTTTTTCCTGTGTTGTTTCACGCAATGTTGTTGCCTGTGCATGCCGATGGGCTAGACAGTCTGGAGCAATTCATGCGGCTGGCCAAAACTGGACGGGCTAACTTTATTCAAGTCGTGACAGCGCCTGCTAAGGCGGGGCAAACTGCCCGAAGTAAGACCTCGACTGGGATTTTTGAATTCGATCGCCCGGGACGTTTTTTGTTCAACTACCAAAAACCATTTGTGCAAACATTGGTGGCAGATGGTCAGACTCTGTGGATTTATGACGCAGATTTAAATCAAGTCACGGCTCGCAAGCAGGCCCAGGCACTGGGCTCGACGCCTGCTGCGATTCTCACTTCGGCCAGTGACCTGAAGGCATTACAGGCTGATTTTGTTTTTCAGGCAGAGCCTGAAAAAGAGGGATTGCAATGGATGCGGGCCACGCCGAAAGCCAAAGATGGTCAAATCCAAACGGTACTCGCGGCTTTCCGAGACACCGACAAAGGTCCGGCATTGGCGGTGCTGGAAGTTCAAGACAGCTTTGGTCAGCGTTCGGTGTTGACCTTTACGGCGTATGAATCAAACCCAGCTTTAGCTGCCAATCATTTCCAATTTAAACCACCCGCCGGGGCCGATGTGTTGCGGCCCTGACTGGGAGCCAATTCCTGCGCATTGAAGGCGTGGGAAGGTCTCAGGCCAAAAAGAACCAACCCAGGGCCACGTAAACTCAAGCACATGACGGCATCTCCCTCCAGCCCACCCCACTTGAGCGCGGCACACCAGCCTTTGGCCGAGCGTTTGCGCCCGCGCACTTTGGGTGATGTGATTGGCCAGCAGCATTTGCTGGGAGAAGGCCTTGCCTTGCGCTTGGCTTTTGAATCTGGACAGCCGCACAGTTGCATTTTGTGGGGCCCTCCGGGTGTGGGAAAAACCACCATCGCCCGTTTAATGGCGAATGCATTTGATGCCCAATTCATTACCATCAGTGCGGTGTTAGGCGGGGTCAAGGATATTCGCGAGGCGGTTGAAAAAGCAGAGTTAGCCCGCACTGGATTGCATCCCCAGCGCACGATCGTGTTTGTTGATGAGGTGCATCGCTTCAACAAAAGCCAGCAAGATGCCTTTTTGCCGCATGTTGAAAGTGGGCTGTTCACTTTCATTGGGGCGACAACGGAGAACCCTTCATTTGAAGTCAACTCGGCTTTACTTTCTCGCGCCGCTGTGTATGTCTTGCAAGCTTTGGATGAAGAGGATTTACATCAGATTGTGGTCAAAGCGCAAGATATTGGCGCGATTGCATCGTTAGAGACAGACGCAGAGCAGCGCTTGATTGCCTATGCCGATGGTGATGCAAGGCGTTTGCTCAACACCCTGGAAACCTTGGCGGTTGCCGCCGAGCGTGAAAAAATAGCCCCCATCACGGATGCTTGGTTGATGAAGGTGCTTGGTGAGCGTATGCGGCGCTACGACAAAGGAGGGGAGCAGTTTTACGACACCATCAGTGCGCTGCACAAATCAGTGCGTGGATCAGACCCCGACGCCGCGCTGTATTGGTTTGTCCGGATGCTGGACGGTGGCGCCGATCCACGTTACATGGCCCGTCGCTTCATCCGTATGGCCAGCGAAGATATCGGACTTGCCGACCCCCGTGCATTGCGTATGGCACTCGATGCGGCCGAAGTCTATGAACGATTGGGCAGTCCAGAAGGTGAATTGGCACTTGCTGAGTGCGTGGTGTATTTGGCCATTGCGCCTAAATCCAATTCGGTTTACAAAGCCTTTAACGCTGCAAAAGCATTTGTCAAAAAAGAGGGCACCCGTCCGGTTCCCCTGCATTTGCGCAATGCCCCCACCAAGCTCATGAAGCAACTCCATTACGGTAAAGGCTATCGTTACGCACACGATGAAGAAGAGGGTTTTGCGGCCGGAGAGACGTACCTGCCTGACGGCATGGCAGAGCCCGGTTTCTACAAGCCAGTCAGCCGAGGTCTGGAAATCAAGATCGCCGAGAAGATGGAACAATTGAAAAGAAGAAACCGCGAGCAAGGGTAAATCCCATTCAAATGAGTACCTGAGAATTTAGTCCGATCATTACAATTTCCCCCTTCTCCACGCGTCCTGTTTGTTCCGTGGCGAGTCATACCAACGGAGTTTTTATGGACGTCTTGCTTCAGCAGATCATCAACGGTCTGGTCATGGGCAGCATGTACGCTTTGGTAGCCCTAGGCTACACGATGGTGTACGGCATCATCAATCTCATTAATTTTGCGCACGGCGAAGTGCTCATGGTGGCTGCTTTGACCAGTTGGACCGTCATTGGCATGATGAAAGAAGCCATGCCTGGTGCGCCAGGTTGGGTCATATTAATCATTGCCTTGCTGATTGCCTGTGTTGTTGCCGCTGTGCTCAATTTTGCGATTGAAAAAATAGCTTACAGGCCTTTGCGCAACAGCCCCAAACTGGCCCCCTTGATCACCGCCATTGGCATGAGCATCCTGCTCCAAACCTTGGCCATGATCATTTGGAAACCCAACTACAAGGCGTATCCAACGCTGCTTTCGAATCAACCGATTGATGTTGCCGGTGCCGTTATTAGCCCGACACAAGTGATGATTTTGGGGGTGACAGCAGTGTCACTGGCGCTCTTGATGTGGTTGGTCAATTCCACCAAATTAGGCCGCGCCATGCGAGCCACTGCCGAGAACCCTAGAGTGGCTTCACTCATGGGGGTCAAGCCTGACATGGTGATTTCAGCGACCTTCATCATTGGTGCCGTGTTGGCTGCCATTGCAGGCGTGATGTACGCATCCAATTACGGCACAGCGCAACACTCCATGGGCTTCTTGCCTGGTTTGAAAGCATTTACAGCAGCCGTATTTGGCGGCATTGGCAACTTGGGTGGTGCTGTGGTGGGGGGGATTTTGCTGGGGCTCATTGAGTCGATTGGCTCAGGTTATATCGGAGAGTTGACTGGGGGTGTTTTGGGAAGTCACTACTCCGACATATTTGCTTTCATCGTATTGATCTTTGTTCTGACCTTGCGACCCTCCGGCTTGATGGGTGAGCGTGTGGCGGATCGGGCATGAAACGCGAAGTGACAAACATGAAACAAAAAAAATTCTCGACGTATGCAGTTTTCGGCTTGGCTTTGGTGCTGTTGCCCTTGATTCTGCAAAACTTTGGCAACGCCTGGGTGCGCATTGCGGACATGGCCTTGCTGTATGTTTTACTGGCCGTGGGTCTGAACATCGTGGTGGGGTACGCGGGTTTGTTGGACCTGGGTTATGTGGCGTTTTTTGCTGTAGGGGCCTATATGTACGCACTCATGGCGTCTCCTCATTTGACAGAAACCTTCCCGCTTATCGCCGCCATGTTTCCGGCGGGTTTGCACATGCCTTTGTGGGTCATCGTTCCCGTATCTGCCGCAGTGGCGGGTCTGTTTGGTATGTTGTTGGGGGCGCCGACGCTCAAGTTGCGGGGCGATTATTTGGCGATCGTGACTTTGGGTTTTGGTGAAATCATCCGCGTGTTCATGAACAACCTGGACCAACCCTACAACATCACCAATGGCCCCAAAGGAATTGACCAGATTGATTCGGTGAGTGTTTTGGGGCACAGCCTCGGTAAGCCATTGCAATTGGGCGGTTTTGAGGTGGCCTCCGTATCCCTGTACTTCTATTTGTTTTTGACCTTGGTTTTGTTTGCCATTTTGATATCACATCGCATTCAACACTCACGTATTGGTCGCGCCTGGATGGCCATCCGCGAAGATGAGATTGCAGCCAAAGCCATGGGCCTCAATACGCGCAATTTGAAACTGCTCGCATTTGGTATGGGCGCCACTTTTGGTGGCGTGTCTGGAGCCATGTTTGCCGGCTTTCAAGGTTTTGTTTCGCCTGAGTCCTTCAGTTTGATGGAATCAGTGATGATCGTGGCCATGGTGGTGCTCGGGGGGTTGGGGCATTTGCCCGGCGTGATTTTGGGAGCCGTCTTGTTGTCTGCTTTACCCGAGGTTTTGCGTTATGTTGCAGGCCCATTGCAGGCCTTGACCGATGGCCGACTGGATGCCGCCATCCTGCGACAGTTGCTGATTGCTTTGGCCATGATTGTGATCATGTTGATGCGACCCAGGGGCTTGTGGCCATCACCTGAGCATGGCAAATCCTTGCAACTGAAAGAGGGAGCCTGAGATGAGCGATACCGTCTTGAAGGTCTCAGGTATTTCCAAGCGCTTTGGTGGTCTCCAAGCCTTGACCGATGTCGGCATGACCATAGAGCGAGGACAGGTCTATGGTTTGATTGGGCCAAACGGTGCGGGCAAGACCACATTCTTCAATGTCATTACAGGCTTGTACACGCCCGACGCAGGTACCTTTGAGCTGGCTGGCAAACCGTATGAGCCGACTGCAGTGCACGAAGTGGCCAAAGCAGGCATTGCTAGGACGTTCCAGAATATTCGTTTGTTTGCCGAAATGACGGCCCTTGAGAACGTCATGGTCGGGCGCCACATGCGTACCCATTCGGGCTTGCTCGGTGCGATTTTCCGCACAACCGGATTCAAAGCTGAAGAGAAGGCAATTGCTGAACGTTCGCAAGAGCTGCTCGACTATGTCGGAATTGGACAATACGCAGATTACAAATCACGCACCTTGTCGTATGGTGATCAACGCCGGCTTGAAATCGCACGCGCCTTGGCCACTGATCCGCAATTGATCGCTCTGGATGAACCTGCTGCGGGCATGAATGCCACAGAAAAAATTCAATTGCGTGAGTTGATCGATCGCATTCGCAATGACAACCGTACCATTTTGCTGATCGAGCACGATGTGAAGTTGGTCATGGGTTTATGTGACCGAGTGACGGTGCTCGATTACGGAAAACCGATTGCCCAGGGGACTCCTGCCGAAGTTCAGAAAAATGACAAAGTGATTGAGGCCTATCTGGGCACGGGAGGACACTGACATGACCACTACTTTGCTGAAAGTCAAAGGCCTGAAAGTGGCTTACGGCGGTATTCAAGCCGTCAAGGGGGTTGACTTTGAAGTCCATGAAGGCGAGTTGGTGTCTTTGATCGGCTCCAACGGTGCGGGCAAAACAACGACCATGAAAGCCATCACAGGCACTCAGCCATTGAATGCGGGCGACATCGAGTACTTAGGCAAAAGCATTGCCGGACAAGGCCCCTGGGATTTGGTCCAACAAGGACTGGCAATGGTGCCGGAAGGGCGTGGGGTCTTTACCCGCATGACCATTATCGAAAATCTGCAAATGGGGGCCTACATCCGCACCGACACTGCAGGGATTGCCGATGACATTGAAAAGATGTTCACGATCTTTCCGCGCTTGCGTGAGCGCAAAGACCAATTGGCGGGCACCATGTCCGGCGGTGAGCAACAAATGCTGGCCATGGGTCGCGCGCTGATGAGCCGCCCCAAAGTGTTGTTGCTCGACGAGCCCTCCATGGGTTTATCGCCCATCATGGTGGACAAGATTTTCGAGGTCGTTCGTGATGTCTACGCCCAAGGGGTCACTGTGTTGCTGGTCGAGCAAAATGCCAGCCGGGCCTTGGCCATAGCCAATCGTGGCTATGTGATGGAGTCGGGTCTCATCACCATGTCGGGCTTGGGCAAGGACTTGCTTGAAGACCCCAAAGTGCGTGCAGCCTATTTGGGCGAGTGATTGGGCGAATGATCAGTCGACCTTGGCGCCGCTGGCTTTGACCACCGATTCGTAACGGTTTAATTCCTTCTTCATGAAGGCCTCAAACTGTTCGGGTGTGGTGGCCACAGGCTCGGCCATTAACAGGGCGAAGCGGGTTTTGGTTTCGGGTGCTTGAAGTGCGGCTGTGAAGGCTTTGTTCAAGCGGTCCACCAAGTCCCGCGGTGTGCCAGCGGGCGCCACCAGACCCCACCAGGTGTCGATCTCAAAACCCTTGAGGGTCTCGCTCATCGCGGCGATGTCGGGCAAAGCGCTGCTGCGCTGCGCTGTGGTCACCGCCAAAGCTTTGAGCTTGCCTGACTTGATGTTCGGTGCCGCTGTGGCCAAGTTGTCAAAGTTGAAGTCGACTTGACCCGATAACAATGCCAATTGCGCGGGATTACCACCGTTATATGGAATGTGCACAGCGAAAATACCTGCTGCCCGCTTGAACATTTCGCCTGCCAAATGGCCTGCGCTGCCGTTGCCACCAGAGCCGAAATTGAGGCGACCCGGGTTCACTTTGGCGTAAGACACCAGATCAGCCAGGTTGTTGATCTTCAGTCTTTGTGCGGTATCCGCGTTCATCACCAGTACGTTGGGCACACGCAGCATTTGCGTGATCGGCGCAAAGTCACGGCCTGCGTCGTATGGCATTTTGGCAAACAACCAAGGGTTGATGGCATGCGTGGCCGTGGCTGCTATGCCAATGGTGTAGCCGTCAGGGCTGGCTTTAGCGACCAGATCTGCGCCCAAGTTGCCGCCGGCACCGGGCTTGTTGTCAATGATCACCGTGCCCAGCGTGTCTTTGACGCGTTCAGCCAATGCCCTTGCGGTCACATCGATGGGGCCGCCTGCAGCGTAGGGGACGATCAATCGAATCGGCTTGGTTTGAGCCCACGCGGATGTGGTCATCAAGTTGCACCACGCCAAAGCGGCAATCATGGCCCAAAGGGGTGCGCGGTTACGGGATAAGAGCAGTGTTTTCATTTATGAGGATTCCTGGGCTTTAGCCCATGAGACTTTTGACGCCGGCGTACAAAGCCATGCCACCCGATACCAGAGGGCCGACCACGGTGCCCCATCTTTCCAAAGCTTCGGTAATGTCGTCAACATGGATGCGCCCATGCCCATCGCGTTGAACCCCATTCAAAAAGCCTTTGCCGGGTGTTCTGGCTTGGCGTCTCTGAACATGTTGCCTTAAAGAGGCTGTTAGTGCACCGGTCAAAAACCCCAGCGCAATAGCCAAAACATACTCCAAAGTCTCTCGCCAATCACGCAGGTTTTGCGGCACGATGGGCACATTGTCCAATAAGCCTGTGACGATCAACATGCCTGCCACCGCCATCGTACCGGCCAACAAACTGGTCAAAACCAACGCCAGTCGGTTGGGCTTGATAAACCACAATGCCAAAGCAGAGATAAGCGCAGGTGCCAAGATAGTGGCCAAGCGCAAAACCAAAGGATTCGTGTCGTACACAAACAAGAGCAACCAATGCAGCAACAAGGCCGCAGCAATAGAGAGCACGGCGGCAACGGTTAGATTCGACCATGCGTTGGCTGGGGCCGAACTTACGGAGTAAATAGGAATGGTTTTTTCAGCAGGTTCATTCTGCGGTTCTGAAGAAGCACCGTCTGCCCATTTCAATTCAAGTTCAGCTATTTTTTGTTGTAGGGCCAAAACCTCCTCTTGCAAGGGCTTGATCAACCAAAGGTCGCGTGTGCATTGAGGGCAAACTTGCGCCCTTGATGAAATGTTGCTGTGACAGTAGGGGCAGTTCATCAGACCGTGCTTACTTGGCGTTCAAGCTGATAGTTTGAGAACCTGTTCGCCCTTCCGAGTCACGAACCGTGATGCGGATGGGGTGTGTACCAACGGGCACTTTGGTTTGTGGCAGATCAATGGTGTCACCTTTCAAGCCCACTTTGACGCGTTCGGTCAAGTCAATGATCGGGTCTTTGAGGTATTCCACCTTCAGCGATTGCGGGTCCAGTTTGGCACCACCGCGAGGCTCGAGGGTCACCTTGAAACCGAAAGATTTGGCCGATACTTCGGTGGCGGAGTCAAAGCGAATGCCAGGGCCTCTTGTGATGGCCCGTGTCACCGTGGTTTTTCCGTCGGGTAAGTGGGCTTCAGCATCGGTGATCAACTGAACTTGCGCCACAACGGGCAGGCTCAAAGCAACCGAGGCAGCAAAAATCAAAAATGGTCTGTACATGAGTTCAACCTTTCGCTTTGTCGGCCTCAGAAGTAAATGAATCAGCAAAGAACTCTTCGGCAGGCAAGCCCGCGGCGCCATAGTCGCGTTGGGCCGAATCCACCACGATGGGCGCTCCACAAGCGTACACCTGAAACCCTGACAGGTCAGGGTGATCTTGTAATACAGCTTGGTGAACGAAACCGGTCCGACCCGTCCAAGCGTCTTCGAGCGTTGCATTCGAGACCACAGGAACATAACGCAAATTGGGCATTTGCGCCAATTGCCCCGCAACCCATTCTTTCATGTAAAGGTCTGAGGGTCTGCGGCCACCCCAGTACAGCGTCGCAGGGCGGGTAATGCCTTTGTGCTGCATGTGTTCAATCAGCGCCTTGATCGGGGCAAAGCCTGTTCCCGATGCCAACAGCACCATGGGCTTGTTCGAGTCTTCACGCAAAAAGAAACTGCCGTAAGGCCCTTCGACACGCAGAATGTCTTTTTCTTTCATGGTGGTGAATACCGGGTCAGTGAACTTGCCGCCGGGCATGTGCCGAATATGCAGCTCCACTTTCGGGGCGCCTGCCTCCAAGGTGTGGGGCGCATTGCCCATGCTGTAGCTGCGGCGGGAACCATCGCGGAGCAAAAATTCAATGTACTGACCGGCGTGGAACTGCATCACGTCAGTGGCAGGCAGTTGCAAATGGATCACCATCACATCGTCTGATTTTTTGACCAAAGAGACCACGCGTACCGGCATTTTCTTGATCGGGAACGCCCCTGCCTCAGTCACCTGGCGGGACTCGAGAATCACGTCACTTTGCGCGGTGGCGCAGCAGGTCAAGATCAGGCCTTGCGCTTCTTCTTCTTCGCTCAAGGCCTTGCTCTGGTGCACGCCGTGAACCACGGTGCCTTCGATTTTTTTACACTTGCACGAACCGCAAGCGCCATCTTTACAGCCATAGGCCAAGCCAATGCCTTGGCGAATGCCTGCGGCCAGCAAAGTCTCGGTCGTGTCGGCGGTGAAACTGCGGCCACTGGGCTGCACGGTAATTTGAAAGCTCATCCATGTATCCTTGAGGGTCTGTCTTTAACCTGAACCCCTGATTTTGCCTTCAAATCAAACCCCTTTAGGCGCTTTGCCTGCCCGATTTCGTCGCCAACGTCTTTTGATTGTCGGTTGTGGCGATGTCGGGATGCGGGTTGCGCGTCAGCTGGGCGGACGTGTCAACCTGATGGCGCTGACCTCGACCCCTTCAAGAAAGTCCGAATTGCGGGCCGCCGGCATCACGCCATTGGTCGGTAATTTGGACCACACCACGACCTTAACGCGCTTGGCTGGACTGGCGACCCGGGTGCTCCATCTGGCCCCCCCGCCGACAGACAAAAGTCGGGACTGGTCGCACGATCCGCGCACCTTGGCTTTGAGTCGCATTATGCGTTTACGCTCAGGTGTCTCAGCCTTGGTGTATGGGTCTACCAGTGGTGTCTATGGTGATTGTGACGGGGTCCAAGTGAACGAAACCCGATCCGTTCAACCCCATACCCCCCGGGCTGTGCGCCGAGTCGATGCGGAAGAAACGGTTCGATTTTTGGGGCTCAGCGGGGTGCGTTCCAGTATTTTGCGCATCCCAGGCATTTATGCGCCTGACCGCGTTGGTGGGACGCCCAAGGAACGGTTGCTCAAACGCACACCTGTTTTGCTGCCCGAGGAAGATGTCTACACCAACCACATCCACGCCGACGATCTGGCGCGCGCCTGTCTGGCCGCTTTGTGGCGGGGGAAAGCGCAGCGCGTGTACAACGTCAACGACGATACCCAACTCAAAATGGGCGACTATTTTGATGTGGCCGCTGACTTGATGGGTTTGCCACGGCCTCCCAGGGTTTCTCGCAGCAGTGCAACCGCATCGCTGCCCTTGATGCTGCTCAGCTTCATGAGTGAATCACGTCGATTGGACAATGCGCGCATGAAAAAGGAGTTGCGCTTGAGCCTGCTTTACCCCACCGTGCGAGAAGGCTTGTGCGCACAAGCTTCTTTGCTCTGAAATTCAGTCGCTACAGACCATGTGCAACAGGCGCGAGTTGCGTGTCCCTGGCTGAACGCTCTCCCAGGTGTTGGCCTCATTCACCTCGCCGACAGTTTTACCTTTGCCTTTGCTTTCCGTGAAAGCCATGAATTGCATCGTGCGCTCTTGCAAACCCTTGCAGTCGAGTTCTTTGTGCGAGCGTGTGGACAAAAAGCCGGCAGCCTCGCGTTGTCGAAACTCCGTCACGGTCCAGACCTGCACTTTGTTGCCGGTTCGGTGGACGGTGTTCGTGTCATAGTAAGACGTGTTACCGGGCGACTGCCCAAACTGCCGCAACTCTGCCTGGGCAAAGCAGGCGCTGAGCAATAACCAAAGGCAAATGAAGGCTTTCATGACGGGGCTTTCAAGCGAGTGCTGAATGCATCTTACGCCCAGAGCGCTTGTCGGATTTGATGTGCGTCAAGTGGTGACATAGAAAAAGCCGCAAGCTCTGAGAGCGTTGCGGCTTGATTCTGGTGCCCGGGGCCGGACTCGAACCGGCACGCCTTGCGGCGGGGGATTTTGAGTCCCCTGAGTCTACCAATTTCACCACCCGGGCGGGTAACTTGTGAAGAGGCAAATTATGGCATATTTTTGAGGCTGATTTGGTGGGTGCTTCAAAATTG